>JANTGI010000040.1 GCA_024762995.1 Saprospiraceae bacterium | reverse complement strand
GAGCGATGGTAGCAGGGCTACCAGAGCGATGAGCAACGCAGTATAATCACAAAAGAAGCCGTATAAAATGGACATTTATTTTGGGCGTGTCCCTTAAAGTACTTTTTATGAAATATTTGCTTTTAAGTTTTTTTTGGGTAGCTCTTTTTTTAACGGGTTGTGTGGGGACAAAGGCTCAAGCCCAAACCTTTACTACTCGCAAAACCACTAACGCAAAAGCTTTGGGAGCTTATAAAAAAGGGAATGAGTATGTCGGGCAAAGACAACTCGATAAAGCGCTTGCACAGTATAAGAAAGCTTTAAAAAAGGATCCTTTATTGGTCGATGCCATCATCAAAATAGGTGGAGTCTATTATGAAAAAAAAGACTATTCCTTGGCCAAGACTTATTTTGCGAAAGCTGTGAAAATGGCGCCTGACTATCAACCTAAAATTTACTATACTCTCGCAATAATTGCCACAAAGTCAAAGGATTATGAAAAAGCCATCCGGCTAGGCAAAAAATATTTGAGCTATCCAAAAATCAAAGGCAGAAGGAGAACGGCCGGTGAAAAAAAACTGGCCAATTGGCAATTTGCCAAAGAAGCTGTCAAACATCCCTTACCCTTTAAGCCTAAGAATCTAGGGCCGAATATCAATACTGCCGATCCGGAGTATTTACCTTCTTTTACCGCTGATGAACAATTTTTGATTTTTACTCGCAGAGTGCATAATCAAGAAGATTTTTATATTTCCCGTAAGGAAAATGGGCAGTTTTTGCCGGCCGTAGCGATGGATGAAATCAATACCGACAAAAATGAAGGCGCTCAATGTATTTCTTCGGATGGACGATATTTGGCGATGACTATTTGTGGGAGAGACCGGATGTCACGGGGAAGTTGTGATATTTATTTTTCTGAAAAGAAGGATGGAAGCTGGACAGACATCAAGAAGATGGGCACAGCCGTCAATTCGATGAAGTGGGATGCCCAACCTAGCCTTTCTGCCAATGGTCAAGCTATATACTTTGCGAGTGAACGTCCAGGCGGGCATGGCGATAGAGACATTTGGGTGAGTTATCGCGATGGTGCCGGCAAGTGGGGGGCTCCCCGAAATCTAGGGGATTCCATCAATACATCCGGCGCCGATCAAGCACCCTTTATACATCCGGATGGCAAGACGCTTTATTTTATGTCTGATGGGCATCCCGGCATGGGCGGGGGCGATTTGTTTTTTAGTAAGCGTCTGCCAAATGGACAATGGTCTAAAGCCCAAAATCTAGGTTACCCGATAAATGATGAAGGTAATCAAGGGGCTTTGGTGGTGAGTTTGGATGGTCGTAAGGGCTATTTTGCAGGGACCGAAAAAAGTGTCGTGGACGGAGATTTCTTTGGGGGAACTATTGATATTTTTGAGTTTGATATTCCGCCATCCATTCGTCCTGATTTAGTGACTTACGTAAAAGGGCAGGTATTGGAAGCGGGCCCTTCCGGGAAAAAACTGACAGGCGCCCTAGTTGAACTAGTGGATCTTTCTACAGGAAAGCCTTTTTTAAAGTCCGTTGTGGATGAGAATGGGAATTTTTTAGCGGTTTTGCCGCAAGGCGATTATGCACTGAATATTAGCAAAGAAGGTTATTTGTTTTATTCCGAAAACTACGCCTTAAATCAACCGAGCTCTTTCGAGAAACCATTCTCCCTAGTGGCCAAACTCAAAAAGATTGTTATTGACCCCGACAAAGGGGGAAATGATTTTCCTAAAAAGCAGCAAGTCGTTATTCTTAAAAATGTCTTTTTTGACTCCGGCTCTGCGCACTTAAAACCCAGCTCCGGTTTTGAATTGGATCATGTCGCCAAGATGTTGAAGGAAGCTAAAGAATTAAAAATGCAAATCAACGGTCATACGGACAATGTGGGAAGTAAAGCCGATAATTTGCGCCTTTCGGAGCAGCGGGCCAAAGCTGTTTACGATTACCTGATTCAGCATGGTGTCGATGCTAAACGATTGTCTTACAAGGGCTTTGGAGAAAGTCAGCCTATCGACTCCAATGACACAGAAGTCGGAAGAAGTAATAATCGTCGGACGGAGATAGAGCCTTTGAATTTGTGAGTATCTAAATTTTGGTGCCGGATTTTACTTCTTGTTCTGAACTGAAGCCTATTCTCCTCGTTATACTTGCATCAAATATCATGGAGAAAATGACAATGGACATACAAGTTATTCAGCACAAAATTTATGAGATACGGGGTATTCGAGTCCTGCTTGATTTTGATTTGGCTGCGCTCTATCAAGTCGAAAATCGAGTACTTAAACAATCCGTCCGACGCCATATTCGGCGATTTCCGGAAGACTTCATGTTTCAATTGACTAAATCGGAATGGAAGCAGGTTATCACAGATTGTGATAACCTTCCTAAAAATGTTCGATTTAGTCCGGCCACACCTTATGCTTTTACAGAACAAGGTGTGGCGATGTTGTCCAGCGTCATGAATAGCGATAAAGCCATTGAAGTCAATATTGCCATCATGCGTACATTTGTGGCGTTGCGTCGGCATTTATCCGACTACAAAGATTTGAAAAAGAAAATCAGCACGCTTGAAGACGAAATGAATGTCAACTTGGAAGACATCAATCAAGCCTTAAACTATCTCCTTGAAAAAGATAATGAAGAGCAAAAAGCCAAAAAAAGGAAACGAATGGGCTTCAAAACAAGTAAAAAGAAGTAGCATCAATCACACACTCCTAGAGCAAAGCTTTTTGGTTAAATTTCTTTTGACCTAAATATTATCTGTTTAACCCAAAAATGTCTTAATTTCGTCCCTTACGAAAAAAAGCACCCGTTGCTTTCACAAAAAGAAAAAAAATGTCAAAAAATAAACGCACACACAAAGGCACGAAAGTCGCCTTACAAGATATTGCCAATACGATTCGCGGCTTAGCGATGGATGGTATTCGGGCCGCTAATTCCGGTCATCCGGGTCTGCCCTTAGGTATGGCGGATGTGGCCACGGTGTTGTGGTCGGACTTTTTGGTACACAATCCGAAGAATGCCGATTGGTTTGACAGGGATCGTTTTATCTTGTCGGGTGGACATGGCAGTATGTTGATTTACAGCTTGTTACACTTATATGGCTATCCGCTTCCGCTCAAAGAATTAAAGAATTTTAGGCAGTGGGGCAGTAAGACACCGGGGCACCCCGAAGTACACGACAAAGGCATTGAGACCACTACCGGGCCATTGGGTCAGGGATTGGGCAATGCGGTTGGATTTGCCCTTGCGGAAAAATCATTGGCCGCCAGATACAATAAACGGGGCCACCAAATCATCAATCATTTTACCTATGTCATGGCCGGAGACGGGGATTTGGAAGAAGGCTTGTCTCACGAAGCTTGCGCTTTTGCCGGTACCAATAAGCTGGAGAAATTGATTTTGTTGTATGACAATAACAAAATTTCGATTGACGGTCCCACCAGCCTTTCCTACACGGATGATGTCAAAAAACGCTTTGAAGCCTACGATTGGCAAGTTCTGCATATTGATGGGCACGATTACGCAAGTATCCACCAAGCCATTGCGCAAGCCAAAAAAGAAAAAACGAAACCTTCCATTATCATTTGTGATACGCAAATTGGTTTTGGTAGTCCCAATCGAGCAGGCACTGCCAAGGCGCATGGGGAGCCATTTCCGGAAGAAGAAATTGAATTGACCAAGGCTGCTCTAGGGCTTCCGCCAAAAAAGAAATTTTACATTTCCAAGGAAGTCGCCGCCTTGAAGAAATTTGCGCAAGCATCCGGTGTTAAGCTCACCAAAAAATGGAATGAAAAATTAGCCCATTACACCAAAAAATACCCAAAAGAAAGTAGAGAACTCAAGCAAATGCTCAAAGGAAATATTTCCGCAAAAGCATTTGACATCCCCGAATTTTCACCTGAAAAGGCCATGGCCACCAGAGCATCTTCGGGTCAAGTATTGAATTATTTGGCACCTATTGTCCCGGCCTTTATGGGTGGATCTGCGGATTTGACCCCTTCTAACAAGACTTTTCCGAAAGGAGAAACCGCCTTTTCTCCCAAAAATCCCAAAGGCAGATACATTCATTACGGAGTGAGAGAGCATGGCATGGGAGCGATAATGAACGGGATGGCCTTGCACGGTGGCATCATTCCTTATGGTGGGACTTTCTTTGTGTTTACGGATTATATGCGCCCGGCGATGCGGATGGCGGCTTTGATGAGTTTACAGGTGATTTATGTCTTGACGCATGACTCTATTGGCTTAGGAGAAGATGGCCCAACGCACCAGCCGATAGCCCAATTAGCGTCATTTAGGGCCATGCCCAACATCTCCGTCGTGCGCCCAATGGATGCCAACGAAACCGCCGAAGCATGGAAAATAGCTTTGCGAAATACAAATAAACCGACTTGTTTGGTGTTGAGTCGTCAGAGTTTGCCGACTTTTGACAGAAAGAAATTAAAAATGGCTCCGGCTGGTGATGCCCAATATGGCGGTTATATATTGACCAAAGATCGCGGCTATACCCACATCATCATAGCGACCGGATCAGAAGTAGAAATTGCCATCGAAGCCAAAAAGAAATTAAATGAAAAAGGCGTAAAAGTAAGTATCGTCTCCATGCCGGCAACGGATATTTTTGATGCCCAACCCGCCGCTTACAAAAATAAGGTTTTGCCTTCTAAAATTAAAAAACGGGTAGCCATTGAGGCCGGAGCGAGTCTTTCTTGGTACAAATATGTGGGGCTTGACGGAAAAATATTGGGATTGGATCATTTTGGCGCTTCGGCTCCTTTTGAGCGATTGTATTCGGAGTTTGGACTGACGGCAGATGACCTAACGAAAACTTGCTTGGAATTGTAAAAAACCAAAACCGCCTTTTCTCCGAAAAGAAAGAAAATGAAAACAAAAAAAATTGCACCTTCCTTATTGTCCGCAGATTTTGCCCATTTGGAGCGAGACATTCGGATGCTGGAACAGGCCGGAGCGGATATTTTGCACTTTGATGTAATGGACGGTCAATTTGTGCCCAATATCAGCATTGGTATCCCTGTTTTAAAGGCGGTTCGCCGGGTTACTTCTTTGCCGATTGATGTCCATTTGATGATTGAAACGCCCGGTTTGATGGTTGATGCTTTTGTGGATGCGGGGGCGGATAATGTGACGATACATTTTGAAGCGGAGCGGCATTTACACAAAGTAGTCCATCAGATTAAGGCAAAGGGCGCGCAGGTGGGTGTGGCCATCAATCCACATACACCGGTGTCGGTATTGGAAGATATTTTGCCGGATTTGGACTTGGTTTTAGTGATGTCTGTAAATCCCGGGTTTGGGGGACAGTCGTTTATTCCCAATACCTTGGACAAGTTAAGTCGCTTGCGCAAAATACGAGATGAGCGAGATTTGAGCCATATTGACATTGAAGTTGATGGCGGCGTAAAAATAGACAATATCAAAGCCATAGCCGATGCCGGGGCCGATATATTGGTTTCGGGTTCCGGGATTTTTAGGGCGAAAAACCCGGCACAGATGATTCATGAGATGAAAGCATTGATTAATTCTTAATTTAATGCGCTCTTTCTAGTGCTTTAAGTAAAATTTTGCGGCTAGCTCCCGGATCGGCCTGCCCCCGTGTCTGTTTCATCACTTCCCCCATAAAGAACCCTAGAAGTCCCTTTTTGCCATTTCGATAAGCTTTGACTTTATCCGGATGAGCGGCGATAATATTAGAAATGGTTTCGGCTAGTTGGTTAGAATTATTATCTTTCTCTTGCGAGAATGCTTTGACTAATTCCTTTGGAGAAACGCTGGGTTGCGCAAGCATATTTGGTAGTAACTGCTTGATAGCCAGTGACTTATTGATGGTTTTGTCATTGATTAATGTCAAAAATTGGGCTAAGTATTCTTGCGAAATAGGATAGTCATTTATTTTTCCCGTAAGGGTCGGACGAATCTGATTAATCAATAAATTGGCAAAAGGAATCGCCTGCTCGTAAGTCGAAACAAATGATTCATAATACTCCGCTAGGTCTAAGTCTTGCGCCAAAAGGATACTGTCTTTTGGCGAAAGCCCATAACTCAAAAAAGTTTGCTCATAGTCCCAAGGTAATTTTGGAAGTGCGGCTTTTAGTGCTGCAATCTTTTTTTGGCTGACCACAATGGGTGGCATATCCGGCTCCGGAAAATACCGGTAATCATGGGCATCTTCCTTGGTCCGGATGGGGGTTGTTCGTCCGGTTGTCGGATTGAAATTAAGCGTTTGTTGTTGGATGGTTTCTCCTTTTTGTGTCAACGAAATTTGCCGCTTGACTTCATATTGAATGGCCTTTTTGGCAAAGCGCATGGAGTTTAGATTTTTGACTTCACAGCGATTGCCCAAGGTCGTGCTGCCTTGCGGGCGAATGGAAATATTGCAATCACAGCGCATCGAACCTTGCTCCATATTGCCATCCGAAATATCTAAATAGCGAACCAGTTGCCGAACCGCCGACATCAACGCATCCACTTCTTCTCCGGAGCGCAAATCCGGTTCGGTAACGATTTCCAGCAATGGCGTTCCGGCCCGGTTGAAGTCAATTAACGAATGGCTGGCATTTTGATCATGAATAGACTTGCCGGCATCTTCTTCCATGTGGATATGATGGATTTGGATGAGCTTCGTTTGGTCACCTACTTTAATGGGAATTTGGCCGCCGACACAGACCGGAGTTTGGTCTTGAGTGATTTGATAGCCTTTCGGCAAATCGGCATAAAAATAGTTTTTTCGATCAAAGGTGCTGACTCTATTTATCTGAGAATCAATGGCTAAGCCTAGTTTGATGGCGGAATAAACCTGTTCTTTGTTGGGGTAGGGTAAGGTGCCCGGATGAGCGAGCGAGACGATGCCTACTTGCGAATTTGGCGCAAGCCCAAAAAGATTAGAATCCCTACAAAAGGCCTTGCTTTTGGTGTTGAGTTGGACGTGAATCTCAAGTCCGATGACTGTTTCAAATTTTGATTTCATGGCTTATGTTAAAAAAGAGCAGCTGAGATGATAGAGAAAAAGACGATAAATGTCACAAACAAAAGGAAATTAACAAATAAATACGCATTCCACTTGATGAAAGTTTTGAAGCCGCCTTGCCCATAATAGTTTTTTAGGCTGAAAAATGAATAGACAACCTGCAGAATCCAGAGTATTCCAATCGCTATTTGTGCAAACTTATCCGGAAGATAGCTGCATAAAAAAGCTATCGTGAAAAACAGAAATAACATCCCAAAAAGATATAATAAATACAAAATATGCTCCGCATAATACTTTTTGGAGCGACCAAATAACAACCAAAGCCAAAGGGCCGAAAAGGGAATCACCGCAAAAAAGAGCCATATAAAATGTTCCATCATGTAATTGAAGAAACTCATGGGGCCTTGGTTTAGTCGCTTGGCTCTCTCGATTTTAAACTTATCTATCCAATTGGTAATTTCATATTTTTGGAATAAAGAATCTTTGGGAAGTAGATTTAGGTCAGAAGACAGAATATAGGTCACAGAATCGGTATTGGGTTTTAGTTTTGAAGTATCGGAGACAAACCACAATTCCTTTCCAATGCCAAAATTTATATTAAAATTTGTCTTTTGTAGCTTAGCTGATAGAGAATCCAAGCTTTTTTGGTTGGCGGAGAAGTTAGTAGAGTCTATCTTGATTTTGATAATTTCTTGGAGTAATTGATTTTTGTTATTTTTTGTATCATCATTGAGATGGACAGTCCATTGTAAAATTAGCGCAAAAAGAATCCAAGAATAAAAGAAGAAACGAAGTGGATGTAAGTAAGATTTTCGCTTTCCCTTGCCAAAATCAGTGGCTAATTTTCCCGGGATTACAGCGGCTTTTATAGTCCTAAAGAATTGATTATCAATGTTAAAAAGAATGCTAAAGAACTCACCAAATATAGTTTTTAGGTTAAGTTGGGTCGGTTTATTCTTTTGACCGCACTCATGGCAATACTTACCGTTCCCCGGGTCGCTTCCACAATTGGGGCAGGTATTTAAATGGTGAGCATTAGGCATTTTTCAAATAATTTACCGAAAGGTACAAAAAAAAACCTTTTCTGAAGAACAGAAAAGGTTTTTTTACTATGTATCGTTAGTGGTTAGCTAACTTCGTAAGTACCTAGTCAAAGGATTGATTTGTTGCTGTAGAAGCATTGACAAGATGCTGGTATTCGATAGGTGTCAAGCCGTCAAGGATGAAATCAATAGGATTGATGGGTTTGTTTTTAAACCGGACTTCATAGTGAAGGTGTTCACCGGTAGAAGTACCTGTATTGCCCACTTTACCGATAATCTGTCCTTTTGTTACTTTTTGACCTTTCTTGACATTGATTTTGCTCATGTGTCCATAAAGCGTCTTGTACCCATATCCATGGTCGATGACGACATGTTTGCCGTAACCTGACTTCTTTTTGATTACCTTAACGACCACTCCATCACCGGTGGCTTGAATAGGTGTGCCGGTTCTAGCCGGAAAGTCGATGCCAGTGTGCATTCTCATGACCTTGTGAATCGGATGCCTTCTCATGCCGAAACCGGATAAGTTTTTGATGCTTCGTTTAATCTTATCTTCTCTGATAGGTTTGATGGAAGGTATGGAAGCGAGTCTGTCTTCTTTTTCGATGGCTAATTTTTGGATGGTATCCAAAGATTTGGACTCCAGAGCGATTTGGCGGGCAAGTTTGCGTACCTTTTGTTCGCTTTGCTTAATAAGCTGACCGGTATTGTTATAGTCCAATACATCCATATAGTGGTCACTACCCCCGATACCCCCGTTCCAAACATTATCATCCATGGGTTCGATACCAAAAATAACTCGGTGGATAGAAGCATCTCTTTCGTGAATATTGGTCAAGGCCTTGTCCATTAAGGCGACCTTGTCCGACAAAAGATTATATTTGTATTCCGCTTGCGCTAATTCTCTGCTCAGTGCCTGCTCCCTTGGGCTTGGAAAAAACCTTGATAAAAGTATCAAAAGCCCCACTGCAGTAACAAGGACAGTAGAAACAAAGCCAAACACCTGAAATACCCGCTTACTTAGGGGTACTTTATGCTTCTCATATTGTAGTGTTTGTTTGTTGTAAAAGTACTTCTCTTTTCCCATTTTAATGGATTCGTGAAAAAATAACTTCCTGCTGGATAGTATGTTATGTAGTAGTACCCTACCAGCAGCTCCTCCCTGAAGCATTCACAAAGGTAACGCTGAAAACCATTTTTCCAAAATTTTTGGGCAAAAATTCACTCATTTTACCCTTTTTTTACAGAAATCATATTGTTAAAAATCAAATAATGTACCAATTTTTTTAGATAACTTTTTGATTATCTGTTACTTAGCTCTCCGATACGATTTTTTAGCCATATTGAAAAAAAAATTAAAATATAAAGCGTTAATTCCTTGTTAGCTACGCAAAAATAGACTATTTTTTTTGTTTTTACGATTTATTGAATTTAGGGGCTGCTTTCGCAAATGGTTGATTGTCGGTGATTTATGGCTAATATGGAGATATTTTTATCTTTACGCTCGGTCTGGCTATGCGTTAAAAATGGATGCTACGTGATACACAAAAATGCTTTTTTTTTACCTAAAAGCAGGTAAGCCGAATTTTTTTTATTATATTTGCCGTCAGGGCTTGGCTCCTACCCATTTTTTTGGGGGGGTAGTTATGCCCTGGTAATATATTTTTTTTTATAAATCATTCTTGGGATATAGTCAGAATAATCTCGTCTAAATTGCCTATTTATGCCTGATGTTGACTCACCGATTAATGAACTCCCGAATCTCATCCGCATTTTTGGGGTCTAATTTTCCGGCTTGAATCAATCGAATCTGGCGTCGTCTGATGGCGCCTTCATAAAGTCGTTTTTCTTCGTCGGTGATGGCTAGTACCTTGGGTACTTTTTTGGTGGTATGGTCTTCGTTCAAGGCGACGAAAGTGAAATAAGCCGAATTGCATTTTCGAGTGCCCCCACCTTGAAAATTAGACGCATAGACTTGAACGCTGACTTCTACAGAAGTATTAAAAGCGCGGGTGACGGTGGTCTCCAAAGTAACTACTTCTCCAAGGAGTATGGGCTGGTCAAAAGAAACCAAATCAACAGATACCGTGACCACTAAGCTTTCGCAATGCTTGGCGGCGCAAATACTGGCGGCAATGTCCATCCACCGGAGTAGATTGCCTCCCATTAGGTTGCCCAAAGGGTTGGTGTCGTTGGGCATGACCAACTCGGTCATAGTTGTTTTAGATGCTTTAGTTGGCTTTTTGTTCATTGTTTGGTGTTGATATATGGTGCCTTTTCGATGGTTTGGACATCAAAAACGGCTTCAAAATGGTGAATAATTCGCTTTTTGACATCTTCTATTGCAATTTCTTTGCCGAGTTCAGCCGCGAGTGACGTGATGGATTTGTTGGGGTCTTGTATTCCGCAAGGAATGATGTGGTCAAAAAGGTGTATGTCATTGTTGATGTTAAGCGCAAATCCATGTAAGGTGACCCATCTGCTCATGTGCACGCCGATAGCGGCAATTTTTCTCATGGGGCTACCTTCTATCCAAACGCCTGTATATTTTTCAATGCGTACTGCTTGGATGTCAAAGTCAGCGAGCGTTCGGATAATGACTTCTTCGATAGAGCGCACGTACCAGCCCACGTCTTGCCGAAAATAGCTCAAATCCAGTATTGGATAGCCCACTATTTGGCCGGGGCCGTGATGGGTAATATCTCCGCCCCGATTGATTTTGTAGAAGGTGTAACCTTTTTGCGAAAGCTCTTTTTGCGAAAGCAGCAAATGATCCATCGAACCACTCCGACCTAAGGTGTAAACGACCGGATGTTCACACAAAATGAAGTGCTGCTCCAAATTGGGCGTGTCTGCTAATTTGTTGTTAATCAGTTGGTTATGAAGCTCGGTTTGGCGCTCCCAAGCCTTGCGGTAGTCCATCAGTCCTAAATCATGAATAGAAATTCTGACATCATTTTTCATAAAATTCGGAACAAAGAAACGAAATATTAGTTCTCTATGATGGAAATTAAAATACGGACTAATGAAGATTGTCTCAACAAATATAGGGCTTGCGCAAAAGATTACTTGGAAGGAGAAGGAGGTGGAAACAGGGATTTTTAAGCATCCTGTGCAAGGGCCTGTTCTATTGACAAAATTGGGGGTCAAAGGGGATGATGTAGCCAATAAAAGTGTTCATGGTGGCATCGATAAAGCGTGTTATTTGTACAGTGCGGATCACTATGAATTTTGGCGCAAGCGGTATCCCAACTTGGCTTGGGATTGGGGCTTCCTAGGTGAAAACCTGACGGTAAAAGGTCTTGCAGAAAGTAAGATGCATATTGGGGACGTGCTAGAGATAGGGGGTGCCATTGTGAAAATCACACAGCCTAGGATACCTTGTTATAAGTTGGGCGTTAAATTTGGCACTCAGACAATGCTCAAGGAGTTTTTGGAGTCCGGTTTTTCGGGGGTTTATGTGAAGGTGCTTCAAGAAGGAGAAGTCAAAGTCGGAGATGCGGTTTACTTGGTCGAACGACAGAGCAATAATCTGACGGTGGCCGATGTGTTTAGTCAGTTTATTGTAGAGAATAGAGATAAATACTTGATTGACAAGGCTTTAAGAGATCGTGATCTGGCTCAATCCATGGTTAAGGATTTGAAAAGATTTAGGGAGTCGGTGGTGTGAATGGCCTGTTTTTCCGCAAGGATAAACCGCTAAAACTTTTCAAGTCAAAAAGCGTATTTAAACAGAGAATGGAGCGTCTGTGTATTTTCAAAAGATTCTGTCGAAAAAGTGCATTTTTGCGTGGAAATTCTTATTTTTGCATCCCTTTCGGGAAAAGTAGGGTTATTTTTTGTATGTAGCCCGATTTTAATTCGTTTTGAGCAGTTTTACAAGATGAATACCAAAGAAACCTTTAAAATATCTACAATATGAAATTATTGGTTTGTATTAGTCAAACCCCGGATACAACGGCCAACATTTCCTTCAAGGATAATGATACCGCTTTTAATCCGGATGGAGTTCAATTCATCATGAACCCTTATGATGAATGGTATGCCCTCGTTCGGGCTTTGGAGTTAAAGGAAGCAGTCGGTGGCACTGTCACCGTCCTAAATGTGGGGCCATCCACCAATGATGCCGTCATTAGAAAAGGATTGGCCATCGGAGCGGATGATGCAGTAAGGATTGATGCAGAAGCAGTTAGCGCTGATTTCGTAGCTTTTCAGATAGCCGAATATGCCAAAGATAAAGGGTATGATGCCATCTTTATGGGTAAGGAAACCATCGACTTTAATGGGGCAATTGTGCCATCTATGGTTGCTGAATATCTGGACTTGCCTTTCGTCTCTCAAGCACAGCACATGGATGTGGAAGGGAATACGGCCACCTTGAAAAGAGATATCGAAGGAGGGGTAGAAGTATTATCCGTTGATTTTCCATTTGTGATTAGTGCCGCTAAAGATTTGGCGGAGCAACGCATTCCTAGCATGAAGGGGATTATGATGTCTCGTCGTAAGCCATTGAATGTGGTACCGGCCGTCGATTTTGTAAATCCGGTCGAAGTTGTTCATTTTGCGAAGCCACCGGCAAAATCCGAAGTGAAGATGATTGATCCGGACAATATGGACGAGTTGGTCAATCTTTTGCACAATGAGGCGAAAGTCATTTAATCCTAACCAAAAAAATACTTCAAAATGATATTAATATATGCCGAAAGTCCTGAAGGACAATTAAAAAAAGTAGCTCTGGAAGCGGTTACTTATGGGGCAAAATTAGCGAAGGCCATGGGTACTACCTGTGCCGCTTTAACCATTGGAAATGTCAATGATGCGGGAAGCCTAGGAAAATATGGAGCAGACAAAGTCTATAATATTCCCGGTGATTCCGTGGATAATCAAAATATTGCTCGTGCAGTAGCAGATGCTGCCGAAAAACTGGATGCAGAAGTTGTTGTGATGTCTTTTACCACTACGGGTAAATCCATTCAGGGACGTGTGGCGGCTCGATTAAAAGCTGGAGCGGTGTCCGGAGTGAGTGCCTTGCCGGATTTGACTGATGGATTCGTGGTGAGAAGACCGGTTTTTTCCGGAAAAGCGTTTGCCGATTACAAAATTACTTCAGCGCATAAAGTGCTGTCTTTGATGGGTAATGCGATACCTTTGGAAGTGCTCGGCGAGCCGGTGGCTGTGGAGTCAATTGATGTGCCTTTAGTGTCCTGTAAGGTGCGGAAGTTGTCAGTTGAGAAACAGGCGGGGGGGATTCCTTTACCGGAAGCAGAGTTAGTCGTTTCCGGCGGTCGTGGCTTTAAGGGGCCGGAAAATTGGCACATACTTTTAGAATTGGCGGAAGCCTTGGGGGCAGCCACGGCTTGTTCTCGTCCGGTAGCAGATATGGATTGGCGTCCGCATCACGAACACGTCGGACAGACGGGATTGGCGATACGCCCTAATTTGTATATAGCCATCGGTATTTCCGGTGCAATTCAGCATCTGGCCGGGGTCAATAATTCAAAAACAATAGTCGTCATCAACAAAGATCCGGAAGCTCCGTTTTTTAAAGCAGCAGACTATGGGGTAGTCGGTGATTTGTTTGAAGTCGTTCCAAAATTGACCGAAGCAGTAAAGAAATTTAAAGCTTAGTTTTTTTGGCGAAAGCTTAATACGTAAATTTTTGCATTCATTGGAATACGCTTAACTTCTTTTTATGGAAAAAATATTGCTTCATATCGTTACGCTTACGCAAAGTGTTACACAGGCTCAAAACTTTGCGGTTGTCTTGAGTGAAGAAAATGGTAACCGTCGATTGCCTATCGTAATCGGCAATTCTGAAGCCCAAGCCATTGCGGTTGCTTTGGAAGGGATGGTGCCTACTCGGCCATTAACCCATGATTTGTTTAAGAATACATTGGATACTTTTAATATTACCTTGAATGAAGTGCGTATCAGCGAATTAGTGGATGGTATTTTTTATGCCAAATTGATTTGTTCTTTTCAAGGTGATATCTTTGAAGTAGATGCTCGTTCATCCGATGCCATCGCTTTAGCAGTTCGGTTTGAATGTCCGATATATACCTACGAAAAGGTGCTTGCAGAAGCCGGAATTATTCTGGATGAAGATAAAGACAAGCCTAAAAAGGTGAAGAAGGAAAGAAGAAAAGAAGGTGCGTTGACTAATTATACAATCAAGGAGTTGAATGAATTGCTCGGTAAAACGGTGGCTTCTGAAGACTATGAAAAAGCGGCTTTAATTCGTGATGAATTGACTCGCCGCAGTAAAGGTTCTTAGGCTTTCTTTATATGTAACTTAAGGTTGGGTAGGTTTTTACGATAAAATGCCCTTTTTGAGCCTGCCTGCCCCTGTAGGTCTGTTTTGGCCAATTTTGTGCGCAGATACAAGGCTAGCCTTGTATCTGCGCATCAAAAAATTGGCTCCTACTTTTATGTTGGGCAGGCCTAATATACACAAAAACGTCTTTTTTCTGTCTAAAAATAGGGGTATCTAAAAATTTACGTATTTTTCACTGACTCCGTTGTTGTGGGTGACGATACCCAAATTTCAAAAAAAAATGAAACAAAAAAAGAGAATAGCCTTTTTGGTTGGAGGATATTCCGGAGAGTTTGCTATCTCTCTAAAAAGTGCGGAATATATTGAGCAGCAGTTAGTTAGCCCTAAGTATTTGTTTTATAAAATTATTATTTCTTTGGAAGGGTGGTACTATCAAGCGCCTTCAGGAACCCGAATACCTATTAATAAAGATGATTTTTCGCTGGAAGTGGATGGGGAGAAAATAAATTTTGACGGAGCATTTATTTTAATACATGGTACCCCCGGTGAAGATGGCTTGATACAGGCTTATCTGGACTTGGTGGGCATACCCTATTCTTCTTGCGGGCATTTGAGTTCTACCATTACCTTTGATAAAAAGGTATCTAATACAATAGCAGAAGCTAATGGGGTGGCCGTCGCTAAGTCTGTTTTATTAAAGAAAAATGATGATTTTAGCTTGGAGCAATTGCTTACCAAACTAGCTCTTCCGGTCTTTGTTAAGCCCAATCATGGGGGCTCTAGTTTGGGTACATTTAAGGTCGTTGCCGAAAAAGACTTGATGGATTCGATTGAAAAATCCTTTTTGGTAGGAGAAGATGTGTTGGTTGAAGAGTTTATTCCTGGTAGGGAGTTGACCATCGGGATGGTGAGATGGCGTGGGCAAATACTGACTCTTCCCATTACGGAAGTCATTGCCCCTCATGAGTTTTTTGATTTTGAAGCCAAATACACGGTGGGTGGCTGTGAAGAAATAACCCCGGCAAGAATAACTCCTGAAATGCAAGAGCTTATAGAAAAAAGCGCCAAGGAAGTATATGAAATATTTGATTGTCAGGGAGTTGTTAGAGTTGATTATATATGGCATCGTACAATGAATAAACCTTATTTTTTAGAAGTCAATACGATTCCGGGTCTTACAAAAACTAGTTTTATTCCTCAACAATTGGCCGCAATGGAATGGAGTCCGCGGGAATTGTTTGTTGGCCTATTAGATGAAATGTTGGAATAGGGATTCGGTTAGGCTCAGTTATTAGTTGTAAAACTATTGTTTGGTGTGATTTTTGCTGTAATTTTATAGTTATTGGAAGATAAAGCTGTATAGTACGCCAAAGGCAATTCTTCAACTCATAGTTTTCAATTTTAGTATTAAGAATTGTTTTTATATTGTTTGATTTTTGTTCGCATCAAAAATTACGCCAACTGTTATATATTTTATGGTGTAATACATAAAGAATATGTAATGAAATGGAATCGAATAAAAACAAAGAATATGTATTTTTCTTGTTGATAATGGTAGTTATTTAATTTACCTTTGTCGCAAAATTAGCATGTAAAATATACCCAAATAGTGCTAAGTTAATTTACTTACTATTTCCCGTAAGGAAAAAATGACTATGGTTAGTAGTCATTCGACCATATCTCCCATTGGTCTATAAATTCTCCAAATTAGACATTTTTGCAGGTAGCTCCAAAAAATCAATAGAGCTTATTTGCATGTTTTTACTGAAGGTAAGCTCTTCAGAAGAATTTTTTAATCTAATGAACAATTATGAGAAAAAACTTAACTGTTTTGCACAGATGGGTGGGGATGGTAGCATTGATGCTACTGGCTTTTCATTCGTTTGGGCAAGGATCAAACGTGTTGACCATCAATACGATCAAATCGTCTAACGAGACCGTTTGTGAGAAAGGTGATGGTACGCTAAAAATTTACTTTGACGATACAAGTCCGAGTTCAAGCACCTATAAGCTAGAGTGCCAATTTGGAGATGGTCGTAAGTTTTCTTTTGATGGACTCTCGGGAAATAGCCCGATTGTTATTGACAAAGTTCATCCTGGCATCTATAAGCACTTTGTATTAGTGAGAGAAGCCGATGGCTTGAAGTCAAATTTGATGGAGGTCACTCGCAAAATTGCCAATGCCTGTCATCCCGATTCCGGTCTGGCTGGTAAAAATCTGGTAAGTCTTACTAACTGTTATGGCCTTACTGTTACTGTGGATAAAGATTTGACTTCGCCGAATACCTACATTAATGTCTCTACCAATGGGGCTACCTGTATCGCTTATGTGGATGCAGCCGGCAATATTGGTCCTTCATTTCAGACCTATTGTATAGATCCGGAAAAGCCTGGACCTGATGGTTATGACCTTGGTTATTTAACATGGACAAGGGTTGTGGGTGTTGATAACCTTTTGAATAATGATATTACAGAGCTTCAAGCCGAACGGATTAATTGGGTCTTTTGTCATGAAAGCGATTATGGTGTCAGTAAGGCAGAGTTATTGGAAGCTGAACAATATGTGATGGATTCTCCGTGGGCGGATTGGACTCAATTGGCACAAGATGCCATTGATGCCGTCCCTTCCGTGCAAGGTGGGATTGCAGATAAGATGGTTTTCTTTGTCCCGTCTGATGAGGGGGTGCAATTTCAAGTGCAGTATCAGGTCGTAGGAGAATGCCAACCATTATGTGATAATGTGACTGATGCCGGTGAAATCGGATATGATCAGACGATTTGTGCCGGCGAAACTCCCGATATGATTGAGAGCATCTCCTTACCATCAGGTGGTTCGGGGGATTTAGAGTATGTATGGTTGAGTAATACTGCAGGCCCAACGACAAGCGGTGCTGATGAGATAGAGCATAATGCACCCACTTACCAGCCTGGTCCGATAACAGAAGATACATGGTTTAGACGCTGCTCAAGAAGGCAGTATTGTAGTGATTTTTATGGGGAGTCCAATTGGATAAAAATTTCTGCGAATGCCTGTTCTACGATTGATTCATGGAGCTTTGATTGTACTGATGGTAAGGATGTAGAGGTTATTGGAAAGGGAATTAATGGTCATTCTTTTTCAGCAATCAATTTTCCAAATCCAAGTGAAATTTATCAAGTTGTAGCCGAAGTAATCTATAAATCTTCTAATCCCGGGAGTTCTATTGAGTTCGTTGATGCTGACGGCAATACCTATCCTGCTTATAGGCAGACGATAGGCTCCGGAAATGTATGGGTGTATAGGGCGCAGTTGCCGGGTACTAGCTTTGTGAGTTATACGGCAAGTTTTAGTGATAAGTGGGACGTACAGTCGATGACGGCTTATGTGTTCAGGAATGTTTCTACAAGTGTCCAATCTTCCGGGGTTTATACCGTCAATCGAGGATATAATAATATTAAAACTTTTTCAATTCCGATTCCTTCTGCGACACTTAGTCGAGATGTGTCCGTTGAAATTCCAATATCAGAATTAACTACAGATGGAAGGTATCTTAAGATTACCGCAGATGCCGGTGCGCAACATGGAGAAGTGATAGAGGCCATCTCATCTTTGCCGGATGGATGTTGCTTTAAGCTGTTTAAGGTAGATGTTCCTAATGTGCCCGGTAATGTAACATCTGTTGATGTGACTATTGACTCTAGAAATAATCAAAATGGATTAGGAGTAAATGGTCAGTCTTGGGTTGCTGCGGGTATGGTTAAGACGACCGTGGAATGTGTGAACTGTGAAAGTTTGTCATCAGCAGGTATGATTGCTGCTCCAAACGACATTTGTAGTGGACAAGATGCCGGTACAATATCTAACACACAGCTAGCGGTTGGAGGAAGTAGTCCTATTGAATACCGTTGGTTGAAAAAAGAAGGCGGTGCTTACTGTCCTTCTGACGCATCATGGACGGTTATTGCTAATTCAAATAGTATTGATTATCATCCGGGTGTGCTTACGCAAATGACTTCTTTCGTGCGTCAAGCTAGATCCGTTGGTTGTGATACATGGGTGGATGAAAGTAATTGTGTGGTAATTGATGCGATTGGCTGCTCGAATAATATTAATTGTGATAATGATTTTTCTGTGACTTTAGATCCGGGTACTACCGGAAAGATTGTCTCTTGGAATGAACCAACCGGTTCAACGAACTGTCCTTCAGGAGGGTTTGCTATTAATCAAATTGGCGGGCCAAGTAATTGGTCGGAGCTTGCTGCAGGTACTTATACCGTTACCTATGAAGCAACGGATAATTGTTCATTGTCTGCTACTTGTAGTACGGTGGTTACGGTTAATCCGCCACCTACCGGAGAAATTAGCTTGAATTGTCCGGTTATGTCTAATACGGAAGTAACGTTGGCACCCGGCGAGACAGAAAAATACTTTTACTGGGATGCACCGACAGCAAGTACGACCTGTTCGTTAGGCGGTTTAGTGGTAACCCAAACAGAAGGTTTGCCAAGTGGCAGTGGATTTGGAGTTGGCACGCACAATATCACTTACCAAGCGGTAGATGATTGTTTGGCTTCCGCAACATGTGGATTTACAATTATTGTTCATCCTGCCCCAACCGGAGTAATTAATATGGATTGTTCTGCATTGTCAGACATTACAGTGACTTTGGATCCTGGTAGTACCGATCAAGTGATTACTTGGACGGCGCCTGAAGCGACAACGACTTGTAGTTTGGGTGGCTTGTCTGTGGATCAAACTTTTGGGCAACCAAGTGGTAGTGCTTTTGCGGCAGGTAGTTATGTCATCACTTATACAGCGACAGACGCTTGTTTGGATAGTGAAGAGTGTAGCTTTAATATTACGGTTAATTCGGCCCCGACGGGGAATGCATCGTTAACATGTAATTCTGATATAGAAGTAACGGTTATTCCCGGTTTATCGGGAGCTGTGGTAACTTGGAACGATCCACTCGCATCGACAACCTGTCCGTTAGGAGGATTAGTTGTTTCACAGATTAGTGGGCCTTCAAGCGGAGATAATTTGTCCGCCGGGGACTATGTGGTTACGTATCAAGCTGTAGATGCTTGTTTGGATACAGCAGAGTGTAGTTTTAATGTCAAGGTAAATCCAGCACCGAGTAGTAATATTTCTATTGCCTGTAATTCAAATATTGAGTTAACCCTAGCGCCGGGCGAGAGTGGGGTGATGGTGAATTGGAATGCACCGACCGCTTCATCGACTTGTCCTTTTGGTGGTGTTGGAGTCGTCCAAGTGCAGGGGCCGATGCCAGGTACGATATTAGCACCTGGAACATACACCGTTGTGTATCAAGCCTTTGACGGTTGTTTATCAACAGCGATGTGTTCTTTTGATATTCTAATCCATCCAGCTCCAGTAGGGGAAATGACGATGACTTGTAATAATGATATAATGACTTATGTAGTGCCTGGGACAAATAGTCAGGTCGTAGTTTGGGATGATCCGACAGCGGCAACAACTTGTCCATTAGGTGGGTTGACAGTGGAGCAGACATATGGTCCGATAAGTGGAACAGAGTTGGAAGCTGGTAGTTATACGGTTGTTTACAATGCATCTGATGCTTGTGGAAATACGAAAACATGTAGCTTTGCCATTCATGTAGATAACGTAACTCCTTGTGCGATACGGGATATAACTCCAAGTACAGATTGTAATGGAACTAATCCATTTAGTTTCTATTTGAAAGATGTTATTTCCGGTATTCCTGGGTTAAGTGATTACTATGTATATCAAGCAGGTGAATTTACGGAGTACGAAAATGGGACTGCGGTCTTGGATATGACTGTAAAGAATACGACCGTGCCTACAGCGAAGTTAAAGATTCACTTGACTTTGTTTGGTCGGACAGAGACAACAACACCGGCTCCGATACCTCCTTCCTGCTTTTCTACTGATTTCCCGGATTGGTATTATTATGAAAATATATCAGGGAGCATAGAAGGGGTAGGTGATTTGAGTGGAGCGAAGTTGTATGCTACTTGGTTGATGCATAAGGTGCAATTAGGAACCGGTGCCAACTTGTTTGATGATACGTTTGGAATGACCGCTTGGTTGGATTTAACGATAGACCATCAACCTACTAATAGCTCTGTCACGATGTCCACGCAAAATTATGCATCTGATGTGCATGTGGTGTTATCCGGTACACCGAGTGATTGTAGCAATACTTCCGAAGTGATACTAGAATGTCCGACGGCATTGCGTGTTGCTGCAGCGGAAGGAGCTGTGGATGCGACCATGGACTGGGCGACTCCAATAGCTACGACTACTTGTAATTCTCCGGAGGTTACTGTTACACAGATTAGTGGCCCGGCACCAGGGACAAGTTTGCCAATTAATACTTTCGAAATTGTAAAGTATCGGGCAACAGATATGTGTGGAAACGAGACTTTCTGTAGTTTTTCTGTAGCGGTTTCGGTGGTACCATCAGCAGTTTGTGCCAATCATGAAGCCAGTAATGTGATTGATAGTTGTGGACAAGGTAGTGAGATGTTTGTGAAAGCCTTGAACTTAATTGGGGGTAATGATGCTAAATTCGTGTTGGTTTCCGGAAGTGTAACCGAAAAGACGAACAATACCGCCTATTTATACGCAAGTGTAGAGAGTGTAGATAATCCTGATGCCAAATTTACTTTTGCGATGAATTTAGGAGAAAAGGTTGTTGATGCACCGGTTGGTTTTGATTTGAATAAACCATGTTATACTTTAGATGATGGTAGTTTAATCTACTATAATACGATGAGTGGATATGTGTTAGGAGAAGGACTGCTTGCCGGGGCAAAATTAAAAATTGAGTCAAGTGGCTCTCCTTTTGTAATGGGCACCGGAGGTAACTTACAGAATTCGACCAGCTTTGGGGCATCGCTTGATGCCAAGTTACTTGTTTTGAAGCAGCCAACCAATACGAATATCGTCCTTCCGGATGAATCGGATGTCAGGTTTGGAATGGAGTTGACGGGCAGCCTTGGGGATTGTACGGGTTCTAAGCCAATATTTGATTTAAGTGGTACGAGTAATTTTGGAAACACCCAATTGGTTTGGACGAATAATACCGGTATGTCTAATGCTTATTTTAAGGTCGAAAGATCTGCGGATGGAGTGAATTTTGAAACCTTAGACAGGGTTGAATCTTCAAATACCAATCAGGCTACCAGTTATGAGTATTATGACACGAATCCTTTACAAGGAACAAATTTCTATCGGGTAAAAGCGATTCAAAATTCAGGGTTGACCTTGCAGTCAAATGATGTTGAGTTGGCTTATGCGGCCAAAATGGCGGATAATGATATTGTAGCCGGTCCTGTGCCGACGGATGATATTGTTCAAGTTGATTTGTCTATGCTGGATGGCAAAGTAGGAACGATAGCGATTATGAACTCGTTTGGTTTAGCCGTTTGGAATTCACAAGAGATGGAGTTTACAAGGACACCGATTGAATTATCTCTTGGAAGCTATACAGATGGTGTTTATACACTTCTTATAACTGTGACAAATAGCAAGGCTGTAAAAGTCATTACTAAAACGCTAGTTTTGAACAAAATGTAAGAATGAGTTATCAATATAGTGTAATTGGGGGTGCCATTCGGCACCCCTTTTTTATGGTAAAAATTACATAATTTTTATTGTCATGTATTTTTAGGGTAAGTGATGCAATTAGGCTGCAATTATATGATATTTTTTTTAAATGGATAAAAGTTATTAAATCAGTATTTTAGCATACTTTTTTTTTAAGATTATTGAAAAATATAGTATGCGTGCCTAATTTTTTTTAGTCGGTTAGATGAAAAGTTTGATGGCGGAGAAAACGGCGGTTTATTTTGTTTCATCTTTCCAAAAAAATATCTACCTTTGTGACAAGTATTCCCCCCATATTCTATGATTTTGCATTTTGCACTACAGTCCGTGGTGTGCGTGTAGCATATTTTTTTAATCAAAAACAAACACAATGAACAGAACCTTAACTGTTTTGCGATGGCGGTATGGCTTGTTGGCTATGCTTCTATTTGCATTTATTTTTAGTACGCCTTCATTTGGACAGATTTCTCTATCTTGCCCAAGTGATATTGCGGTTACCACAGCCAATGGTAGTAGTACGGCTACTGCGACTTGGAACGCACCGACAGCTACTACAGATTGTATGGTACCTGTAGCGCCGGATTGTTCTTCAATTAGTGAGAATATTAGCGGCTTTATGTATATGGGAGAATACAATGGTAGCAAATATTATTGCTCCAATGGTAGTAGTTACGATTGGTGGGAAGCTAGGGATTTATCCATTGCTGCCGGAGGACATCTTGTGACAATCAATGATGCCGGTGAAAATGAATTTGTAAGAAGCGTAATCGGAGCTAATGAAGCTTGGATTGGCTATAATGATGCAGATGAAGATGGAAATTTCTCTTGGGCTAATGGCGAGGCCTCTAGTTATGAAAATTGGACTTGTTGGTCCAATGATGACTGTGAACCAAACGGTACAGGAAATTTTGTAAGATTATTAAAATCTAACGGAGAATGGGGTGACCAGGCAGGTAGTAGCCAAGAAGAATTTGTGATGGAAATTCCTTGTTCTTCTTGCCAAGGTTCTAATATTAGTGGTTTTGTGTATATGGGAATGTATAATAATAGTAAATATTATTGTTCAGCCGGAAGTGATTTCTCTTGGCAAGATGCAGTAGATCTTTCTGAAGCTGCCGGTGGGTATCTTGTCACCATTAACGATGCTTCCGAAAATGAGTTTGTTAGAAGTGTCATTGGTGCAGATAATGCATGGATTGGCTATACGGATGAAGGCTCAGAAGGAAACTTTTACTGGGTTAATGGTGAGTCATCAAGTTACTCTAACTGGAAGTCTTGGGCTCCTGATGGTGGTAGCTCTCAAAATTATACAGTTCTATACAAGAATGATGGAGAATGGAATGATAAAGGAGCTGATTGGTCTGCAGAATTTGTGATGGAAATCCCTTGTGCCCCTAATACACAGCCGGGTGATGTTACGGTTGCCCAAACAGGTGGGCAGACTAGTGGTAGTGCCTTTACCGTTGGTACTCACACGATTACTTACACGGCAACAGATGATTGTGGCAATACAGAAACTTGTAGCTTTACGGTTACAGTTGATGAAGGACAGCCTGCAACACCTGCAAGTGTGGGTAATTTTGTATGGAGTGATACCAATGGAAATGGTATTCAAGATGCCGGTGAGCCTGGTATTGAAGGTGTGTTTGTGATGATTACGGACTGTGATGGTAATTGGGTTAACAACATGGTTACAGGTGCTAACGGGGAATATGGTTTTGATAATTTGGCTCCGGGTCAATACAAAATAAAATTTGTTGCTCCTCAAGATTACACCGTATCTACCAAAGATGCCGGTTCTGATGATGCAACGGATAGCGATGTAAATCCGGGTTGGACCGGTTTTACCGATTGCTTTACTTTAGCTTCCGGTGATAATAATACAACAATTGATGCCGGTTTTGTCCCGAATACACCTACAGGTGTTATTTCTATGACATGTAATGATGATATTACTATAACCGAGCAAACCGGTCAAAATGGAGCAGTTGTTTCTTGGGCCGCTCCTACTGCAACGACTTCTTGTGCAAACGGAGGACTTGCTGTTACTCAATCTGCCGGTCCTTTAAGTGGTACGGTATTCCCCGTAGGGACAACAACTGTAACTTATACGGCAACAGATGATTGTGGTGATTTTGCTTCTTGTAGCTTTACAGTGACTGTGGAGCCACTTTCCGGTGGAACAGCAGCTTCAGTAGGTGACTTTGTATGGTCTGATACGAATGGAAATGGAATCCAAGATGCCGGTGAACCGGGCATTGAAGGTGTTTTTGTGATGTTAACAGATTGTGCCGGTAACTGGAAAGGTCAAACGAATACCGCTGCTGACGGGTCTTATTCTTTTGATAACCTAACACCTGGTTCTTATAAAATTAAGTTTGTTACTCCTACTGATTATTCATTGTCGCCAACTCACGTAGGTGCTGATAATACAGACAGTGACGTCAATCAAGGATGGACCGGTTTTACCGATTGCTTTGACTTGGTGTCCGGTCAAGATAGAACGGATATTGATGCAGGTTTCATTCCGAATAATGCGGGCGGTGGCTGTGACAACTTTACAGATGGCGGTACTATTGGTGGAGAACAAACCATTTGTGCCGGTTCTGATGCTTCATTGTTGACAAACATTGCTTTACCTTCAGGTGGATCCGGAGCGATTGAGTATATGTGGTTAGCTACTCCGGGTACTAGTTGCCCAAATAATATTTCTATGGCCATTCCGGGTGCTAACGGACCTTCTTACGATCCTGGTGTCTTGACAGAAACAACTACTTTCCGTAGATGTGCGCGTCGTTCAGGTTGTACTTCATGGCCGGGAGAAAGTAACTGTATTACAGTAACGGTTGACCAATCTCCGGGTTGTGGTGCCGGTAATGACCCTGCTTCTGTAGGAGACTTCGTATGGAGCGATACCAACGGAAACGGAATCCAAGATGCCGGTGAGCCTGGTATTGGTGATGTCTTTA
>JANTGI010000039.1 GCA_024762995.1 Saprospiraceae bacterium | reverse complement strand
TTTCGATGCGTAGCCGGGCTACGTGAGAAAATTGTACCAAAAACAGGTGCAAAAAGGGCATTTTATGGCAAAAACTAGCGGGTACCTAAATAGTTACCTTTTATTTTATAAAATATTTTTTCTCAAACCTAAGTCGAATGGCTTTTTTGGCTTGCGCCAAATGTTGACGTACTTCATCGACCGGTAATTGCTTGATTTGCGCAATCTCTTCCGGAGTGAATTGGTAAATGACCGCCAAGTCATATATACTTTGTAATAATACCGGTAAATGATGTAATGTGATATTGATTTGTCGATGTATTTCCTTTGGCGTCAATTCTTTATTCAGCTTCTCATACAAATCCTTCTCATTGTCTCTTACCAAGACATCTGCAAGTACATAATCATTTTTGGGATAGGAAATGTCATCCAACTCTTCATCCATCACAAGGTCTCCGTCGGCATCTCGTGTTATTTTTTCATCCATTTCATCCCACTCCGGTTTAGTTAAGGCATCCACATTCTTTACAAATTCCTGTTGGAAGGATTCTTCTTTAATGACTTTGGCAAGTAATTCATCTGATTTTTGAAACAACCAATTCACCAAGTCAGAATCATCCATTTTGTGTATGTGCTCATAAGTCGCCAAATATAATTCATCCATAAGGTCTTCCGGTTTATACTTTTTATGGGGGATTTGGCCATTTCCAACCGCACGACTCAGATGTCCTTGAATGTATTTTTTTACACCAAGTAGGATTTTGCCTAAAACCTCGTTAAAATGCTTTGTGTCACCATCTTTTTGATACATCTTAAGCTTGGGTAATTCTTTCTTTACCATTTGTCTAAAGTCCGCTTTCCAATTTGAATATTTGTCATTAGTTTTCATTTTATCAGGTTTTAAATTTTTGCTAGATAATATTATCCGCTCGTACAGTGAGAGAGACTACACAGGAAAACCATCCATTTCGCTCTGCTCTCCATACAAATATACTTCCCTAATTATTGCATGAAGTTAATTATTCGGTGAGTCAATATCTTTTCTCGGTGAGTTCCTGTTTTTTTGCGGTAAATTGCGTAGCACAAGGGTTGGATGTGACTTTATTTGGGTTAATGGTCGATATGGTTGTACAAGGCATTCCTTTTTTCCGAAAGGGGGAGAGACTTAGGCTAACGTGAAGCAATGGCGGAGTGGTGATTTGTTTAAAGGTTTCTACCCTTTTTTAGCCGGTTGTAAAAACCTTGTTTACCACAAAAGCAAAAAAAAAGCGTTCCATGCGGAACGCTTTTTCTTATACTTGTAATGAATTGGCAACGCCAATTAATCAAAATCAAACTTAATGCCCTGTGCTAAAGGCACATCTTTACCGTAATTGATGGTATTGGTTTGACGGCGCATGTAGGCTTTCCAAGAATCGGAACCGGACTCCCGTCCACCACCTGTTTCTTTTTCACCGCCGAATGCACCACCGATTTCGGCTCCACTAGTACCGATGTTGACGTTAGCGATACCGCAGTCAGAGCCACAACAAGATAGAAATGCTTCCATCTCCCGCATATCCGTAGTCATGATTGAAGACGACAATCCTTGAGGCACATCATTTTGCATGTGGATGGCATCGTTTAAGTTATCGTATTTCATAATGTATAGAATGGGAGCAAAGGTCTCGGTCTTAACGATAGGCATATCATGGGTCACTTCCGCAATACAAGGTTTGACGTAAGTACCCGAAGCATCATATTCTTTGCCTTTTAGGACGCCACCGGCGACTAGGAATTTCCCGCCTTGCTCTTTGACTGCTTTAATGGTGTTAAGGTACTTGTCCACAGAATCTTGGTCGATGATAGGTCCCATGTGATTTTTGGCATCTAATGGGCTACCGATTTTGATTTGTTTGTAAGCTTTGACCAATTGTTTTTTCACTTTGTCATAGACGCTTGAGTGAATAATCAATCGACGGGTAGAAGTGCAACGTTGTCCGGCAGTCCCCACCGCACCAAATACGGCACTGGTCATGACGACATTCATATCCGCTGAAGGGGTGACAATGATGGCATTGTTTCCACCCAACTCAAGGATGGTACGTCCAAATCTTGCAGCGACGACGCCACCGACCTTGCGACCCATTGCCGTACTACCGGTAGCAGAAATTAAAGGTATCCGCTTATCGGTAGTCATGTATTCACCTACGATGTAGTTGCCATTAATCAAGGTAGAAACACCATCCGGTACTTTGTTTTCTTTGAATACTTCTTCCAATAAATTTTGGCAAGCAACCCCGCAAAGTGGTGCTTTTTCAGAAGGTTTCCAGACGCAGACGTCACCGGCCACCAAAGCAATCATCGCATTCCAAGCCCAAACAGCTACCGGAAAATTGAATGAAGAAATAATGCCCACCAAGCCGATTGGATGCCATTGTTCATACATTCGGTGATTAGGGCGCTCAGAGTGCATGCTTAGCCCGTACAATTGGCGGGATTGGCCGACTGCAAAGTCACAAATGTCAATCATTTCCTGAACTTCACCGAGACCTTCCTGAAGGCTCTTGCCCATTTCGTAAGAAACTAAGGTGCCTAATTCCTTTTTGTATTTTCTGAGCTTGTCTCCATATTGGCGGACAATCTCCCCGCGCTGTGGGGCCGGGATGTCTCTCCATTTGACAAATGCTGCTTCGGCTCTTTTGATGGCGGCATCATATTGTTTTCTGGTGGTGATGCTTACTTCGCCGATTAATTTCCCATCAACAGGAGAGTAAGATTTTAGGTATTCTTTGGAGTCGTAAGTTTTCTTACCGGACCAAGTACCCGGATTTTTTTTCTTAAGACCCAGCTTGCGCAAAAAAGATGTATTCATGAATTAAGGTTTTATTTTGTGAAGTTTTCAAAGTTTTACTCTGAAATGGAGTGCAAAGGTACGGATTGTAGTCGGAAAAAGGTCAGTTTTTTTGTTTTTCTTAGATTGGATTTGTATCTTGTGCTTGATATAATAATCTGTAACAAAAAAATAATATCATGCAAAGCAAATTTTTCATTTTCTTCCTTGTAATCTCCTTGTAATCTCCTTGTTATTCATGGGGGGGGTAATTGGTTTTAGTCAAAATCCTGAAACCTGTAATGGAGCACATTCATTAGTGCTCAGTGGAAGTGGTACGACCACTTGGCTAGCACCTTCGATTGATCCAACATGGTCTTTTAGTTCTATTGTCGTTGGCAATAACCATAAATTGATTGTCCCAGTTGGGCAAACAATTCATTTTGTTGAAGGAGGCGAGCTAGAAGTAAAAACATTGGGTCGGTTAACACTAGCTGGTACTTTGACGAGCTGTGAAAATGAATGGAATGGCGTTCGATTAAGAGGAGTGGTTGATGACTATCCTACGGATTTAGTAGATCAAGCCAAATTTATAGGAACTGGAGGGTGAATAGAAAATGCTCTTATAGGTGTAGGCTGTTGGACAGATGGTGACTATGGCACAAAGGGTAGTGGTCAATTAAAGTGTACAGACATGGAGTTTGTTAATAACGCAACAAGTGTCAAAATTCTCTCTTATCGTGTTTGGCCATTACAATTGAATCCACCAATTGTTCCGGATTTTCAGATTGGGGATTTTCAGAAATGCAAGTTTATAGTTGATGATTCTTACTCCGCTGGAATTCCTTTTAGAGAACATGTTTTTCTTTCAAAAGTAATTGGTAATGTATCAACATATTTACCGGATAAAGGGATAAATTTTGAGCAGTGTGAATTTAGCTTACAACAAAAATCTCCCAACTTAACGAATAGAGGAATTTTGGCAATGGGTAGTAGGTTTAACGTTGAAGGCAGTAGTTTTTCTGGTTTTGCAAAGGGTATTGAAGTACGTTCATTGTTTTTAAGTCAAGCATATTTTGTTAGAAGGTCTGTTTTTGAGAGATGCGCTATTGGTGTGCACAACGTAAATAATACGGGAGCTACAATTGAAGGGAACATTTTTTATGTTGGAAATATGCCGTCCGTTTATACTGGGATATTTACATCAACTCCTGGTTTTGACTACAGACCATCTAAGGCTGTTGGAGTTTTCTTTGAAGGAGCAACAAATGGTTTTCGTTTGTTCCGGAATAAGTTTTATGGGTCGCAATTTGTTAATAAAATCTATGTATGGGCTTTTGGGTCTTATTTTAAAGACTTAGAGGCAAGTAGTAAAAACATAGTTGTTCGCAATATATATAGGGGATTGGCCTTTGGTAACTATGCGGAGAAGTACAATGGGAACAAAGCTGGAGGTTTAACATATATTTGTAATGATAACATAAACCTAGTTCATTCTAGGGATTTTACAGCCATTGATAACTCCCCTGTGTCGGGGCACTTATCTATGCGATTGGATCAGGGGTTAGATGATGGGTTCTCCTCACTTGCTCCGGCATTAAACAAGTTCTCATATGGGGTTGGAAAAGATTTTTTTGTACTGGGAGAAACAACCTATAATTACTATGTTCCTAATGAACCACCTTCATATCCGTTTTTTCCGCATGTTTTTAATGGGCTTGAATTGAAAGTCTCAAAAGGGGTAAACAATGTTTGTGAAACAGAGTTTAAGAGATTTACTGATGAAAGTCGTTTGACAGATGATGAAAGAGAAATCAATTTAACTAATTATTTTGTCAATAAGACTGCATACGGGCAGGTTAAAGATAGTTTTGAATCAGCAGTTTCTGAAGATGAAAAAGAAGAGTCGAGGAGGGAAATGTCTTTCTATAAGCAGGAAATGGATGCTGCCGCATACATTGGTTTTATTAATGCACCACTAGATACAACATCTCATGATAGTTTGCGAGTTTGGATGCAACGTTTTGTGAATCCTGCCGGAGATTATATGTTGGCAGGAGATTATATTATGACGCACGAATATTCAGATGCCATAAATACCTTAATGGATATTCCAAATAAGTATGAATTTACTGATTCGGAAATGGATGAGCATGCTATAATGGAGGATATTTTTAACCTTGTGATGAAAGCAAATGGGGGTAGTTTTTCGGAAAATGCTGTTCAGAGCCTCGAGGAATATGCCGACATCGACAATGGTCAGGCGAAGTATTTGGCCCAGAGTATTCTGACTAATAATGGGTACTTCTTTATGCCAAGTATTACGGACGTAGAATTACCGGAAGGAAGTGAGAATGACGGAGAAGTGAATAGTCCGAAGTTATTAATTTCACCCAATCCTGTGGGTTTTAGTGCAATTTTTGATTGGAGTGGTTTCGATGTTGCTGAAAAAGAAGTGACCATAGAAATTACTAATCAGGCAGGTGGATTAGTTCAGGTTTTACACCCTGATGCCTTGGCTGGCATGGAAGAATGGACTACAGGTCTCGTTAATGATGGTATTTTTTACTACCGATTATTAATTGATGGAGTCCTTGCTGACTCAGGTTTTTTTGTTGTTAATAAGTAAAATAATCTAGAGCTGCTTCAATTTGATTGGAGTAGCTCTATATAAAACTTGGTCTATGAAAGTATTTTTCTTGTCTTTATTATTCGTTGTTTTTCTATATCCTTTGAATGCGCAACCTGGTTTTGTTAAGGCTTTTGATGAGTCAGTAGCCCAAAGTGCCGACTTCATGGATGTTGTCATTAATCATGATACAATTGTACTGTACAGCCTTGCATGGGATAGTACACATACACAAGGTATTCGATTTTCTGAATTGGATACTCTTGGGAATATCATTAAAGAAGCTATATTCGTGGATGCTGCTTCCATATTAACAACTACTACTTACCGCAAAAAGATCATACAAACGGCTGACGGTGGGTATGCGATTTTTGGAGCTGCCGGTATGCCGATAGTTTATATGCTAAAAGTCAACCATAATTTGGAGTTGGACTTTTTGGAAAAATATGTGGATACCAATGGGCATACCCTATTGAATACGACCTTATTAGAAGTGGATGATGGTTTTTTGTTGGTAGGCCGGCATGTGATAACCGGAGCGGATGATGATGTTTTGGTACTAAAGGTAGATAAGCAAGGGCAAGAAGTTTGGCGGAAAATATATGGAGAGCTTGAGATTGATGATATCATTATAGAAATAAAAGAATTTGGTGATGATTTTTTGCTAATGGGAAGTAGGTCAAGTAATTCATTTCCGAACCAGTCCACTTGGGGGGCACCCTATTTAATGTTAATAGATAAAAATGGCAATGAAAAATGGAGTTGGATGATGGATGCTAATTTATTGCCAGCGGGGTTTATGGATGGTTATATGTTAGCGGATAGTAGTTGGGTGTTTAGTTCGGGTAGCTGGGAATGGAGTGATCATAATGGTTCCTATGGGTCTCGACCGATGGTTGTAAGAATGGACAAGGATTTTAATATAACTTGGCAAAAGGCATTCGGAGAAATATTTAATAAACAATGGTTTACTGATTTGGAGCAAACAGCCAATGGAGATTTTATTGCATCTGGGAATTTATGGAGAGAGTATGAAGAAGGCGTGCTTTTCTCTAGAGCTGCGCACTATAAGTTTAAAGCAAATGGGGACAGTCTGTGGATGCGGCAGGATTCTGTATTGGAAGATGCTTGGGTGATGGGTACAGACTTGTTGTCATCAGGGAGTATTATCTCTATAGGATATACGGACAAGTATGGTGCCGGAGGAGGGCGTTTTGGATTTTTGATAAAAATTGGAGCAGATGGATGTATTGATACTTTGAATTGTTGGCCTGTAGGGACTGATGAAGATTTGCTGTTTCCTCAGCAAGTTGAAGTTTATCCGAATCCAATAGTAGATGATTTAACAGTATCGATGTTAAGTTCGGGGACTATTTGGTTATATGACGGAATGGGACGTTTTTTGCGAAAGCAAGCCCTAATAGTAGGTCAAAATGCAATAAATGTCCATCGAATTCCGAAAGGAATGCTGTTTTATGAGATACGAAAAGGTGATGTTGTTTTGAGTCGTGGAAAGTTGGTGAAAGAGTAAAAAAATGCCTTTTTTAGGTGCAATTTGTCGGAGACTTTTGTCAGGGGGATTTGATAGTATTCTTAATTGGTCTGCTTATCGGCTATCCACTTGGTAGAATGATTTCAGCAACTATACCACCACGGCAAAAAACACTAGGTTTTTGCACCGTGCTAAAGTTGAGTCTGCGGTAAAAAGTCGAGAGTTCGCTTGTTCGCCAAATTTTGTTTGGTTAGTTCTTTGTCATATTTTGTTCAAGCGTGCAATTGTTAAACCTGCCCGACGCAGGCGGGTTGTTTAATCTAATGAATTGATTGTCAATTAGTTACAAAAATCAGTTGAACGATTTCACAGTTGGCCGATTTAACAAAACTCCCAAAAACCAAATATTATTTTGCTAAACAAGAGCAAATCTTCCGAGATGGACTTTTTACAGTGAACTCAAAGTTTAGATGTTGGTATTGCTTTGACCTATAGCCCTTTACTTCTTCGTCATCACCAAGTCAATGACCGTAGTCGATTTCATGTCCATACCCATGACACTGAGATTTACTTTTTGGGTTAGGTTTTGTTTTTGGATCATTCCGGTGATTCGGTCAATAGTAGCTTCACCCACTAATATACCTGAACCTGATCCCATACCGCCTTCTTTGACTTTTAACTTTCCATCTAGTCCAAGTGTAACCGTCGTCAAGGTGATGGCTTTGGTGGTGTAGGTAGTGGTGACAGTCATGGGCATATCTCCTTCAATGTCATTGACGGAAGTCCATTGGTCGCCCACTTTAACGGCCTTTTCAGGAAAATTAATAAAAGAGCTTTGGCCTTGATTGATGGATTGCAGTTGTTTCTCTGAGATATTAGCATCTTTTGATTTGGGTTTTGGGGCATCAATGGTTTTTCCAAGCTTGCTTACTTTGGAGACGAACGGGACATTAATTAAGTCTTTGATGCTTTTATGAAATTCCGCTTCTGCTTGGTCTTCTAGGTTTGGGTTGTCAGAGTTGTAGTCAACATTAAACATTGGATTTTCCATTTTTGCCGTAACGTTTACCACTTTGGTGGTAAATACAAAATTGCCGTCTGCATCTACGGATTCTACTAAAAAATCATTCTTTAGCGTCATGTTCATATCCATATTGGCGCCGGGAAGTCCGTCAATTTTGGTGTTGATGGTCATATTTTGGTCGTAGTTCGTGTTGGGTTTGGGGCTAAGCCGTAAAAGGGCATTTTTAGTGCTTAGTTTTCCGGAAGGGCTACATCCCTGAAAAATAAATCCAACTAGGAAAATGACGACAATAGACAGTGTGAGATTTTTCATGTTTTTCTTTTTTTTTTTGCGAAAGCAAGAATGCTTGTGTAAAGGTAGTGATTTTTTTGTTGTCCATAGATGTTGCGTTACCTAGGTGTGAATAACAGATTGCACAAAAACAATATTCCAGATTGGGCTTAGTGGTCGTCATAGCCTGCTATGCCTCCAAAATCCGCCTTGATTAAGAAAAAATTTGAAGGCTACAAAGATGTCGCTCTTACAGAGCTTGAAATTTGAAAATAATCTGCTATGACTTGCTGTTAGGTTATGCTTTTATCCCTCCACTACGTTGCGGGCTACAAAGGTGTCGCTCCTATGGAGCTTGAATTGACCGAAATATTGAAAAATGTGTAATATGTTATACACACGTTACCAGGACTGAGAATTTTTTGCCATAAAAAAAAGGCAAACAACGAGTTCGCTGCTTGCCTTTATGTCTATCCTAGAAAAACATTACTAATTAGTAACGGTAATGTTCCGGTTTAAACGGCCCATTTTTAGGTACGCTGATATAGTCTGCTTGTTGGTCGGTAAGCTCTGTCAATACGACACCAATTTTGGCCAAGTGTAGGCGAGCGACTTCTTCGTCTAGGTGTTTAGGGAGCATATACACTTTGTTTTCGTATCTGTCAGAATGGTTCCAAAGCTCCATTTGCGCAAGCGTCTGATTGGTAAATGAATTAGACATTACAAAAGATGGGTGACCGGTGGCACAGCCTAAATTCACCAAACGACCTTCCGCCAAAACGATAATGTTTTTGCCATTGATGGTGTACATGTCAACTTGTGGCTTTATGGTATCTTTGGTGTCTCCGTAATTTTCGTTTAACCAAGCCATGTTGATTTCATTGTCGAAGTGACCGATGTTACAAACGATGGCTTTGTCTTTCATCTTCATAAAGTGACGGTCTGTCACGATGTTGAAATTACCGGTAGCTGTCACGATAATATCCGCACGGTCGATCAAGTTGTCCAAAGTATTGACTTCAAATCCATCCATTGCAGCTTGAAGCGCACAAATCGGGTCAATTTCTGTAACCAAAACACGTGCACCGGCTCCACGCAAAGAAGCGGCGGAACCTTTACCTACATCACCATATCCGCAAACAACGGCTACTTTGCCGGCCATCATCACATCTGTTGCCCGACGTATCGCATCAACCAACGATTCTTTACAGCCGTATTTGTTGTCAAACTTCGACTTGGTCACCGAATCATTGACATTAATAGCAGGGATGGTCAAAGTGCCATTTTCTACTCGGTCATATAGTCGGTGAACGCCGGTAGTGGTCTCTTCACTCAATCCTTTGATGTCTTTGGCCAGCTCCGGGAAGCGGTCCAAAACCATATTGGTTAGGTCGCCACCATCATCCAAAATCATGTTCAATGATTGACCGTCTTTAAAGGCATCCAGCGTTTGTTCGATGCACCAATCAAATTCTTCTTCGTTCATACCTTTCCAAGCATAAACAGGTATTCCTGCGGCAGCAATGGCAGCGGCAGCGTGATCTTGAGTAGAAAAGATATTGCAAGAAGACCAAGTGACATCTGCGCCTAGTTCGACTAAAGTCTCAATTAATACAGCCGTCTGGATGGTCATGTGAAGGCAGCCGGCTATACGGGCTCCTTTTAGCGGTTTGGAATCTCTGTAGCGTTCTCTTAGGGTCATTAGTCCGGGCATTTCTGCTTCCGCTAAAGTGATTTCTTTTCTACCCCAATCGGCAAGCTTAATGTCAGCGACCTTGTAAGGTAGTTTTTTTGTAACTGTGGACATATTTTTAGTACTTAGAAGTACTTAAAGTGCTTTGGGTACTGCCGGGATTACGGCATCTAGTGCGTACAAAAAAAGCTTGGTAAGTACTTTGATTTGAAAAAATGAAGTGCAAAGTTAACGGATTTAGTGGAGAAAAGTTGATTTCGTTTAGGCAATCTGCCAGTCAGTTAGCTTAAAAAAGGCTGTATCCGGAGCTTTTGCGTTTGTTAACTCCCGTTTCTTGTTAATGTGTGTGGGATTTTGCTCCCTTGGGCTTGTTGGGTGCCCATTCATTCCAACCAAATTAGTTTTTTTATGATGATTGTGTCCGGGACTTCTTATCTTTGTGAAAAATCGAATCATGAAATCAATTTTGTTTTTTATTCCATTCGCATTTGTCTTTTGGGGCTGTCAACCGGAAAACGCTTCGCTCACGGATGATTTGGCGAAAGCCTATGGCGTGGAGCATTTTGCGCAAGTGAACTCGCTGGAGTTTATTTTTCATGTCCAAAAAGGAGATAAAATGGCCGCCCGACATTGGAAATGGTATCCCAAAGAGAAGAAAGTGGAGTCTATTTCGCCGCAAGGCACTATTGCTTACCGTCAAGGGACAGACCTTACGGAAAAAGAAAAGGATTTGGATGCCAAATTTGTCAATGACAGCTATTGGTTGTTGTTTCCCTTTCATGTGAAATGGGATCGTGATAATGTATTGACTTACGTCCAAAAAGATGTGGAATCGCCCATAGCTAAGCAAAAAACCACGATGTTGACCGTGCAGTACAAAAATGATGATGGCTACACGCCCGGAGATGCCTACGACTTGTACCTTTCGGAAAAAAATGAAATCTTAGAATGGACTTATCGAAAAGGTGGCGGTAAGCCAACCAAAACAACGACCTGGGAAGAGACGAAAGATTTTAATGGAATAAAAATCGCCACCATGCACCGAGATGCCACCGGAGATTTTAAGTTGTGGTTTGATGGGATTGTGGTGGAGTAGATTCAAGGTATGTCTTCCTCTCTACTTCCGTGTCGGTATGTCATCAAACCTTGCTGATTGGATGGCGTCAATATTTGAAAGTCTGTACGAGCAGTGTTGTGAAAGTCCTTTTGAAAAAATGGGCATTAATTAATTCGTTAGTTATTGAAAAAAAAGCCTATTACTTTTGAATTAAACTAAAGGAATGCCTACCTTTGCCCCTGTTTTAGACAAATGGCTAAGAAGGTATGAAAAAAATACATTTTTTTAAGGTTTTGATGCTGGCTCTATTTGTGAGTTTTGGCGTTGTTGGTTTTGCTCAACATGGTGAAGAGCACCAAGCCGAAGAACATGCCGGTAAGGAAGCGAATTCTCACGAAGAAGAGTTTAATTTGGCAGAAGAAGCACTGGCACACATTGCCAATGCCAATGCCATTCACGTCTTTGGTGATTTTTATATTCCACTACCTGCCATTTTGTATGCACCCGGACATGGGTGGACGACGTTTTTGACTTCTAAGTTTGATGCACATCATCATGGTAACGGTGAAAAAGCGATTGACCATTATGTGATGAAGCATGGGGTGATTCATCGTATTGCTGACGAGAGTTTCCCTTATGGAGAAGTCAACATCGACGGGTTTACCCACGGTAAAATAGAAAAAGATGGTCAAGAGAAGGAAGTTGCTTATGCCGTTGTTGATGGAAAAAATTATTTGTTGGATGAAAAGACCACTTTAGACGGTGGTATGTTGGGTGGAGGGAAGACCTCCTATATGGATTTTTCTTTGACCAAAGGAGCCGTTACCATGTTGTTGGTGCTTTTGCTCTTTTTCTGGTTGTTTCGGGCTGTGGCTAAAGGGTACGAAAAGAATGAAGGAAAGGCACCATCCGGAGTGCAGTCTCTTATGGAGCCGGTGATTTTATTTATTCGGGATGAAGTAGCGATACCTTTTATAGGAGAGAAAAAGTACGAAAAGTATTTTCCGTTTCTCTTGAGTTTGTTTTTCTTTATTTTAGGTTTAAACTTGATTGGACAATTCCCTATTGCGGGAAATGTGACCGGTAATTTTTCTTTTACCATGGTCTTAGCGATTATCACTGCCTTGTACGTCAATTTTAGTGGAAATAAGAATTACTGGGAGCACGTCTTGTGGATGCCGGGTGTACCTTCGGTATTGAAGGTATTGATATTGACACCGGTAGAGATATTGGGTGTGTTTATTAAGCCATTTACCTTGATGTTGCGTTTGTTTGCTAATATAGCTGCCGGGCACATTGTATTGGTTGCGTTTGTAGGGTTGATATTTATTTTTGGTCACTCCGGTGAGAGTGTTGGCGGAGCGGTAGGCGGCACCGTGATGGCTTATTTGTTGTCGCTATTTATGATGGCTGTGGAGTTGTTGGTGGCTTTTGTGCAAGCCTTTGTGTTTACCTTATTGGCTGCCGCTTATTTTGGTGCAGCGACCGAGGAAGCACATCATTAAAAAAGAAATTTAAGTGCATGGGGTATATGTGATACATCCAATCTCTTGCATAAAGATATTTTTTTAACTTGGCGGCTGACTGATTTTGGGAGGACGCTAAAAAACCTGATTATTATGGGTGGTTCTATTACTGCTATTGGTATGGGCTTGGCTGTTATCGGCGGAAGCATTGGAATTGGATTAATTGGTTCTAAAGCTATGGATGCGATTGCACGTCAACCTGAAGCTGTAGGTGATATTCGTTCGAATATGATTTTGACAGCGGCATTGGTAGAAGGTATAGCCTTGATTAGTTTAATCTTGTCTTATATCTTGAAGTAACATACCGAAAATTATTAAGAAGAGAAACAACGGTTGGTTGTTTTCTCTTCTCTTTGTAATTCAGGATAATCTTTTGAATTTTATTGATATTCAATTGATTATAGAAAAAAAAGAAAAAATGGAGATGATATTTTTATCAGGATTTTCAGTATTTAGACCGGAGCCGGGCATGATGTTTTGGGCACTGGTTTTCTTCTTGACCTTTTGGTTTTTGGTGTCTAAGTTTGGCTTTCGCCCAATTTCTAATTATTTAAGGACTAGAGAGCAATCTATTCAAGATGCCTTAGACGAAGCCAAAAAAGCACGCGCCGAAGTGGAGAATATGAAGTCCGAAAATGAAAAACTTTTGGCGCAAGCCGCACAAGAAAGAGCGGTTATTCTGAAGGAAGCAAGAGAAATGAAAGAGCAAATTGTGTCCGAAGCCCAAGATAAGGCTAAGGATGAAGCACAAAAAATAATCGCTTCCGCAAAAATGGAAATTGACAGCCAAAAAAATGCCGCTATCGCAGAAGTGAGAGACAATGTCGGTGGTTTGGCCATCGAAATTGCCGAGCAAATTTTGCGCAAGCAGTTGGGTAGCGATGCCGAACAAAAATCTTTTATTCAAAAATTGGTGGATAACGCCAAATTGAATTAATCGGGCTTTCGCCAAAAAATAACAGCGATGTCATCAAAAAGAATAGCTTCAAGATATGCCAAGTCTTTAATTGATCTTGCCGTTGAGCAAGATAAGCTACCAACGATATTGGTTGATTTTGAGCAGTTAAAAGAGGCGTTCAAAAATAGAGACCTTTATCTAATGGCTCGAAGTCCAATCATAAAGGTTGATCAAAAAATGGATGTGTTTAAGGCCCTTTTTGCAGGAAAAGTCGATGCTTTGACGCTGACGTTTATTGAGGTGTTGACCCACAAAGGCAGAGAAAATATCCTTCCGGAAGTTGTCAAAGAGTTTTTCAATCAATACAACAAGAAAATGGGCATCTTGTCCGTGAAAATGACCACTGCCGTACCAGCTGACGAAGCCATTTTGGCGAGTGCAAAAGCAAAAATATTGAGTTCAGGAATATCTGCGACGCAAGTAGATATTCGTAACATAGTGAATCCGGACATTTTGGGCGGCTTCCAATTAGAATATGATGGTAAAGTATATGACGCCAGCGTCGCTACTCACCTTCGTAATCTGAAACAAAATCTAAGAAAATAGTAAAAACCACATAGACATGGATGTTAAACCAGACGAAATTTCAGGAATCATCAAACAACGCCTGACTGGAGTACAATCAGCCACTGAATTAGAAGAAAAAGGTACGGTTCTCCAAGTGGGGGATGGTATTGCTCGTATTTACGGGTTGACCGGTGTACGTGCCGGAGAATTGGTGGAATTTGAAAACGGTACTCAAGCGATTGCCTTGAACCTTGAAGAAGACAACGTAGGGGTCGTATTGATGGGGTCTTCCAAAGGAATCAACGAAGGATCTAGCGTAAAAAGAACCAATACTATTGCATCTATCCAAGCCGGAGAAGGCTTAGTGGGTCGTGTGGTAGATACTTTGGGTAATCCTATTGATGGTAAAGGTCCTATTACCGGGACGACTTATGAGATGCCTCTTGAGCGTGTCGCTCCGGGGGTTATCTTCCGTCAGCCGGTTAGTGAGCCTTTGCAAACAGGTATTATGGCCATCGACGCAATGGTACCGATTGGACGCGGACAACGGGAATTGATCATCGGTGACCGTCAAACGGGTAAATCTGCCATCGCCATTGATACCATCATCAATCAAAAAGAATTTCATGAGCGTGGCGAAACCGTTTACTGTATTTACGTAGCATCCGGTCAAAAGGCTTCTACGGTGGCCAACGTGGTAAAGACCTTAGAAGAATATGGCGCAATGGATTATACCATTGTTGTCTCTGCTTCTGCTTCTGATCCTGCTCCGATGCAGTTCTATGCACCTTTTGCAGGGGCAGCGATTGGAGAGTTCTTTAGAGATACCGGTCGTCCGGCTTTGATTGTTTATGATGATTTATCTAAGCAAGCAGTGGCTTATCGGGAAGTATCTTTGTTGCTTCGTCGTCCGCCGGGACGTGAAGCTTATCCGGGAGATGTATTCTACTTGCACTCTCGTTTGTTGGAGCGTGCAGCCAAGATTAACGCCAACCAATCCGTAGCAGAAAGAATGAATGACCTTCCGGAGTCTCTAGTGAAAGCCGGTTTGGTAAAAGGTGGCGGCTCTTTGACGGCTTTGCCGATTATTGAGACACAAGCGGGTGACGTGTCTGCTTATATTCCGACTAACGTAATTTCCATTACAGATGGTCAGATTTTCTTGGAGACTAATTTGTTTAACTCCGGTGTACGTCCTGCTATTGACGTAGGTGTCTCTGTAAGTCGTGTGGGTGGTAATGCCCAAGTGAAGTCCATGAAAAAGGTTGCCGGTACCTTAAAATTAGACCAAGCTCAATATAGAGAATTAGAAGCTTTCGCAAAATTCGGCTCTGACTTGGATGCAGCGACCCAAGCGGTGATTGATAAGGGTGTGCGTAACGTAGAAATCCTAAAGCAGCCGCAATATTCTCCTTATCCTGTAGGGCAGCAAGTAGCGATTATTTACTTAGGTACTAAGAACTTGCTTCGGAATGTGCCGGTTGATAAAATCAAGGAATTTGAAGAAATCTTCTTGATGGAAATGGGTAAGAAACATGCGGATATTCTAGACCGTTTTAGAATAGGAAAGTACGAAAAAGATGACTTGGCAGCGGTTGAAGCTTTGGCCGCTACGATGACTAAGCAATATAAATAAAGGTGATATGGTGAAGGGTGAAAGGTGTACCTAGCCTTTAGCCCTTAACCTTTGACCTTCAACCTTTAATCCAATGGGAGCAAATTTAAAAGAAGTAAGAGATCGGATAGCATCGGTCAAGTCCACACAACAAATCACCAAAGCCATGAAAATGGTTTCGGCGGCTAAGTTGCGCCGTGCACAGGAGGCCATTTCTCGGTTGAAGCCTTATTCCAATAAGTTGGGACAGATGTTATCGAGTATCCTGACCAATCTGGAGGGTGATGTGTCTTCTTCTTACGGTGACGTGCGAGAAATCAACTCCGCCTTAGTGGTTGTCGTTACATCAAACCGGGGATTATGTGGAGCTTTTAATGCGAACATTATCAAAGAAGCAGAAGCAGTCATTAAAGAGAAATACGCCGGCGTAAGCAATCTTAAGATTATGTGTATAGGGAAGCGTGGCAATGATTATTTCATGAAGCGTTATCCGGCAGACATGGTTATTAGTGATCATGTGATGATGTTTGATGATTTGTCTTTTGATAGTGTTGCCAAAGTCAGTCAATCCTTGTTGGATGCTTTTGATGCCAAAGAATATGATGCGGTGGATGTGGCTTATGGAAGTTTCAAAAATGCCGCAACACAATATCCCATCATTGAAGCCTTTTTGCCGGTGCCTAAAGTGGAGATAGAAGAGGAGAAGAATAAGAAGCATTTTAAAGCGGATTACATTTTCTTGCCTAATAAAAAGGAATTGCTTGACAGTTTGATTCCAAATATCTTAAAGACGCAATTTCAAAAGTATCTCTTAGATACACATGCTTCTGAGCATGGTGCACGGATGACTGCCATGGATAAAGCAACCGAAAATGCGAATGAATTAATGAAAGAATTGAAGATTAGCTACAATAAAGCCAGACAAGAAGCCATTACCAACGAAATCTCCGAGATTGTGGGTGGTGCTGCGGCTTTGGAAGGCGCTTAATCTCGCTTAATGGCCGTTTGGCTTTTTTAAAAAATAGAAACAGCGCTGGCCTTGGCTAGGGCTGTTTTTTTGTGAATTTGTTTTTAGACAGAGCAAAGGCACTTTAAGGCAAAAACTGCGGGTATCTTAAAAGTTACCAAAAAACTAACTTTGGTCTGATGAAAAAAATACAGCAATATTTTCCGGAATTAACTGACAAGCAATTGGGTTTATTTGCGGCTTTTATGCCTTTGTTTACGGAGTGGAATGAGCAGATAAATATGGTTTCCCGCAAGGATATCAACAACTTAGAAGTGCGTCATGTGTTACACTCTTTAGCGATTGCGAAGTTTATGCCCTTTAACCAAGGGGCGACCATTATGGACTTAGGGACCGGGGGTGGTTTTCCGGGTATTCCGTTGGCCATCTTTTTTCCGGAAACGGAATTTATCTTAATTGATAGTCGAGGTAAAAAAATAATGGTGGTGAAAGAGATTGTTAAAGCCTTGGGCTTGACGAATGTAAAGGCCATTCATGGTCGGGCCGAAGAGACCAAGGTGAAATGTGATTTTGTTGTCACTAGGGCCGTCGCTAAAATGGATAAACTTTTTAACTGGACACGGCGGCACTTAAAAAATAAACACACTCATATCTATCCGAATGGTATTATCGCCTTAAAAGGTGGAGACATCAAAGCGGAAATGAAGCTAGTAGCCGGTAAACCTTATTGGGAGATGGTTGAGATACGGGATTATTTTGATGAATCGGAGTTTGAAGATAAGAAAGTTGTATATTTGCAAATGTAATAAATATGCCCACTTACTTGCTTCATACCGCTGAACTGAATGAACTGCAAACTCCCAACTACTTTTTGACGAGGTCGAAAAGGTGGCTGCAAACCACAAGAGATGAAAGGAACTAAAAAACAATTTTCAAGAGAAGCATTCAAATCTTTGCGCCAAACCGGTGCGATCACAGCTACGTCCAAGTATTCTGTCGAAAAAATGCTATCTGTTATTGACTTTAATAAGGACTTGACGATTGTCGAGTTTGGGGTTGGGAATGGGGTCGTTACGACTAAACTGTTAAATCGGATTAGTCCGGGTTCAAGATTAGTTGCTCTTGAAATCAATGAGAATCTTTATAATTTAGTAAGTACCATCCTTCCATCGGATGATGATCGAATTAGTTTTCATAAGTATTCCGCTTTTGATATCGATAATCTATTAGATGATTTGGGAATAGGAGAAGTGGATTACTTTATTTCCACTCTGCCATTGACAATGTTTAGCAAGGAAGACAATATCAAATTAATGACCAAAATGCGCCATTATCTAAAGCCTTCCGGCAAATATGTCCAAATTCAATACAGCCCACTCAAATATCCAATGGTTCGCCGGTATTTCCCAAAGGTAAAAGTCAGCTTAGTTTTGGCTAATATCCCTCCGGCTATCGTTTATTTTTGTTCTTTATAAAGGCCACTTGAAAGAAGAGAGCTATTATAGCCGGTCGAAGGGGCAAGTTTTACCTTTATTCTCTGAATCCAAAGGCTAAGTCAAACTCAGATATTTACCGCAGACATAAAAAAACTACCCCACAAACTCAATTGGGGGTAGTGGCCCTTTCGGGCAGAAAAGCGTAGGAACTTTTTTTTTATTCGGTCGGTTGTCTATCCGGCCTGTATAGTTGTATTTGCTTACTCATCAAATTCATACAAATGCAAGGCATCAATAATGGCTATTAGTTTCTGTGCATACTTCGGGTCGGTGGCATATCCGGCTTTGCGCAAGCCAAAAGCCCATTTCTTATAGTCTTTGCCGTATTTTTTTAGATGCCGATAGCGCTTGCCCATCAGCAACTTGCTATGTGCCCGATAGCTCTGCCAGGAGTTTTTGTAGATTCTGAAAAAATCCTTATGGCTATCATCTGTAAAGTTAGAGCAATGACCTTTTTTGCACTTGCGTGAAAAGCATTTCATCCCAAAGTGGTTATTATTCCTTCTGCTGAGTAAACTTCCGCCTGCATCACTTTCCAAAAGCCCTTGCGCCAAGGTAATACTGGCGGGGATGCCGTATTTATGCATTTCCGCCCGCGCTACCTTGGCAAATCTCCGGACGTAATTCGTACAAATTTTAGTATTGGTGGCCATCATGGCTGGCGTAACGTCATCGCGGTTTTTCAGCTTCTCGTTAATTAAAAAAGCAATATTCGCATAGCGATTATTTTTTTTGGGATTGGTTAAATCATGGCCTTCGGCGACGTTTTCGATATCTCCCCAGCGAGAAACCTTCGTGGAAGAGACCTCTGTCAACAGTCCGGTATTGCTCAAACCGGAAGCAAATCCCGACTTGAGTTCATAAGACTGTTGGGGCATCCGGTTTGCGGAGGACGACATGTAGATGGTAAACAAAATCAAGATCAACCAATGTCTTTCAAAGCCGTTCCTAATCGCCTTTCTCAATTGGTGAATTGATTGGAAATTCATGTGGTGGTAATTAATGGTTAATAATTTCAGTTTTAGCTTTCGCTAAACGAATGAGTCACATTGACTATGCAAACTTAAAACATTTTGTTTTAATTTGCAAATAATAAAACAAAATGTTTGTAACTTTTTTAATTTGTGGAAAACCTAGAGAGTGTAAATGTCTGTTAATCAGGGTGTTATCTGTTTTTTAGGACTCGAAAAAAAATTTTTGTTGTGGAAAAACGGGTATTTCATCGCTCCGGATGGAAGCAAAATGTGGCTAAGAAGAAATGCCGAGAATCTTTTTTTACGGCCCCAAAGGCAGATTTTAGCCTAAAAATGCCCTTTTGGGCACTTCAACGGTGGCTAGCAAAAAAGGCTTCTGTACCATTGATTTTTTAGTAAAAAGGGTGATTTGTTGGATAAGTGTGGTGGATTCTGTACATTTGTGTTGATGTAGGCTTTCATTAAAAAATTTAGGTGGTTAAAAAATATGGGACTTAGAGAAGTAAAATCAGAATTGAAAAAACTCGATAATGATACATTAATCAAGCATATATCCGAGTTATACAAGAAGTATAAGCCTGTAAAGGAATATTTTGACTTTTATGTAAATCCTGACGAAAAGAAATTGCTTGAACAATACAAAGAAAAAGTAACGAATGGATTTTTCCCAAAACGTGGATATAAAATTAAATTATCAATTTCGAGAAAAGCAATTAATGACTTTAAAAAGTTGGGCACTTCACAAGAAAGTATTGCAGATTTATTGTTGCATTTTGTTGAGTGTGGTGTTGAATTAACTAATACATACGGAGATATTGATGAGAATTTTTATACTAGCGTAGAGAATACATACGGGAAAGCCCTCGAAATAATCGACAATAACGGACTTCTCGAAAAATTCAAGTCAAGAGCTTTGAAAGTAGTGAATGATACAGAAAATATAGGTTGGGGTTTTCACGACTATTTAGTAGAGTTATATTGTGAATATTATGATTAAATACTCCCTACAAAAAAATATAGTGCATTCGGCAGAAAGTGCTAATAATGAAGATGATAGCAACCAATGCTGGCAACAAATAAAAAGAATTACAACAAGCTCGTCACCTACAAATTCTGCCATTCTTCCCCTCTCTCCATAAAAATAAGACCACGCCCTGTACCTGCTACAAAAAGAAAAGAATACAGGACAAAAAATAGGTGCCCAAATTTTATGCTTTCCCTAATAAGGACAATTTAAGCAATCGTTGCCACAGCATTTACCACGTTTGAGAAGATAAGCGGCGGTAAACACCTTGCGACCTTGCTCGTCAAGATAGTAGTCCTCGCCTTCAATTAGAATAGGCGTCCAATCAAAAAGATCATCTAGTTCGTCGTCTTTTTTTCTCTTTTTCTTTTTCATCTCGGTTAGTTTCTGCGGCGGCCAAACACCTTTTGCCACCATTTCTTTTTCTTTTTGGTCTTACGTGGGTAGGTCTTTTTATGTTTTCTTGCTTCTTTGCGTTTTCGGATTCTTTCTCTGCGTTCACGGAGCACTTTGTCAAGGATGCCTTCTTCGCCGGGTAAGATTTTGACTTCCGGCTCTTCGATGATGAGAGACTCAACAAAGGACGGACAATCGAGCAATTGTGCCAACGAATCCGGTAGCGCAGGAAATGGGCGCGGTCGATATCGTCTAAGCCTTTTATCCTTGGTGATTTGTTGCATGGTGAGTCCCCAGATGGGGAGTGCCGTATTGGCCCCTTGTCCCAAGGAAAGAGAGCGAAATCGAACGGCGGGAATTTCACCCCCGACCCACACCCCCATGACCAATCCGGGAGTGTATCCAATAAACCAACCGTCAGATTGACCTTGTGTGGTGCCTGTTTTACCGGCAATTCCGGAAGGTAGATGATAGCGGGTGTGCAATCGACGTGCGGTGCCACTGTCCACGACCATTTCCAGCATATTAGTCATCAAGGCGGATGTGGCAGGGGACATCCCTTGCACAAAATTCTTTTTTTGGTCAAATTTGATGAGTTCCTTTCCGTCAGCAGTTTCAATTTTGGTCAGAAAGAAAGGTTCTTTTACTTGGCCCTTGCGGGCAAAAGTGGAATAGAGGGTAACCATTTCTTCCAAGGAGCCATTCATAGAGCCTAACGCAATGGAAGGCACCTTGGGGATGGTGCTTTGGAATCCGTTGATTTGCGCAAGCGAGATGACAGGGGCAATACCTGCTTCCATAACCATTCGTACAGCGGCCACATTGACAGAGTGAGCCAAGGCGCCGCTCATAGAATAGTAGCCGCCATAGTGCCCTTCCGCATTATTGGGTGTCCAGTACTTATTATTTTCATCCAACATCGTCAAGGAGTCATTGGAAATATACTCGCAAGGTCGGTGACCGGCCCGCAGCGCAGCGGCATAGATCAATGGCTTAAAAGTAGAGCCGACTTGTCTTTTGGCCTTCACATGGTCATATTTTAAATGGTGAAAGTCAATACCACCGACCCAAGCTTTGACGGCTCCCGAACGGGTATCCAGTGCCAATACACCGCTGTTGAGCAAGGAAAGATAGTGGACAACGGAATCTTTGGGCGAGATAATGGTGTCTCGAAGACCTTTCCAGGTAAATATCTGCATATGCACAGAATCTAAAAACGAGTCATAAATCTTTTTTATGGGCACGCCTTGGGCTTGTAGTTTTTTGTATCGGTCGGACTGCTTGATGAAGGGCTGAATACTCTTTGCCTTTGTCCAGGGTTTTCGTCTTCTCTTCCAGTGTTTGTCAAAAAGCTTTTGGAGACGGCTCATGTGAGCTTGTACGGCATTTTCTGCGTAAGCTTGAATCTTTGAGTCTATGGTGGTGTATATTTTTAGTCCGTCCGTATAGAGATTGTAGGGGGAGCCGTCCTCCTTTTCTAATTGCTTCAAAATAGCATCGACATCCTGACGCACTCTCTCCCGAAAATAAGTGGCGACTCCTTCATTGCTTCCTTCCTTGTGGTATTTGATTTTTAGCGGGACGTTTTGGAGTTTTGTTTTTTTGTCTTTCGACAAATAGCCATTTCGCTCCAATTGGTTTAATACGATGTTGCGGCGCTTTAAAGCCTTTTTGGGGTGTTTGATAGGACTATACGTTCCGGTGCCTTTTAACATACCCACCAATAAGGCGGCTTCTTCTACCCTTAGTTGGGAGGCGTGCTTACCAAAATATCGGTTGGAGGCCACTTCAATACCAAAAATACGGTTGCCAAAAGGGACGGTGTTGAGATAAAGCTCTAGGAGTTCATCTTTGGAATACACCTTTTCCAACCTTCTCGAAATAAAAATCTCCTTGAGCTTCGTAATGGGTATGGTAAAAAAGCCGTGGTCTTGTCGTTTAAAAATGTTCTTGATAAGTTGCTGGCTGATCGTGCTGCCGCCACCGGTATTTTTGCCCATCAAAATCGTCTTAAAGAAGACTCTGGACAGGCTTCGGAAGTCCACCCCTTTGTGTTTGAAAAATCGCTCATCCTCCGTCGCTACTAAGGCATGTATGACATGTGGTGAAATGCTGTCAATGTCCACAAATATGCGATTCTCCAAGTAGTATTTGCCGATGAGTTTTCCATCTGCGCTATATACTTCAGAAGCAACCCTTGTATTTATCTTTTTCAAATCTTCCTTGCCCGGCAAACGGCCAAAGGCACCAAAATATACGGCTAAGGTAAACCCTAAAGTGACTACAAAAAGAAATATCCCTGACCACAGACCTACTCGAAAAATCAGATGGATTCGAGGATGCTTTTTCCGAAAGGACTGTGTCGCTTTCGCAAACCGAGATGAAGGTCGTTTAGTTTTGGGTGACAAGGAATTAGGGTTTTTATTCATAGAAACTAATTAATATACATGGGATGATTTGGTTTGTAAGATTAGGCTGCAGGCAAATTTTGCAAAGAGATTTGCCAAATTTGTCATTGAATAACTGGCCAACCAATTTAGCCCATGTATAGTTAACTAATTGCCATGCAAATTTCAGAATGGGGTTAGGGAACTTCGGAATACTGCACAACGAAAAAAATGGTGTAACTGTTGTAAACACTCCTGTTTTTATGACAAAACCAAAAGTACCCAAATAGTTACAAATTAGTGGGAATTTGTATTTTACGCAAGTAAAAAAAATGTATCGTATAATTTTCGTTGAAAAAAACAATCAATACATCCTTATAACGTATTTGAATCGAAAAACCATAAAATCCGGAAAAAATGAAAAAAATGACAGCCAAAATGGTAGAAAATGTTATTTTTTCTAGTATAAATCGTTAATTTTCAAGGGAAAAAGCTTTAATATTAATTTCTTTTTGTATTTTTGGGCGTATTTTCCTGTCAAATTCTTTTTTGACTCCAATTGGTCGAAGATTTTGAGAGTACTTTTTGTTTAAACGAAAAATCTAAATATGAGAATCAGGCTTTACCAAAAGACAGAGGACAATTTGTTTTATTTCCAATTTTTGACTAAAGATGACCAATTGATTTTGGATAGCCAAGGCTATCAGTCAAAAGATGGTAGAAACAATGGTGTAAATTCTGTTAAAACTAACGCCGCTATCGCAGAGCGTTATGAAACTCACTCGGAAGGCGGACAGTATTACTTTATCCTAAAAGCGGCGAATCAGCAAGAAATCGCCAGAAGTCCCATGTTTGCTTCTGAAGAGGAAATGGCAGATGCCATGAACTTATTGTACACCAAAGCAGGAGGCAAAGATACTCCACCTGCCAAGACGACAGGAAATGACAAAACCTATGCCGGTAAGAAAGGAGACGATAACTACCGCCCTTTGGCGGTTTATGAGCAGCATACCAAAAACGTGGAGAATGGGTTTGGTACTTTTGCAGATGATGACGGGCACTACTATTTTGCCTATAATGTCGGGGGAAAAACGATACTTTTAAGTGAATCTTATACATCCGCCAGTGGTCGCAACAATGGCGTTGAGTCGGTTACCAAGAATATGGTTATCGCTGATCGTTATGTAAGAAAAGTCCATCCTAACGGAAAACATTATTTCAATCTATTAGCCGGCAATAAGCAAGAAATCGCCACCAGTCGTTGGTTTGATTCCGAAGCAGAAATGGAAGCGGCCATCGCATCTTTGATGAGTGGTGGAACCGGAGCGACCTATGTACCTAGAGAAGGATACAAAGCAGATGTTCCTATCGATGGCCCGGAAGAAACCAAAGATGTTCCAAAAGAGAAAAAGCCTAGAAAAAAACGTGCGAAGAGTGCAAAGCCTAAAGGAGAAAAGGTCATCTTGAAAGAAGGTAACTACCTTTTTAATGATGTGACTTATCATACCATGCGAAGTGCAAACGAAAAGTACTACTTCTCCTTTAAGAGTCCGGAAGGCAAGACCGTCTTACTTAGCGCCAATGTAAGAGGCTATAATACAGAGGAGGAAGTGGATGCAGCGGTACAGCGGGTAATGGAATTTGCTCCACACGAAGTGAACTACGAAGGTAAGACCACCAAAAATGGTAAATATTACTTCTATTTGAATGACCGGGATGGTAATCGTGTCGCAAAGAGCTTTTTCTTTAATACGACCGATGAGATGCAATCAGCCATTGGGTTGTTTGTTGGAGACTTAACCGTTGGGGATCCTACTCCCGCTCCTAAGAAAGAAGCGAAAGTAGATGACTATCTACCTTGTGGAGACTATGAGGGCGGAGTGTGGTTTCATACTTTCTTTAGAGGTGATAGAGAAGAGTATTTCTTTGCTTTTAATAGCCCTGACGGGAAAACTTACCTTCGCTCTGAAGGATATACCACCGAAAAAGCAAGAGACAACGGCATCGAGTCAGTCAAGAAAAATGCACCGATTGAAGCGCGCTGGACGACCGGCACTGCGATGAATGACAAATATTATTACTACGCTTTAAAAGCCGGAAATCATCAAGAAATTGCCCGAAGCTGTTATTATGGCTCCAAAGAAGAGATGGAAGCAGCCTTTGCCTGGGTACGTGGAGAACAGTCCATCTTGGGCGAAGGTGCTCAATATGTCGATGGTAAATGGTGGACTGCCTATATGCTCCGCATGAAAGCGGAAGAAGAAGCTGCAGCAGCCAAGGCAGCTTCCATGCAGGCAGCGGCACCTGCTCCGAAGAAAGAAGCGAAAGTAGATGATTACCTTCCTTGCGGAGATTATTCCGGTGGTGAGTGGTTTCATACTTTTTATAGAGACGATAGGAAAGAGTATTACTTTGCTTTTAATAGCCCTGACGGGAAAACCTACCTACGCTCTGAAGGAT
>JANTGI010000038.1 GCA_024762995.1 Saprospiraceae bacterium | reverse complement strand
ATGGGTGGTTGTGGTTGATTTGGGAGAAAACGGGATGTGTTAATTTTTTTGCCTATGTGATATTTTTTTTTGGAGTAGAGACGAGGCACGCTTTGTATCTACTTTTGGGCAAAATATTTGTTTAGATAGGCTTGAAGCCCTATATTGAGCTTGCGCAAAAAAATGACAAATGCCTGAAAAAAACCTAATTCTGACCCTTTTTTTGTGGATGATGCCCTTTTTGTTGATGGGACAAGTAGTGAATATTGAGTCCAAACGATTCATCACCGACACGACGGGATGGGCAGGAGGCATTAGTGTCAATTCTGCATGGATGCAAAATAAGCAGCGACTATTTAGTTTTGGAAGTAAGGCGCATGTCCAGTGGAAGCCTACAAGACCTAATTTGTTTCTGATTTTGGGTGAATATGGGTTTACCAAAGGCAATCAAAGTGTTTTTCAGGATTTTGGATTTGGTCATTTTCGTTATACCAAGCGGCTTAATGACCGTTTTGCCGTAGAGAGTTTTGCGCAAGCACAGTATAATAAGGCCAATCGCTTACGGTTTCGGGGTCTGCTGGGTGCCGGGCCAAGATATGAATTGATCTCCCAAAAAGAACTAAAAGTTTTTGTGGCGGCTTTGGCGATGTTAGAACGGAATATAAGCGTCGATAATCATTTTTTTGAAGGAGGACGGTTGAGTGCTTATGTGAGCTTTACTTATCAGCCTTCTAAGTCTTTTAAGCTTATTAATACGACTTATTATCAGCCCCGATTTAACCTGTGGTCGGATTTTAGGATATCCGGAGAAACTCGCCTGGAATGGGGAATCTATCAGCGCTTGAAATGGATTACCACGTATTATTACAGTTATGATGCGTTTCCGCCGGAAGGGGTGCCTTTGCAGGGGTATCGGTTGAATAATGGGTTGAAGTTTAGTTTTTAGGGGGGGGAGGTCTTTGGGGCGCTCCCTGCGGTCGTTTTTGGTCTTTGGGGCGCAGCAAGCTGCTTTTGGGGCGCAACAAGTTGCTTTGGGGATGCAGCAAGCTGCTTTTTGGGTATGCGCAACAAGTTGCTTTTGGGAGCGCAGCAAGCTGCTTATTTGTGGGGAGCGCAACAAGTTGCTTTTGATGTTCTTATTTTGCTTGTTCTTTCGAATTATTGAGGGGTGAGTAGTATTGGTCAATTTTTATTATCTTTACCCATCGTCATTCACTACAATGTTCGGCGGATGTATCGGAAGAAGATATTATCGTCAGAGTAATGTAACAATAAAGCCTTATGAAAAACAAATCCCCATTAAAAAAAGCAATAACCATTATCTTTAGTCTTATTGGTTTATTCTTGCTTTATGTCATTGGCGCCATTCTTTATGCTACGGTGACCGACTATCAACCGGAAGATGCCTTGGCATTGAGACCAAGATATGATGCCAAAGTGGCAGCCATACAGGATAGTACGTTGAGTTTTATGACTTGGAATATTGGGTATGGTGGTTTGGGCGCAAAATCGGATTTCTTTTATGAAGATGAAGGCAGCTTGCGGTCCGGGAAGAGTGCTGTGCGTCCGGATAAGGCCACTTCAGATGCTTATTTTGCGGGCATTCAAAAAACCATTAAGGATAATCCGGTAGATTTTTATCTTTTGCAAGAAGTAGATACGCTTTCCAAAAGAGGGCATTATCGCAACCAACTAAAGGGGATTCATGATGTTATTCCCGATTATTTTGCCAGTTTTGCGACGAATTATAATGTCAAGAGAGTGCCACTGCCGGTATTAGAGCCTTGGGATGTCTATGGAAAAGTGGTCGGTGGCTTAGGGACTTATGCCAAATATCAGCCGGATATCGCTACTCGCCTACAATTGCCGGGTAATTATAGTTGGCCCACTCGTGTCTTTCAGTTGGATAGGTGCGTGGCTTATCATGAGTTCCCCCTTGCTTCGGGCAAAAAAATAGTGGTGATGAATGTCCATAATTCTGCTTTCGATAAAGGCGGCAAACTGAAAAAACAGCAAATGGCTTTTATCCAAAATCTAGCCATGGATGCCTATAAACAGGGTAATTATGTAGTTGTTGGTGGAGATTGGAACCAAAATCCCCCCGGATTTCGTCCACAAACCTATCAACCGGGTTATACCACAAAGCTGGCGATTCCCATTGACGCATCGGCTTTTCCGGAAGATTGGGTTTGGGTCTATGCACCGGATTTTCCGACTAATCGCAGTGTGAAAGATCCTTATGTGCCCGGCAAAACACCGGTAACAACGATTGATTTCTTTTTGCTTTCGCCAAATGTCCAAGCGCTAAAGGTTCAGGTGGTTGATTTGGATTTTGCTTTTTCGGATCATCAGCCGGTTAAGATGCAGGTGCTGTTGAAATAGGTGGAAATGGCGGAATTTTTGTTTGTTGAGGTGTTTTTACTTAGGCGATTCATTCTTCTGCTAAAAAACAGGGGCATCTAAATTGTCCTAATTTCTGCTTGTAATCCTTACCTTTGCCTTAATGATTCGTCTAACCACAGTTTTTAAACAAATTATCTTTTTCCGAAAGGGCATCATTGCTCTGTTGGTTGCTCTTGTGGGGATGAGTTTGTATATTATTGCGACCAACCAACAGATAGACAATTCTCTTGAAATATGGTTTCTTGATGACGACCCGTACTATCAGACTTATCTAAAATATCAGCAAGAGCAGGGGAGTGATGAGATTATTGTACTCATGATTCCCGTGAAAGACTCACTTACTCCCGAACTGTTAGAAAGCGTGCGGGCTTTACAGAAAGAGGTGGATTCCTTGCCTTTTGTGAAAACGTCTATGAGCCTTGCCACGGCCCAATATCCCTATATCAGCCTAAAGGGTATTCAACTAAAAAACATTTTTTCGGAAGAAAGGGGCGTAGATACTTACAAAATAGATGAAGCTTCTTTTTTGTCTAATTACTTAATTAACAAGGAAAAAGATCAGCTTTTGGTTTATATTCAGCTGGCTCCTACCGCAGAAATTGAACGTTATCGGTCAGAGATTATTCCAAAGATAAGGCAGCATATAAATAGTCATTTTAGGGATTATGCCCTTTCCGGCTCCCCTTTGTTGACAGAAGGTTCTAATCAATCAGTGGCCACAGAAACTAATCTTTTTGCCGTTGTTACTGTCGTGTTTGTGGCTATTTTTCTTTTTTTTTTATTGCCTGATCGTCGGTACATACCATTGGCTTTGGCCGCTATTGGGCTTCCGGTGATTCTATTATTTGGGTTGATGTTTGGCTTAGGGATTCCGCTCAATATGATATCGATGATTATACCTTCCGTGTTGATGGTATATGGGTTGAGCGATATTGTCCATGTGATTAATATCTATGCGAGACATTTGGAGACGAGCAGTACCGGCCATCGTGTGGATGATATTGCGATTGGTCTTCAGAAGAGCATCAAACCTTGTTTTTATACGACGGTAAGTACGATGGCGGGATATTTTGCCTTGTATTTTTCCACCTTGCCGGCCTTGCGTATTACGGGGATTTTTGCGTTTATCGGATTGTTGTTTGCGTTTATATTGGTGTATGTAATTAGTGCAATTGGATTTTATTATTTGGGATTTAAGCCAAGACCAAAGCGAAAAGCGGGATGGACATTGAGCCGAATAATCTCCGCAGTGAATCGTTTTAGTACAAAATATCCTAAGAGGATTATTGGGGTGTCGATGGTGTTGATTTTATTGGGGGCGTATGCGATTTCGACCTTGGAAGTGAGCACGAATATGCTAAATTTTATCAAGCCGGGACCTTATAAGTCTCAATATTTTGCTATTGAAAAGGCAACCAATGGGCTTATTCGTTTTGATATTAGTGTGGAAAGCAAGGAGGGTAAGGATATGACTACACCAAAAACCATCAAACAAGTAGGTGTCTTTCAAGATGAATTAGTTCGGCGGGGTTTATTAACTGATCCGGTTTCTCTTGTTAATTTTCAACGTTATTTGGAGAAGGCGGGGAAGCGGTATTATGCGTTTAATCCGCGCTTGCGCTCAAAAATAAGAAAAGAGCTCCAAGAAATGCGGGAAGACGGTACTTATTTTAGTTTTTATAATAATGCGAAGACCTCCCTGAATATTATTTCCAAGAAGAAGCTCATGGGTACACATGAAGCGAGGGCTATGAATAAGCAGATTTTTTCGGTATTTAAGGAGACGGTACCGGAAGAATTAGGTTTGGATTTAAAAATTAACGGCTATCTTCCATTATACATAAAATTAAATGCCTATATATTAAAATCTCAATTTGTGTCTTTTGGAGCGGCTTTGCTGTTGGCATTTATGATTTTATGGATTTTTGTAAGAGACATAAAGACGGCGATTTTGGCCTTGTTGCCCAATATTATACCATTATTTATGATAGGACTGGTCATGGCTATATTTGGCTTGCACATTGATGCTTCTACGGCTATGTTGGCTCCGATTATGATAGGGATTGCCATGGATGATACCATTCATTTGATTCATCACTATCAATTATTTCGTTCTACCGGTAAAGGGGTAGCAGAGAGTATGGCGGAGGCTATGCAAGTTTCCGGAAGGGCTATTTTTTCTACATCATTGACCTTGGTGATTGGGTTTGGGATTATCGGATTGAGTGGATTGTATTCGATTCGGATATTTGGATTGTTGTGTGCGGGTACGGTTTTGTTTGCTTTTTTGGCGGATGTTATTTTGCTTCCGACTCTATTAAAATATTTTAATCGATGAATTTGATACATAAAATATTTGTCTCGGAGACTTTTCAGAAACTAGCCAATACGAAGCGGATTTCTCGGTTTGTCGGCCGCTTGTCGGATAAACACTTGCCGCAATTTGCCTTGAAAAGAATCATTCGATGGTTTGTGAAGCAATATAAGATTGACCTTAGTGAATATGATTTTGACTTTGACCATTTAACTAATTTTAATGCCTTTTTTACTCGCCGTTTTTTGCCCAATCAACGCTCTTTTGATGGTAAAATCAGCTCGCCGGCAGAAGGGTTTCTCTTGGAATATGGCAGCTTACAAAAAGAAGGACAAGTAAATATAAAGGGCAAAAAATTTGATTTTGCGCTTCCTAATTGCTTGGTACCTATTCATCAAGGGAGTTTTGCGACAATCTATCTGTCTCCTGCGGATTATCACCGGTTTCATGCCCCTTTTGACCTGCGAATGACTTCCATAGCCTATGTGCCGGGTATCTTAAAGTCTGTCAATGAAAAATCAGTCGCTAATGATGAAAATTTATACTGTAATAATGAGCATATTACGATTTTCGGCAGCTCGGAGTTCGGGCAGTTTTATTATGTAATTATTGGGGCCATTGCTGTGGGGAGAATTATTTTAAGTTTGGCTCCTGATCTGTTTCAATATGATCAACCAAAGGAAGTCGAAGTTAATATTTCTGTCAAACGCGGAGAAGAAATTGGATTTTTTGAATTGGGTTCTACGGTCATTTTGGCGATGGAAAGCCCTATTTTGACTCAAATTGATAGAGCCCCCAATTCCAGAATCCTTCTTGGTGAAGCCCTTGTCTCTTAGGTTGCGCAGATTTTATTGGCAAAAGTTTATTAGAGCTTGTTGAAGTCCCAAGTCAAGCGTGCTTGTCTCTTAGGTTGCGCAGATATTGTTGGCAAAAGTTTTAGATGTGGCGGTCTGCCCGACACGCGATAGTCTATATACCCTAAATAATTGACTTTTGATTTTTGTTTCCGATATGATTTTTCAGATATTGATGGGTAGATGTGGATGTATGTGGTGAAATTGATACCAATGATTGTTATTTTGTCGAAAGATTAGATTTTACTTCTTACGCTGATAAATTGGGGGCTGATTTTGAGTTAGTAATAAGGCAAATAAAATGTGTATGATTGCCCATTCTGTAAGACCTTTATTTGTATATATTTTAAAAAAATAGAATAAAAAGTATGAAACATACTTAAAAATCAAAATAAATTTATACCTTTACTCCAATTATACATAGAACCTTCATTGTTGATATACCACAGCTTTAAGTATAAGTGGCTATTTTGGTGTTCCTTCTTGCAGCTGAAAACTGGCCTGCAGGGGCGTTTTATGGCATAAAATATTCGATAGCCCGGTCGTCATTATTCTAACAAATCATACAGTCCTATAACAATAAAGACACCTTTTGCTTGGTGTTGTTGGTTTCCCAAAAACCTGTAAACTTTTTTTTCACAAAATACTTTAAAAATGAACAAACATTTCACACGACTATTCATGAGCTTTTTTATAGCACTCATCACCACTTGGGGTCTTTCTGCCCAAAATGGTATCATCTCCGGAAAGGTTACTGATGGTACAGAAGGATTAATTGGAGCCTCCGTTCAGGTAGTTGGTACAAGTACGGGTACCGTGACGGACATTAATGGCAATTACTCCATATCCATCGCTCCGGGAAGTTATTCCATAGAGGTAACTTATGTAGGATATGCGACCCAAAGAAAGGATGTTACTGTAAGTAGTGGCTCTGATACAAAAATGGATTTTTTACTAACCGAAGGGCTCGGATTGGACGAAATTGTGGTTGTAGGTTCCAGAAACCCAAACAGGACAGCGACGGAGACTGCGGTGCCTGTGGATGTCATTGATATTTCAGAGTTGACGAATATTGGCCCACAGACTGACGTCAACCAATTGCTTAATTTTGTCGCACCATCTTTTACTTCTAATACCCAGACTGTTGCGGATGGTACGGACCATATTGATCCGGCTTCACTTCGGGGATTAGGGCCTGACCAAGTTTTGGTTTTGATTAATGGCAAAAGAAGGCATACTTCATCCTTGGTGAATGTGAATGGTACATTTGGTGCGGGAAGTGTTGGAACGGACATGAATGCGATACCTACTGCGTCTATAGAAAGGATAGAGGTGTTGAGAGATGGGGCCGCAGCGCAATATGGCTCTGATGCGATTGCAGGGGTTATTAATATTGTCCTAAAGAAGCAAGTTAACAAACTCGCTGCGACATTGACCACCGGAGGACAAATGAGCAAAAATTCGAATAATTTTGATGGGGGAATGGACGGTGAAAAGGTACAACTTGACTTAAATTATGGTCTGCCTATAGGAGACAAAGGCGGAGTTATTAATCTAACAGGCTCATTTAGTACAAGGGGAGCAGCCACTAGAAATCGCCCCATGGGGAAACCTATTTATTTGGCTTATCATGGTATCGAGAATGTAGCTAGAAATGATGGTTATGATGTTAGTCAATTGCAATACAATATGGCCGATATCAAAAATTATGGACAGCAAGTTTCTTATTTTAGTTCAACGATGAAAGATGACATTAATAATGCGGCAACAATGGGTGATTTAATGGATATTTTGAAAGCGGATGTATCGGATTCTGAGCTGGCTGTACGCGGTCTATCTCGTTCGGACTTTTCGATGAAATCAGGTCAAGCGGCACTTCGTGGAGGGAAGTTTTTTGCAAATATGAGCCTACCCACCGGAGATTCCGGTGAGTTTTATGCCTTTGGAGGTTTGGGTTATCGTAATGGTAAAGGGGCCGGTTTTTACCGTCGTCCCGCTTATACGGATGGACGTGGCAATACTCCTGCATTCCCGAATGGATTCCTACCGCATATTACGTCTAATATCTTGGATAAGTCTTTGGCTTTAGGGATTAAAGGAAAGCTTGGTGAGTGGAATTCTGATTTGAGTAACACTTACGGACAAAACAGTTTTGACTTCTTTATTGTCAATACGAGTAACTCTACCCTGGGTACATCTACGCCTAGAGAGTTTAATGCCGGTGGTTTTACCTTTGGGCAAAATACTTCTAACTGGGATCTGTCCCGTTTTTATGATAATATCCTTTCGGGTATGAACGTCGCTCTTGGGTCTGAATTTAGAGTGGAAAGATATGCACTGCATGCCGGTGAAGAAGCTTCATGGGCGTCTTACGACAAAAATGGTCAAGTTGTAACCAGCACTACCCCGGACTCACTAAAAGTGAAAAGTCCTTTCGGTAAAGTTATTCCCGGTGGGTCGCAAGTATTTCCCGGTTACCGTCCTTCTAATGAGGTCGATGCTTTCCGTACTAGTTATGCGGGTTATGTCGATTTGGAATTCGATATGAGTAAAGCTTGGATGGTGGATGTGGCCGGCCGATATGAGAATTATAGTGATTTTGGCTCAACATTTACTTACAAAATAGCGACTAGGGTGGACGTCAATAAACAATTTGCGATTCGTGGAGCTTATAGTACCGGTTTTAGAGCGCCTTCATTACACCAGATTAATTTTAATGCTACAGGTACACAATTTGTTAACGGTATTCCTTATGAAGTAGGGACCTTTGCCAATAATAGCCGTGCGGCGGAGTTATTTGGTATCCCCAAGCTAAAGGAAGAAACTTCACAGAATTATAGTATTGGATTTACTTCTAGTCTGAAGGATATGGGACTTACATTTACTTTGGATGGTTATATGATTAATGTAAATGACCGCGTGGTCTTAACAGGTAATTTTAGTAAACCGGACAAAACGGACAATCCTGAACTATGGCAGATTTTTGAAAACTCTGCTGCTAATCGGGCAAAATTCTTTACCAATGCTGTTAATACTTCCTCCAAGGGTATTGATGCGGTTCTATCACATGATACAAAATTGGGTGGTGGTCGTTTAAATACTTCTCTCGCCTTGACTTTGAGCAAAACAGAAGTCGAGAAAGATGCCAACGGTAATCCTAAAATTAATCAGATTTCTGATAAACTTAGAGGACTGGAATCCACGTATTTTGGCGAAAGCAATAGAATCAATATGGAAAATGCAGTGCCTACCACCAAGGCGAACCTAACCTTCAACTATTCTTCCGGGAAGTTTGGAGCAATGCTGCGGAATGTTTATTTTGGTGCTGTAACTGACCCGGATTTGCACAAAGATAAAGACGGGAATAAGTACCATGCTGAATATGGGGCTAAAATTATTACTGACTTATCTTTGTCTTACGATTTTTCTAAGTCTATGACCATCACTGTCGGGGCCAACAATCTACTTGATATTTATCCTGATGAAATTGCAGGGGATCATCAAGATGGAAGAGTGTCCGGTTTTGATAATACTTATGGCGGGCAATTTAATTATTCAAGACGTGTGTCTCAATTTGGATATATGGGTCGATTTATATTTGGGCGCGTTGCTTTGAAATTCTAGAATTTTGCTATTACTCCGAATGGGTCTTTGGAGATTAAAAAAAACGGCTTTTCTCCAAAATAATTTAATCAGATCCACTTATATTAATGGGAAATAACTTCGTGTTATTTCCCATTTTTAGTAAGTAAATGGATAAGATTGAGTTTGATTTACTCCAACTGATTGGAATAAGGTCAAAGAAAAAAATCAAGAGCTCGGCCAGGCAAAGAGTCCGGCACTTTGCGGTCGTATTATGTTAAAATCATCACTGTCCCCCTTGACGTTTTTTAATAATATCCGGGTCGATATCAAGCGCTTTCTTTTGATAATAAGTGGCCTTTTCGATGTTGCCTGCTTGCCCGTAAGCCATGCTTAAGTCAAGGGCGAGATTGGCATTGTTTGGCGTTGCCGCAAAAGCTTTCTCCAGATAGGGTAGTGCCTGATTTATTTGACCGCTGACAGCATAGGCAATTCCGATGAGCCGGATGACTTCGGGGTCATTAGGACTTAATTTTTCGGCTTCTTTTAGATAGGTGATGGCCTTTTGCGGATTCCCTTTTTTTTCTCCAAAATATTGACCGGCTTGCCGGTAAGTGACGGCTAAGTTTTTGAGGGCATCTTTGTATCCGGGGGCGATGCGCAAGGCGTTTTGGTAGGCGTTAATGGACTGGTCGTATTGTTCCAGGTAATTGTAAGCATTGCCTAACAGTAGCCAAGCATTTTTGTAATTGGGGTGTTCTTTGACGGCGATATTTAGGTGCTTGATGGCTTCCTTTGCTTTAGCTTGTTGGGTGGATTTATCTTTAGCTTTTCCGGCTTGCGCCAAAAGAGTGCCACCGGCTGCATTTTGGATTTTAGCACTTTTTTTCGATATTTTTACATCTGTAAGGAATAAGGTTTCGTCATTTTTCCAAGCGGGATTTCGGGTGATTGTTTTGATGCTGAATAAGAGCAAGATGACAGCTAGTAAGCCGACGCTTGCGCTAAAATTATCCTTTTTTATCAGCCCAACCAATAATACTCCAATCACCATGCTAAAACCTACTGACGGCATAAATAAAAATCGCTCCGCCATAAATGTACCCACCGGAAATAAAAAATTAGACACAATTGATAAAGAAGCAAAGTAAATAAATATCCCAAAGCTAATCAACGGTTTTTGGCGTAAGCTTTTTATCGCAAGATAGAATAGCCCAAGGTACAATATCATACTTAATATTACCTGCCAATCTCCAAAATGCATCAAACTGACATGATGCGGATAGTAGTCTGATGTCAGTGGTTGTGGAAATATCAATAATCGCACATACTCTCCCAAAGTATAAAAAATAGTAGAAAATTTTTCTCCAAAGGAAAAATCCACATATTTGTTATTCACTACTTTTAAAAATGGGTTATTCATTAATTCCAGCACCTTTCCGGTTGCGCCTCCACCAATAATACGACTACGAATCACCAAAAAAGGCAATACTGCGCCCAATAACGGTGCGGTATAGGTTAAAGCCTTGCTGATTTTGTCCCTGGCTAACCCTTTTTCTTTTTGTCCGAATAAGAGCAATGCTACCGGAATAATTGCCAAAAAAGTAATCGTATTTTCTTTCGCAAAAATGGTTATCCCAAATATCAGGGCAGGGACAACCATGCCGCCCATCTGTCCTGAACGATAGGCCTTTAACGTAAAGTATAACGTCGCTAAGCTACCCAACAAAGCGACAATTTCATCTGCTCCTTTGATGTTGGCAACGACTTCCGTGTGTACCGGATGTGCCACAAAAATTAAGGTGGTAAAAAAGGCAATGAGCTTCGCTTGATGCTCGGGGTAATACACCAACAATAAGCGCATAAGCTTATACAATAGTAACCCTAAAAGGACATACAATAGCACATTAATCAAATGAAACATGAATGGATTGTCGCCAAATAACTGCCACTCCAAAGCAAACATCACTAAGGTTAAAGGGCGATATCGTCCACCATGTACCAAAGCCGCCTTACCTTCTTCCTTGAAAAATCCAAAAAAAGTGTCTTTGGTAAGGATGCCGGGAATCCCTTTGATGCCTTGAGTCGTGTACATATTCTCTTTGATGACAATGGCATCATCTTGGCAATACTCATGACCCAATGTGTTGGCATATAGGACAAAAGCCAAAATACCAATCAATATATAGTGTAAACGACTATTAATCAACCAATTAGGAAGATGTGTTTGGGGTCTTGGAGTGGACGCAGAGACAGTTTTTTTGTGGATTTTTCTTTGTTTCTTTTTGGTCATTCCTATAATTTGAGCCGTAAATATAGCAAATATTCATCAACTAAACCACTCCGCTGAGATTTAGCAAACCCGGTACATCCTAAGCACTCCCAAAAGACTATAATTTCTTTGGGCCAAGAAACATTAGTTTGGCTACAATCTAATCTCCTTCCGGAAAAAAGAACTTATTATCCACCCACCAATCTCCTAAAACCCGCCAAAAAAACTTTATGAAACTTAGTATGTTTATAAATTATTATATCTCCCATATACATCCCGACTTGGTTCGGAGAATAACCGGTTGAACAGTTTTACGAATCTCGATGCAGTACCTGAATTGGATCATTCATTTGGGTGAAGTCGCTGTGTGTTAACAGATAATGGTTGTCTCCCCAATTCGTTTCGTGTATATAAAAACTATTCTGATGAAAAAGCAATTCTTACTCCTCCTGTTCTTATTTTCCATCTCCAACATGTTTGCGCAAGCATGGAAACACTATCCTTACACCACCCCAAATAGCTTGTTGACTTTTCCGCAAGATGAAGGTTGGCACGACCAAGAGCCCATAGAGTGGTGGTACACCAATGCCCATCTCACGGGGCAAAACACCGGGCATGAATATGCGATTATGATGACTTTTTTTGGATACGATACGGCATTTGTCGATGGGTTTAGAATTTTAAATATCTCTGATCAAACGACAGGAGAATTCAAAACGGGTACCGGTTTCTTGTTATATCCCATATTAGCCAAAGATCATCTGGAAATCAAAGCCACCCAATTACTAACCGGTCAAACAGAGCAATGGTACACCAAAAAAGACTCTGCCGGCAACTATTTGCCTTTCCAATATCGGATAGAGTCTCATGGCTCACCCGGAGCGATTAGCTTGGACTATGATGCTTTTAAGCCGCCATTGATTGTTGCGGATTCCGGATATCTGGACCAAGGGAGTGTCAATTATACCTATTATTACTCGCAGACAGGGATGAATGTCTCCGGCGAGATTACCTTCAAAGGGGTGACAGAGCCGGTCGCCGGCATAGGATGGATAGATCGTCAATATGGTAATTTTAATCCCAATACCGGTGAAGCTTATGAGTGGTTTAGTTTACAATTATCGAACGGAATGGATTTTAATCTGTGGAACATATTTACGGATCAGGGGACGGTGCCGGACAATGCTGCTTACCGGATCTTAGCGATGTACATAGATGAAAATACCCAAAAAACCATCCATGATTTTAAGTTGGAGCGTCCGCAATATGCCTATACGTCTCTGACCAATAATTGCTATGCCAATCAGTGGCATTTAACATCAGATACGTTGGATATTGATTTGATGATTACGCTCCAAAGCAAGGATGACGAGGTGTTGATTCCATTTCCTTTTTTGGAGGGAAGTACGCAGATTGAGGGCACCATACAGGGGCAAGCCGTCACAGGGAAGGGTTTTGCAGAGTTATTGCATCGGTATGAGCCACCGAATATGGCTTTTACGGCGCCGACTGCAGCGGGGAGTTGGAATGTATCTCAACCCATCACTTGGCATCTGTCTAATCCGGATGATGGCAGACCTATTCAGTATGATGTCTGGGTGCGGAAACAAGATCTTACCGATTATACCCAAGTGGCGACCGGTCTTACGGATACATTTTTTCTATGGGATGATGCAGGATTTCCGGATGATGCCTATTGGTTTAAGGTGGTGGGATATTCAGCAGATAAGACCTTGATGGATTCTATTGTGACGGACATGCCTTATCTTTTGCATCCCTTGGCCATCACCGATCCTATGCTTGCGCAAAAAATAAAAATCAATCCCAATCCCGCTCAAACGACTTTAAAGGTGAGTTGTGATTGTGATGGTACAGCACAGATAATGGATATCCAGGGTAAAAATGTATGGGCTACTTTCTCCTTGCGGAAAAATCAGACGCAATTATTGGATGTTTCTCAAATGGAGGAAGGGACTTACCTGATGGTTGTCAAGTCAAAAGGATTCGTTTCTAGCAGAAAATGGGTGAAAGTCCGCAAGTAGAGACAAGGTATGCCTTGTCCCTACGTAAGTTGCTGCGTAATGTCTTTGATTTGGTCAAGGATGTCGTCTTCTCCTTCCGGTAAGGGCATGTTGGCAAAAATAGCGGCTTCTACTTTGGCCCACCAATCTTTGAGTGCTTGTATTTTTTGGGGAGAGTTTCCGTTTTTTTGAAGTTGCTCAAATACTGCTTCTTTTCGGAATTGTGCGTGTGGAATGTGTAGCTTATCTTCAAAATATAGCTCGGTTTCGTTTAATACTTCTTGGAGGTATTGTTTGCCTTTTGCGGAAGCAGAAATGGAAAAGGGTGGTTTGTCCGGGATGGGGGCGGGCTGAATTTCTTTTTCCGGAAGGGGCGTTTTCTCTACTTTAGGTGTAGGAATGGGAGCCGATTCTTCGGTTAGCTCTTCTATCTGTTCTTCAGGTAGGATGTTTTTATGGCTTCGTCTCCACGTGTATAGCCCAAAAAGAACAATTAGTAGTCCAAGAATCCCCCAGATGAAAGGCATGTAGTTGGCACCGGATGATGTGTCAGGTTCTTCATCCGTTGCGTCTGCTGCGCTCCCTTTGGTGACGACCAAATTCATGGAGGGTGATTTAATCTCCTTAAAGGATTGGGAGAAGATATCGAAAAAGGAAGTCTTTACTTTGAGATTAAATTTACCGGTTGATTGAGGCTGGATAAGATATTCAAAGGTTTTGGAAAAGGCAAGTTTTCCATCTTTCTCCCGGATGGTATCTTGGATGACCTTTGGCGGAAATACAGTCAGGTCGTCGGGGGCATCTAACACCGGCGGCTTGATGACCGTGGGATTGCTGGTTCCGGTAAGTTGGACTTTCAGGCTGACAGCATCATCCGTAGTGATTTTTTTGTCACTCAAAAAGCTTTCCATTTCGAGTCGTCCGGAGGCGCCGGAGAAATCATCGGGAATAGGAGTCGGGAAATTAATAGTCCTGATATTGACGGGGTCAGATTCTAAGATTTTAGTTTTGTATCGTGTAGAAGAAAAGAATTGGTCAAAGAGACTGGTATTTTTGGATTTTACTTTTTCGGGTACTTCGACATCTATTTCCATCGGCCGGAGCTTCACTAGTCCCGCTTGTGTCGGGTAAAGGGCGATACGTTTGATGGTTTTGCTTAGATATTTTTTACCGTTGATGACTTCATATTGGCCATTTTCATCGGCTTGTAAATTTCTGACAATAAAGGATTGATATTGATCTTCATTTCTAAGGCTGATATCTGCTAGGTTGATGCTGGTATGTAATACGTAGCTGATGTTAACCTGGCTACCGGGGTAGGCGGGGGTGTCTAGGACAACCGTTTCTAAGAATACAGGCCTGGAATCCGTTTTTGTCGAGCTATTTTCGGGCAGTATTTTGATTGTCAGTGGATTAGAAAATATTTTCTGCCCTTTGTAAGTGACGGAAGCGGGGCGGATGGTGTAGGTGCCGGGATTCAGGCCGGCTAAGGTATAAGAATAGGTTGTTTTTTTTGTGACGTGGCCATTTATTATTGTTGTCTCGCTTCCCTGAAAGGGGCCGGATACGATTTCCAATCCCTTGAAATCCGGTGCTCGTAAGGGGGCGTTAGTACTGCCCTGAAACTCATACTTTACTTCAAAGGTATTGCGAACAAGAACTTCCTTTGAATCGGAAGTCGCAATCAATTTTTGGGCATGAGCCCTCGTACTCCCAACAAAAAATCCCATCACCAGAAAGAAAAGAATTTTTAAGGAGACCGGTAAGTAATTCGGCTTTTTTGAACTCCATGCTCGCCTAAAGATGTGCGCTATCTCCGAGATCGACCCCGCAGCTTTGCCCTTGCCGAATGTCAACATTGTGTCGTCAAAAATACCATTTAAAGGTGTCCACTTGTGAATAGGAGATGAGTGCATTGTATGAGTAGTCAGTTTGGTGGTTAAAACAAAAGTAACTGTTCTGCTGCCTTTTAAAAGCAGAAAATAGTCATTTTTGTGTTTCAATAGGCGTAAAAAGCAAAAATTGACCGATTACAAACTAAAGACGATAGGTCTTACGCTTTTTCTTGGCCGGTTGGTTTGGTTTGTCGAAAGACCTGGGCGGGGTATTGAAAAAAAAGTTGTCAAACCCATTGTTCTCAGGAGTCGTTTCTTCTTGGATGCCATCGGGATTGGGTAGAACAACAATGTCCTTGGCTTCGCAAGTCAATACGCCATCAGCAGTTTCTACAGTAATAGCGGGAATCGTCCAGGTGCCGGGACTGTCCGGCTTGAGATAAAAGGAATAAGTCGATTCGCGGCTGACATCACCATTAACATAGGAGACAGATGTAGAAGTATTCGGTCCGGAAACTACCTGAAAATGAGTAAATTTTGGCGGCTCAAATTGATTGGGATCTGCCTGTTTGATGGTGTATTTGACCACAAGCACATTGTTCATAAGGACGGTGTCTTTATTGACCGAAAGGGTAAGTTCCATGTTTTGTCCAAAAGTAAAAGAACTCACCAAAAGAAATACTAGAAAAAAGAACTGCTTTTTCATTTGTTACGATTTAGTTTTATCCTAAAAAAGAGTAACTGTTTGGGTGTCCCTGTTTTTAGACAGTAGATATGGCGCATAACTCGTATCTACTTCCAATGTTGTACGCTTTTAATCGGAACACCTAACACAACGAAAAGGTATTTTGTTTATTATGGCTATGAAGGCAAAATCAGGGGAAAAAACTCGACTTTTGCCCTAGGGGTTATTGGCGATTGGCCATTTCTTGGATGGCGTAGATGATATTGTCTAATCCTTTGGGATGGGGGACATAATTTACCTTGTTTTTGTCTAATCCCCAAATAGTGACGGTCACTATTTTTCGTTTATTGCCATAGGCGATGACTAGTCTTAAAGGAATGGGTTTGGGGGATTTAGTCTTTCTTTTGGCGCAAAACAGGTCGTCGCAGTCGTAGATTCTTTCCATCTCAAAAAAGCCTTGGGCTTGGACATATTCCATAAATTGCTCCAGCTCAATTCTAGAGATATAAGCTTTGTGAACTTGGAGTCCGCCTTTTTTGCTTTTAAACTCCTTGATGAGTCGTCCATTACTTTTGATATGAATATAATCGCGGATGACCGGATTGATTCCGCCGTAGTACCCTCCACCGGCTAATTCAATGCTGATGTATTTGCCATTTCCGACCAGGTTGATGCGTTCTTTGTTCTTCTTTTTGCGCGTAAAAAGTAACCGGAGCCAAGATTTTCTTTTAGCTCTTTTTTGGGCTTTAGTTTCTACAATGACGTCCGGTAATTCATAAGCGGGCTTGATGAAAGGGGATTTGTCGGAAGATACTCGTGAAAAGTGGTATTGATACTTGCCTAGGGCATTGGATTGCTGAAATTCAATGACTAGATTGCCTTTGTTTAAAACTGCAATTTCGAAAGAATCGATGTCTCTAAATTTATAGGATAGCGTTTTGCCGTTTAGTTGCCAGCTTCCACCGGAAAATTGACCATTCAAATACTGCTGGAAGGTCTTATCGTACCTAAAATACAGATAATATTGATAATCTTTATCTGCTTTGTGAAGTATGGTGTTGGTTTCTTTTTGTAGGGTATAGTTGTATTTCCATTTGGTTTCTACCAGTTTGCGTTCATCAAAGCCCCACAATAGGTCAGATGATTTTTGCGCAAGCAGAGAAGTGCCAAAAATCATCAGCAGGAGAAGGGTATATATGGTATTATTTTTCATGTGTTGGACTCTTGGGGCTAAGATATAAGGATTTTATAAATATAACCCAAGATTTAAACAAATTATGCACAAAAATCATGCAAAGCTTTTTTGTTTTTCTCGGATGTAATCCAATAACTAAGGGGATTCTAAGCGCCGAAGGTTAAGTAAATTCATTCGGCATCATAAAAAAGCGTACTTTTGCCTCTTAATCAAATACATTAACCGATGGTGGGGATCACTTATTTTGATTTTAATCCTTTTCATGAAAATACCTATTTTGTTTTTGATGAAACAAAGGAGTGTGTAATCATCGACCCCGGATGTTATGATGCCGCTGAGCGAAAAATGCTGGTTGATTATATTGAAAAAGGAGGTCTGAAACCGGTACGCTTGCTCAATACGCATTGTCATTTGGATCATGTCTTTGGCAATCAATTTATTTTTGATCAATATGGTCTTTTACCGGAAATTCATGAAAATGAGCTGCCTATATTGGAGACTTACCCGCTGGTCGCAGAGAAATATGGAGTGCCTCATGCGGCTCCATCGCCCAAACCGGTACATTTTATCGAAAAGGATGAAGAGATAGCTTTTGGCGAAAGCAAGATGAAGGCTTTGTTTGCGCCGGGTCATTCGCCGGGAGGCCTTTGTTTTTATTGTGAATCAGATGATTTTGTTGTTGCCGGAGATGTATTGTTTTACAAAAGTATTGGGCGTACTGACTTGCCGGGAGGAGATTATGATAGGTTAATAAGTAGTATTCATAGAGAATTATTGAGTTTGCCGGATCAAACAGCAGTCTTTCCGGGGCATGCTCAGCAGACCACGATTGGGTATGAGCGCCAAAACAATCCCTTTTTGCGGGAAGGGTAGCATGTATTTTGATTTTCACTTATCTTTGTGTCCGCATTGCCTCCCATCTTATCGATTGTTACCCTGAATTCTTAGGGGTTTGGAATTTGGTTATTGCCGATTTCCTCTATTTTTTTACTAAAAACAAACACTTATGAAGAAGTATTTACTTACTCTTTCTATGGTCTTTTTGTGTCAGTTCTTTTTGATGGCACAGGTGAATTACACCGCAAATGACCAAGTTACTACCTACACGGGACTGTTTCGTCCCGGGATTAATTTTGATTATTATCCTCCCTACACAAGTGAAGATTTGGCGAATATAGCTTCGGGAAATCCGGCGTTGGGTTTAACAGGAATCGGCGCAAAGACTTCTCGCCCAGCGATGCGTGAATCTTTTGCGGAAGATTGGGGGTATGATTACTTTCAGGCGCCTTTTCAGCATTTTCATAATGTAGGAATGGATGAAATGACGATGATTGTTGGTTTTCCGGCAGAATGGCATAGAGACCAAAATTTTTATTGTGATGATGCCGATCCTATGCATGCTTTCTGCTCCAATGACCCTTATACCGTGAATTGTCAGTCCACTATGTTTGCTAATTTATATACACCTATTTGGGATGGTGGATTAAATGGGACTCCATACAATGATGATAATTATTTGGCGGCCTATATGTATAAGATGGTGACCAATTATAAGGATCATGTAAGATTTTGGGAGATTTGGAATGAGCCGGGTTTTGACCACTCTTATGTGCAGGGGTGGCAGCAACCTGGAGGACCGGATAACTGGTGGGACAACGACCCATCTCCTTGTGTCAATCACTTTAAGGCACCTATAGAGCATTTTGTGCGTACCTTGCGGATTTGTTATGATGTCATCAAAACAGTAGATCCCGATGCCTATGTTACCTTGGCCGGTGTAGGTTTTGAGAGCTTTTTAGATGCTGTTTTAAGAAATACCGATAATCCGGTTGATGGTAGCGTGACGCCTGATTATCCTTTGGGCGGTGGAGCTTATTTTGATGTGATGGGCTTTCATACTTATCCGGATATTGACGGAAGTGTACGCGAATGGAATAATGTTACCAATCAATGGGATTACCATCGTAATTCAGATGCCGCTGCGGCCGGTATTAAGAATAGAAGAGATACTTATGCCAATCGTTTGGCAATGTATGGCTATGACGGGGTGACTTATCCAAAAAAGGAATGGATTATTACCGAAATTAATGTGCCTAGAGTAAAGTTTGGTGCGCAGTCAATGGCCAGTGATGAGACTCAAACTAACTATATCACCAAAGCCGTTGTGCAAGCGATGAAAATAGACGTGAGACAAATGCATCCTTATCAATTAGCGGATAGAAAGACTGCGGCAGCGGCTACCGGAGAGTTTGATTTATTAGGGATGTACTTGAATTTTACCAATACCAATCCTTACGAAAGCTTAGTAAAAACGAATGAAGGTATCGCTTACAAAACCACTTCTGATGTTGTCTATAAGACGACTTATGACGCTGCAAGAACGGCGGCCATGAATCTCCCCGACAATTTGGATGGAGCGGCTTTTTATGACCCGGCTAATCAACGCTATAAGTATATTTTGTGGGCAAAAACTACCTTGGATTTGTCTGAAGCAGCTTCAGGAACTTATTCTTTTCCGGCTAGCTTCGGAATTACTACCTTGTCAAAGAGAGAATGGAATTATTCCGAAACTTACAACGCTATGGATATCGGCCCAGATAATATTGCTTTGACCGGTCGCCCTATTTATTTGCTAGAACCTTCTAACGCTCCTGCCACGGTGCTTAGCGTAGATTGTCCTACGGATACAACTATTCTGGGGTCTGCTGAAGAAGTGACGCTTTCTTGGGATATACCTACCGGCTCAACTACTTGTTCGGTGCCTGATTTGACCATCATTCAAACACAGGGACCGGCTCTAAATTCTACGACTCCTTGGACGGTCAACGAAACAGTCGTCTATCAGATTTCGGATGATTGTGATAATACGACGACTTGTCAATTTCAGGTCATTGGATTGCTTCAAACACCGGAGATTGCTGTTACTTGTCCTTCTGACATTGCCATTGAAGTGCCTGCCGGTTCTACCGGGGCTACTGTTACTTGGAATGAATCGGACGTGGTCGTGACAGCGAATTGTGGGGATGCTAGTACTTTGCAAATCGGTGGCCCGGCCAGTGGAAGTCAATTTCCAATTGGGACCACCACGGTTCAATATTTGGGGCTGTCCACTTCTTGTCAAGATTCGCTTACGTTGACTTCTAATTGCTCTTTTGACGTAGTTGTTACAGAAGCCGGTGGTACAGGTAGTGTGTTGTCAGTCAATTGTCCGTCAGATACGACTATTGTTGGTAGTACTACAGAAGTGAGCTTGACTTGGAGTCTGCCAACAGCTACCTCCACTTGTGCTAATCCGGATGTAACGGTTACCCAAACCGCCGGGCCAAGTCAAGGGACGGTTTATACATCTGCGATACAAGTGCCGATATCTTATAGTATAACGGATAGTTGTGGCAATTCCTCCAGTTGTAATTTTACCGTAAACGGTCAACTTCAGGTAGTGGCTCCGGAGATTAGTATTACTTGTCCCGGGGACATTAATATCGAAGTTCCGGCAACGGACACCGGCGCTGTAGTTACTTGGGATGAAAACAATATCTTGGTTACGGCCAATTGCGGGATGCCATCTTCTACGCAAGTTTTAGGTTTGCCAAACGGGAGTTTCTTTCCAATAGGGGAGACTGTTATCAAATATGCTGGAATTAGCCAGTGTAATTCGATGACTATTTCTGCGGTTTGTGAATTTACGGTAACGGTGACTCAATTAGTGGGTACTCATCAAGTCAATGAGTTTGCAAAATTTGACTTGTTCCCAAATCCGACTAGCGATTTTGTGACTTTAAGTGTGGAGGCGGATCAAGCCAAAGACATACGTATTGAAGTTGTGGATAATTTAGGAAGAGTTCTCCTTACGGAAAAACACGGTTTCACCAGTGGTCAATTAGATAGAACACTTAATCTTCATGACTTTGCCAATGGGGTTTACTTTATTAAAGTAAAAACCGACGGTCAAGTTGGCGTGAAGCGGGTGACTGTGAGTAAGTAAAACCGACAAGCAAGCATAAAAAAACTTCTTTGGAGTCATCCAAAGAAGTTTTTTTATGTACCGGTTTAGGTGTTTTTTTAAGTGAGCTAAACAGTTATTTAAGATTGGTAAGCGGTGTTGTTATTCTGCTTCCGCAATGACTTCTTTAACTTGGGGCACCATCCGCATCAACATGGTCTCAATGCTTCCTTTTAAAGTGGCAGTAGAAGAAGGGCAGCCTGCACACGAACCTTGCATGATAACAGTGACTACACCATCATCAAAACTTTTGAAGGTGATGTTGCCCCCATCGTTTTGGACAGCGGGTTTGACATATTTGTCAAGGATTTCACGGATTTTTTTGACGATTCCACCGGTGGCATCATCATATTGATAGCCGTAGCCATTTTCTTCTTCTATTTTTTGCATGGCTTCCGCAAAACCTTCTTTGATGACTTGCCCGCCATCTTGGACATATTGTTTGATGAATTCTTTGGTTTTTAGCATGATGTCCGCCCAGTCATAATTCATTTCCTTCGTAATCGTGACAAAGTTATTGGAGAAATACACCGATTTGACATAAGGCAAGTCCATGAGAGCGACCGCAAAAGGCGACCATTCTTTGGCTAAAGCTTCGTCTCTAAACTCGGCAGTGCCGGGATATAACATTTTGTTTGTCACAAATTTGAGTGTTTCCGGGTTGGGTGTTTGCTCGGTATAGAGCATGACCGGTGAGACTTTTTTTGTATCCATTTCAATTTTTCTTTAGTGCTATTTTTAGGTAACTATTTAGGTACACGCAGGTTTTTGTCAGAAAATGCCTTTTGAGCATCCATTTTTGGTGACCCCTAAACGGTTACGATTTTTCTTCGCTATTGCGAATCACTTAAACACGAAATCGGGATTTTTGTTTTGCGTAAGCGGCTATTTGCCTTCGTGTGTCAGGTGGGGGACTTCTTTTACCCGGCCTTGTTCCAAATCCAAAAAGACATCTCCAATTCGGATCCGAATTAATTGTAAAGTAGGGAATCCAACGGCGGCGGTCATTTTTCGTACTTGCCGGAATTTTCCTTCGGTCAAGGTAATGGACACCCAACTGGTCGGGCCATGCGCATCCGATCTCATCTTTCTCGCTTTTATCGGAAGCGAGCCAAATTCTTGAATTATTCTTGCTTGGCAAGGCTTCGTTTGGTATTTTAGCCCGCCTTTAAGCCCGATTTGGACGCCTTTTTGGAGTTGGGTGATGGCCGCTTGATGGATGATGCCGGCAACTTGAGCATAGTATTCTTTTTCGTACTTGCGGCTGCGGATGAGTTCACTGACCTTGCCATCTGTCGTGAGAAATAACAATCCTTCCGAATCTTCATCTAGTCGCCCAATAGCCATCGTCCCTTTCGGAAAATCGTATAGCTCACCCAATAGCCCTTTGCTGCCTTTGCGCTTGCCTTCATAGATGAATTGGCTAAGATACCGCGGGGGCTTATGGATGATGAAGTGTCGGTGTTGCAAATGGTGCTTTTTGGCTTGGATTAAGGGTTTTACCTTCAAGCTTCAATTACGCATCCCATTTCCGTAAGGGCCAAACCAAAGCCCCAAAACAGAATGGGTTTGTTTGCATATTTTGTCCCTATTTTTTCTTAGTAGCTGCTTTCTTTTTGGCAGGTGCTTTTTTCTTTGATTTCTTTTTGAAGGCATCAGGGATTTCCGCTTCGACCATCTTTATGACTGCTTCCAGGGTCAACTCTTTGGCTTGTTCCGGTGTCATCCTATTGTTGTCTTTATCTTTAGGCAACTTAATGGATTTCTTTTTCCATCGGATAAATGGGCCCCATCGACCATTTTCAATGGCTAAATTTTCTTCCGGCCACCGTTGGATATAGCGATTCGCTTCCTTCTCTTCTTTGGCTTTGGCGAGCTCAATGGCTTGATCTTCGGTCAAGTTATCAAAATCATACTTCTTTGGAGAGACATTTTGAAATAAGCCATTCCATTTGATAAACGGCCCAAAGCGCCCTTTACCCTTCGTGATGGGCAGGTCCTTATAATAGGCTATCGGTGCATCTTCTTTCTCCTTTTCTTGGATTAATTCAGTGGCGCGATCAATTTTTACGGTGTATGGGTCATCTGTTTTCTTCAAAGAAACAAATTTGCCGTCGTATTTGATGTAGGGGCCAAAACGACCGGAGTGAATTTCTACCGGATGCCCTTTGTACTCCCCGATTGTTCTAGGTAATTGAAACAACTTCATGGCATCTTCAAAAGTCACGCTTTCCAGAGACTGGCCGGGGGCTAGGCTGGCATATTGTGGTTTTTCATCTTCGGCTAACTCATCCGGTTTGCCAATTTGGACCGCCGGTTTGCCAAAGCGAGTCATTCTGACTAGGACGGTTTTGCCGGATTTAGGGTCGGTGCCAAGGATTCTTTCTCCGGAAGCCCGGTCGGCAGTTTCCATGGTCTCGTCCAGTTTTGCCTTAAAAGGCCGATAAAAATCATCGACCATTTGATACCAGATTAATTTTCCGTCACTAATTTCATCAAACTTCTTCTCAATTTTGGCTGTAAAGCCGTAATTCATAATCTCATCAAAGTGCTCGGTCAAGAAATCACTAACCACCATACCGATATCAGTGGGATATAGTCTATTTTTGGTTGCACCTGTTATTTCTGAACGTTGAACGGTTTCGACAGTTTGTCCATCAAATTTAAGCTCAGTATAATTACGCTCCACTCCTTCACGGCTTTCTTTTACGACATAGCCGCGACTTTCTTCCATGATTTTAGAAATAGTCGGCGCATAGGTTGACGGTCTTCCGATGCCTTCCGCTTCCAATTTTTTGACTAAGCTCGCTTCCGTATATCTTGCCGGTGGGCGCGTAAAACGCTCCAAAGCGGTCATTTCCCGAAAGTTTAAGACTTGACCAATAGTCAAAGGAGGAAGCATGTCTTTGGTGTCGTCGTCCTGGTCGTCATCCTTGGACTCGAGATAGACTTTTAGGAAACCATCAAACTTAACGACTTGACCTTCTGCAATGAGACCGTCTTGGCGGGTAGAAATGTCAATTTTTACGACAGTTTTTTCAATAATGGCATCCGCCATTTGGGAAGCCACGGTTCGTTTCCAAATCAAATCATACAATCTATCTTCATCCCTACCCAGGCTGACTGTCCGTTTGTTGGAGTAGGTTGGGCGGATGGCTTCGTGCGCTTCTTGAGCGCCTTTTTTGCTTTTGTATTTTCTGACGGATAAGTAGTTTTGACCAAAATTACTTTCGATGACCTTCGATATTTCCGCAAGGGCGGTATCGGATAGATTGGTCGAATCGGTACGCATGTATGTAATATGCCCCGCTTCATAGAGCCTTTGAGCGGCGCGCATGGTACGAGCGACCGCAAATCCCATTTTACGAGAAGCTTCTTGCTGCAAAGTAGAAGTAGTAAAAGGTGCGGCGGGTTTTCTTTTCGTGGGTTTTATTTCGATGTCTGAAATCGAATAACCGGCATTTTTGCAAGACTCCAAGAATGCTCTTGCGTCTTCTTGAGTGTCCATATTCTTAGGGGCCTTGGCCTTTAAGATGGCTTTTTTGTGGGTAGGGCCATCTACTTCAAATAAAGCAGAAATCGTAAAAAAGGGCTTGGGCTCAAATTTTTGAATTTCCCGTTCTCGATCGACTAGTAGTTTGACAGCAACGGATTGTACTCGACCGGCAGACAATTTACCTTTGACTTTTCTCCATAATAATCCGGATAAGTCGAAGCCGACAAGGCGATCTAAAATGCGTCGTGCTTGCTGCGCATTGACAAGGTTGACATCCAGTCTGCCGGGAGCTTGGATAGCGGATTGTATCGCTTTGCTGGTAATTTCTCTAAAAACAATCCGATTCGTATTTTTTTCGTCTAAGCCTAATACCTCGCACAAATGCCAAGAAATGGCTTCTCCTTCGCGGTCATCATCCGTCGCAAGCCACACTTCGTCAGACTTTTTGACCGCATCCTTGAGTTCTTTGACGACTTTTCTTTTTTCGGGAGAGATGATGTATTTGGGCTGGTAATTGTGCTCCACATCAACCGCTGCATTCCCTTTTTCAAGGTCGCGAATATGTCCAAAACTAGACTTTACGGAAAAGTCTTTTCCAAGGATTTTTTCAATGGTCTTGGCCTTTGCCGGAGACTCTACTATTAATAGGTTTTTTCCCATTTGTTAATTCGATTTTAAGCTATCAAGCAACTATTGCGCTTGTATTTGAAGTGCAAATGTATAACATTTTATATCAAGGAATTTACATTTACGTAAGGACAATTATATTGTTACCTATATAACTAAGGTAGGAGATACCCTTGCGGGAAAATTAACTCATTGATAATCAATAGGGTATCTTGTCTTAAAAGAATTTTAGAAGGGGCGCTGTTTTTTTT
>JANTGI010000037.1 GCA_024762995.1 Saprospiraceae bacterium | reverse complement strand
TAGAATCAAAAACAAAAATAGAATTATCCATCCAACAGCATCAACCGTTAATTGAATTTGGCCTTCAAGCTATTAAAAATATTAAATCTAATTCTATCGCCATCGTTACCGAATTAGACGGGCAATTTTGTCTAATGGGAATGGGTGCAGGACAACCTAACCGACTGATTGCCACTAAATTAGCCATCGATAAAGCCAAAGACTTTATCAGAGCAAGATTTGGCGAAAGCCCTGAGACCATAGAAAAATATTTGGCGAAAGCCATCTTAATATCAGATGCCTTTTTTCCTTTTGCTGATAATATTGAATTAGCTGCATCAGAAGGTATCCAAAAAATCGTTCAGCCCGGTGGCTCCATTAGAGATAAATCTGTCATTGCAAAATGCGACGAACTCGGAGTAGCCATGGCCTTTTCAGGAATGAGACACTTTAAACACTAACACCAAAAAAAATATCATGCACACTTTTTCAGACTTCAACACCCCACAGCTTAAAACCATTCACAAAGGAAAGGTCAGAGACAGCATCCGTGTCAATAACAAAAAGCGACTCATTGTGGTCACTGATCGAATTTCCGCTTTTAATAAAAAAATAAAAACGGCCATCCCGCACAAGGGCGCCGTACTCAATGGAATTACAAATTTTTGGTTTGACCAAACAAAAGACATCATTCCCAATCATTTGATCAAGGTCATCGACCCAAATATTTCATTAGTACATGAAGCAGTTCCTATTCGAGTGGAAATGATTGTGCGGGGCTACTTGACCGGATCTATGTGGCGCGGCTACGAAAAAGGTCAAAGGGATTTTAGTGGAGCCCTTGCCCCTGACGGAATGACTAAAAATCAGGCTTTCGCCGCGCCTATTTTGACACCCACCACTAAAGATGAATTTGACACCGAAATCAATGAAAAAGAAATCATCAAATCAGGCTTAGTCAAAAAAGCGACCTACCAAAAAATGAAGGAAACGGCACTTGCTCTCTTCAAGCGTGGTAGTGAATATTTGGATAAAAAGGGCATTATTCTCGTGGACACCAAATATGAATTTGGGTTACTAAATGGCAAACTTATTCTGATAGATGAAATCCATACACCGGATTCTTCCCGCTTTTGGAAAAAGAAAGATTATAAAAAGAACCCCAAGAAGGCGGAGCAAATGGATAAAGAATTTGTCCGTCAGTGGATGTTAGCCAATAAAGTGAACGGAGAAGTCCCCTTAGAACTCCCCACCAAAATTGTCAATGAAACAAGTAAACGATATAGGGACATTTATGAATTGGTGACCGGTCAAAAATTTAATATTACTGAAATTGAACCAAAAATCAGAGCTTACCACAATCTGGTCGCTTCCAAACTTATCAAACCTGGTTTTATTGCAATCTGCATGGGCTCTAAATCAGACTTACCCCATGTCCAAAAAATTCAAAAATTCATCGAAGCCTACAATATCAAGGTGAGTAAACGGATTATTTCAGCGCACAAAAATGGCGAACGAATTTTAGAATTAGCGCAAGCGTACAACGAAAGTATCGAGCCCGTAGTCGTCATTGCTGTTGCCGGTCGCTCGAACGGACTCGGTGGCGCACTGGCTGCCAACCTAACCACTCCGGTCATTAATTGCCCGCCATTTTCCGACAAAGTGGACATAATGGCAAACATCAATTCTTCCTTAATGATGCCGTCTAACACACCGGCTTCTACGGTCATTCATCCCGACAACGCTGCATTAGCGGCTGTGCGTGCTTTGAACATTCCAAGTATCCGACAACAGATGAATCAAAAGATAAAAAAAATGAAAGAAGACCTACAAAAGGCTGATAATCAAGTAAATAAATGAGTAATATTAAAAATATAGCCGTTCTTGGAAATGGAGGCAGAGAACATGCCATCGCTTGGAAACTAGCGCAAGAACTTGGGCAAGATGCCATTTTTACCCTTCCGGGAAATGCGGGCATTCCCAATAGCCACGCCATAGACATCTCTGATTTTGGAGCCGTTCGATCCTTTTGTTTGACACATGATATTCAGTGGATTTTTGTCGGTCCGGAACAAGCATTGGCCGATGGAATTGTGGACTATTTTCAAGATAGTAATATTCAAGTTTTAGGCCCTGATGCCGCTTCCGCAAAATTAGAATCATCTAAGATTTTATCCAAAGAATTCATGCTTCGCCATGGGGTCACCACAGCATCTTTTATTAAATTTAACTGCATCAAAGATGGACAAGCATTTATCCAATCTTTGAATGAAAGTTTTGTTATCAAATTGGATGGCTTGGCAGGTGGCAAAGGAGTCTTTGTATGCGACACCCCAAAGGAAGGCTTGGAAGCATTAGATGAGTTGCAAAAGAAATACGGAGAAAACATTTCTTTTTTGGTAGAAGATAAAATCATCGGTGACGAAATTTCTATCATTGGTTTTACAGATGGACTACATATCCAATTACTCCAGCCCTCCCAAGATCATAAGCAACTTTTGGATGGGGACAATGGGCCGAACACCGGCGGGATGGGTGCCTATTGCCCCGTACCTTTTTGGAATAATAAGTTAGCCGATGACATCCAAGAACAAATCATTCAACCTACTCTCCAAGGCATCCAAAAGGAGGCGATGAATTATCGCGGTATTATTTATTTCGGCATCATGATATCAGATGCTGGACCTTTTCTTTTGGAATACAATGTAAGGCTTGGAGACCCCGAAGCAGAAGTCCTACTCCCATCACTAAAATCAAGTTTAGTCGAATTAATGGAAGCGACACTAACCAAACAACTGGATTCCATCCAATTAGAATTTGAAGAAGGCTATTTTGTAGATATTGTTTTAGCATCGGGTGGTTATCCAGGCAGCTATCCGGTTGGCCTGCCGATTGACATCAAAGCCATGCCTTCGGACATCCTATTGTTTTCTGCGGGTGTCACCAAAAAAAATAATCATTTGGCAACCAATGGTGGGCGAGTCATAAATCTCGTTAGCCATGGCCAATCGTTTGATCAAGCCATCCGAAAAGCTTACGCTAATATTAAAAATATTTCTTTTCCGCAAATGTATTTCCGAAAGGACATCGGCTTGCGCAAAAATCAATTTTTAAAAAATTACTCCTGATGAAGAAACTGGCCATATTAATTTCCGGGCGCGGTAGCAACATGAAGGCAATCGCAGAGTCTTGTCAAAATGGAGTTTTAAAAAATATCGCCCAAGTAACCATCGTCATCTCTAACAAGTTGAATGCCAAAGGATTACAAACCGCCAAGGATTTAGGCATCCCAACTTTCGCCATCGAATCTAAGAGCATCACCCGAAAAGAATTTGACCAAAAAGTACTCACCCTTTTAAAAGCCACTAAAGTAGATTACATTTTACTCGCCGGATTCATGAGACGATTGACAAAAGGATTTACAGACACCTTCCCCAAAAAAATCATCAACATCCATCCCGCAGATACCAACCAACATCGTGGTCTCGGCGCCTATGAGTGGGCATGGAAAAATCAATTACCCAGCACCAAAATCACCGTCCATTATGTCAACGACAAAATCGACGACGGACAAATTATTGCGCAAGCGGATGTAGATTTGCGTGAAGCAAAAAGCTTACAAGAAGTCGAAGCCAAAGGATTGGCGGTAGAGCATCAATTTTTTGCGCAAGCATTAAAAACCATTTTTGAAAAATAACCAACTAAGCATATGTGTGGAATAGTAGGATTTACCGGAAATAAAAAAGTCATATTGGACTTAATACTCGGACTCACTTCATTGCAACATCGAGGCCAAGATTCCGCCGGCATTGTGACCTTTAAAGATATGTTTCGTATTAAAAAAGGACTCGGACTCGTCAATGAAGTTTTTCACGAAAAACACATCAATCGACTCAAAGGAAAAATAGGCATTGGTCATGTTCGTTACACCACACAAGGCGCTAACAACAAAGGCAATGCACAGCCCATTGTCACCAATTATCCTTTTGGCATCGCCATGGTTCACAATGGTAACGTGACGAATTATGAAAAAATGAATCAAGCATTGTATCATGACTATCATGTACTACCCACTTCCACCAATGATTTAGAAATCCTACTTTACACATTTGCCGCAGAACTAGAGAAAAAAGATTTGGGCAATATCTCTCCCAATGACATCATGGATGCCGCCCAAGCCACACAAGAAAAGGTGGAAGGGGCCTATGCCGTTATTAGTGTCATCGCCAACCATGGGTTACTTGCATTTATGGATCCCAATGGAATGCGCCCGCTTATTCTCGGCAAAAAAGAAACCGAAAAAGGCTTTATTTTTGGACTGGCTTCTGAGTCGGTTACTTTTGATCATTTAGGCTACGAAGTCATCAGAGACCTCCAACCCGGTGAGATATTATTTATCGACAAAAATCAAAACATTTACAGCAAAATCGGACAGCAAAATCAACAAAAATTCTGCATCTTTGAGTACATTTATTTTGCGAGAGAAGACTCCATCATTCACAACAAACTCGTAGCTGGCAAACGAGTGCGCATGGGCAAATCTCTCGGTCAAAAGATAAAAGCTGCCGGGCTCCAACCCGATATTATTATTGATGTACCTTCTTCAGGTTACTTTGCGGCTTCAGGTTTGGCAGAAGAATTGGGCATCCCCCATCATCGTGGCTTAGTCAAAAGTAACTATATCGGACGCTCCTTTATCTCCCCCAAACAAAGCGAACGTGAAGCCATCGTCCAACGCAAACTCAACCCAATCAAAAACACCGTTAACGGCAAAAAAATTGTCGTAGTGGATGACTCCATTGTTCGCGGCACTACCTCCAAAAGAATTGTACGATTACTTCGCCACGCAGGTGCCCAAGAAATCTATTTTGCCTCCGCCGCTCCCCCAATCAACCACCCTTGTATTTACGGCATTGACATGTCCATTTCCACTGAGCTAATTGCCGCTAATAAATCCATTGAAGAAATCAAAGATTTTATCGAAGCCGATGCACTTTTCTTCAACACAGCCGAAGACTTAGACCATATTTTTGAAAATTTTTCTACTTGCACCGCCTGTTACACCGGAAAATACCCCACCAATAACGCCTTAGACGCCCTAAAACACATTGAACAAAAACGAAGATCAGAGAAGAAAAACTAGCCCAAAGTTTCCAATACGAATCTCCCATACTCCAAAACAATGGCTCAATCAAATTTTGCCTAAAACGAAAATCTGCGCAAACCAACCTTCCTTCGGACACTAGGCAGGTCTGCGGGATATTTTTTAACACTAAAGACGCCAAACTCCCAATCTCCTAAACTAACCAAGTCCGCAGGACAAGTGACAAAACTTCTCAACTAAATTCCCTAACTTTGACCCATTCATCAACCAAATCAAAAACCATGACCCAAGTTCCACCCATCCTCTGGAAACCTTCCAAGCGAGTCCGCCAACACTCCCACATGAACAAATTCATGAATTACCTGCGCAGACATCACTTAGACTTTAAGAATTACGAAGACCTATGGCAGTGGTCCATCGATGAACCGGAATTCTTTTGGGACTTCATCTGGAAATACTTCAAAATCAAATCCTTTACTCCCTACAACCGGATTTTAGAATACAAAGAACTACCCGATGTAGATTGGTTTGACGGAGCGACTTTGAACTATGCCGAGCATATTTTTAGGAATAAAACAACCGAACATCCCGCCTTGGTTTTTCAATCCGAGCGGCAGCCTTTAACCGAAATGTCTTGGGATGAACTAGAGCAAAAAGTCGCTGCCTTACGCCAATTCCTAATAGAAAGTGGTGTCGAAAAAGGAGATCGGGTGGTCGCCTTTTTGCCCAATATCCCGGAAGCAACCGTCGGCTTATTGGCAACCATGTCGATAGGCGCGATTTGGTCAAGCTGCTCACCGGATTTTGGAGCGGGCAGTGTATTGGAGCGCTTTGGGCAGATAGAGCCCAAGATTTTACTGGCTGTTGATGGCTACCAGTACGGTGGCAAAGGCTACGACAAAATGGATGTAGTTCAGGCCATCACCCAACAAATCCCATCGCTCGAAAAAGTTATACTCATCCCCTATCTCAATGATAATCAATCTGTTACCAATTTCCCGAAAGGAGTCCTATGGCGTGATGCCCTTGCGGACAAAAACGAGCCTTTGAGTTTTTTGCCTGTTCCTTTTGAGCATCCGATGTGGGTTTTGTACTCTTCGGGGACAACGGGAGCGCCTAAGGCAATTACCCATTCGCATGGCGGCAGCCTCCTAGAACACTACAAATATTTGGCCTTGCATAATGACGTACATCCCGGCGAGCGATTCTTTTGGTTTGCGACAACAGGCTGGATGATGTGGAATTTTGTGCAAGCCTCCATGTTGGTGGGTGGCGTCGCGGTTTTATTTGACGGAAGTCCCGGATATCCTGATTTGAATGTCCTTTGGCGTTTGGCGGAAGCTGCTCCGATACATCATTTTGGGACAAGTGCGCCATTTATTATGGCTTGTGCCAATCAGGGGCTTGCGCCCAAAAAAGCGTTCAATCTCAAGCCTTTGCGCTCTATCGGCTCTACGGGTTCGCCCTTGCCGCCGGAAGGATTTGACTACGTTTACAAAAATATCAAGCGGACAGTTTGGCTGACTTCCATGAGTGGCGGAACAGATGTGTGTACCGCTTTTGTCGGGGGCAATCCGCTGCTACCTGTTTATCAAGGTGAGATTCAGTGCCGTGCGCTAGGCTGTGCGCTGTATGCCTACGACGAAAACGGCCAACCACTCACCAATGAAGTCGGCGAAATGGTCATCACCCAACCCATGCCTTCCATGCCGGTTTTCTTTTGGAATGACCCCGGCAAGGAACGCTATCGGGCCAGTTATTATGAGATGTATCCGGGTATTTGGCGACATGGAGATTGGACCATCATCACCGATCGCAATACCGTCATCATTTTAGGTCGTTCGGATGCCACTCTCAATCGCCAAGGTGTCCGCATCGGCACCGCCGAAATCTATCGCTCGGTCGATAAAATCAAAGAAATCAAAGACGCTTTGGTCGTCAATATCGAATTAGAAGGTGGCAGCGATTACATGCCTTTATACGTTATCATGAACGACGGCTATACCCTTACGGAAAATATCAAACAAGCCATCAAAAAACAATTGCGTGCCGACTACTCCCCACGGCATGTACCGAATGAAATCATTGAAGTGCCCGACTTACCCTATACGATAAGCGGCAAAAAGATGGAATTGCCCGTCAAGAAAATACTCAAAGGAGTACCCATTGAAAAAGCTGCGAAAAAAGATGCGATGCGCAATCCGGAAAGCTTGCAATATTTCACAAAAAAATAGGTAACTGTTTAGGTGTCCCTGTTCTAAGAAAAAATACACGACAACCAAAAAATTTAAAAAAATGTCTATTCGAAATTCAACCAAAAGCGCCGTTCTTTTTACATTATTTTCCATCATCCTACTGAGCAGTTGTTGCTTACTAAGCTCCAAGGACTGCGGCTGTGAGCCACCTGACAAAGAATTAACGGCGGAAGCTCAAAAATGGATAACACCTTATGATGGAAAAGAATTTTTGACTTTCAAAGACTACGACGGTAATATAGACTCACTACGGATCTCTCGCACATCAGACACGGATTTTTTTGGAGGAGAAGAATGCGGCACTGATGCCCAAGTAGAAATCGCCCAATTGTCTTCCGACAAATACCATGACATCCTGTTTACCACCACTGCTAAAGAAAACCGGCGCATCATTTTTAATAATGAGTTACCAAGCGACCAATTTCTAGGCTGTGAATTTTTTGCAGATGATGATCACACAGTTTTCGCAAGAAATAACTCCTCCGCTGAGTTCAAGCCTGATTTTCAGTGGAACGGCCTACCAATTACGGCAATAAATATCCGGTGCGCCGCCGGTAGTAATTGCGACACCTTCCAAATGCAAAACATCATGGTATCTAAAGAAATAGGCCTTTTACAGTACACGACCAAAGATGGCCGGCGTTGGTCAAGGTTTAACTAATTGGGGTATCGCTCATCCACCGCACTTACCGCAACCGATACTGTACCTGCAAACCTTTTAAGAAATTGCGCAAAAACTGATCCTTACAGACTCGATATTGCTTTTGGGTAAACTTTCTAAAAAAAGCCGATATCTCATGCTTACTAAACTGCAAATCAACCAGTTGCATAATATCCATAATGTCTTCATCCTTCAACTCCAAAGCAATTTTCAGCTTACGCAAAATGATATTATTATTCAATTGATTTTCGGGGCGGGGCGGTGGCCCGGGTCTTTTCCCTCGCTTATCAGCAATCAATCCATTCAAAAAAATAGCCATCGTCCGATCTTCCATTTTCTGAAAAGCCGGATCTTCTTCTTTCTTTAACCAGTCGCTGATTTGTGCACGAGTCACTTCCAAGCCCCCTAAAGCAAACAAATCCATCATCTTGTCATCGTTAAAGTCAAAAGTATAGCGTAAGCGGCGTAGTATATCGTTATTGGTCATCTATCCATTGATTTTGAGCAAAAGTACAGTTTTTTTTTATAAAACGAATCCCCCATGGTTATCGGATTACGACCGTATAGATACAAGGAATGCCGTGTATCTACTTACCAAAACTTCCCTAAAAAATCTTATTACGTATATCGTAAATCTTAATTCCCTTCTCCACGAATCTAACAGAATCCTAATACAAAGGAAATAGGCGGAAGCTCCCTTTTACCTTTAACCAACACACGTGAAAAAAATGGAGCAAAAATCGGCGAACACCTAAATTGTTACAAAAAAATCCCCCTAAACCCTCCTTTTCCCAATAAATAAGAATAAATTTACCGCCTAATTGAGAGATACTGGTGGGTACCCTAAAAATGGGCCTATTTGCCTAGTTTTTGCCAACTAAATCAACTTGAGAAATGCAAAAATTCCCTATATCGGATCATTTTGTCGAAAGACACCTTGACACCAATCCGACCCAACTAAAAGACATGCTCCAACTCATTGGCGCTCATACATTTGAAGATTTAATCACCCAGACAATTCCGGATGACATTCGCATCAAAAAAGAGTTGAATTTGCCGGCTCCGCTCTCCGAATTTGAGTATTTGAAGGCTGCCAAGGAGATGGCCGACAAAAATATCATCGCACGCTCCTATATCGGCATGGGTTATTTTGGCACCATCACTCCAAGCGTCATCTTGCGCAATATACTCGAAAATCCGGGCTGGTACACGCCTTATACCCCATATCAAGCGGAGATTTCGCAAGGGCGGCTCGAAGCTTTATTGAATTTTCAGACGATGGTCAATGGCTTAACCGGATTGCCGATTGCCAATGCCTCCTTATTGGACGAAGGCACCGCAGCGGCAGAAGCCATGAATATGTTCTACCACTCCAAAAATAAACGGGCCATAGGGGATGATGTCACCAATCAATTCTTGGTCTCTGAAGAAGTATTGCCCCAAACCATCGCCGTACTCAAAACAAGGGCTTTGCCTAGAAATATTGAGATTGTCGTCCTTGCGGAAAAAGACATGAAATATACCGATAAAGTATTTGGTGTGTTATTTCAATATCCCGGAAAGACCGGAACCATCAATGACCTGCCTAAGTTTGCACAAAAAGCCAAAGATGCCGGTGTATTTGTCACCGTTGCAGCGGATTTATTGTCATTGGCCTTATTGACACCACCGGGAGAATGGGGAGCCGATGCAGTGGTTGGTACGACGCAGAGAATGGGTATTCCTTTTGGTTTTGGGGGACCACATGCGGCTTATTTTGCGACCACCGAAAAGTTCAAGAGACTATTGCCCGGACGAATTATAGGTATTTCCAAAGATGCGGATGGCAACACTGCCCTACGGATGGCACTCCAAACAAGAGAACAACATATCCGCCGCGAAAAAGCAACTTCCAATATCTGTACGGCACAAGCTTTACTCGCTTCGATGGCCGGCATGTACGCAGTCTATCACGGTGCCGATGGCCTAAAAGCCATTGCCGACCGCATCCACCAGATGACCAGAGCCTTGAACCAAGGACTCAAAACTTTGGGCTATAACCAAATGAATCGCTATTTCTTTGACACACTGAATATCGAAGCAGACCGCCCACTCATTACGCAAGTCAAAAAACTAGCAAAAGCACAAAAAATTAACTTTTTCTATACCAAAAACACCATTCAAATCAGCTTGGATGAAACGGTTTTGGATAGCGACCTACAAGATATTTTGGATATTTTTGCGAAAGCGAAAAAGACATCCTATACACTCAAAAAAGCAAGAAAAGGGGATGCTTTACCCAATAAATTGACTCGTTCCGGCGAATTTCTAACTCATGAGACTTTTGTTAAATATCACACCGAAACCAAGATGATGCGCTACCTTAAGTCTCTGGAAAACAAAGACTTATCGCTCACACACTCCATGGTGTCTCTAGGTTCTTGCACCATGAAATTGAATGCAGCTACCGAAATGTTGCCCGTCACTTGGCCCGAATTTGCGAACATTCACCCTTTGGCACCGGCCACTCAAACCAAAGGCTATCAGCAATTAATCCAAGAATTAGGCGACTACCTTTGTGAGATTACCGGATTGTCTGCCTGCTCCTTCCAACCCAACTCCGGCGCACAAGGAGAGTTTACCGGATTAATGACCATCCGCGCCTATCACCATGACCGGGGCGATGACCAACGAAATGTTATTTTAATTCCTTCCTCCGCACATGGTACCAATCCGGCCAGCGCCGTCATGGCAGGGATGAAAGTCGTCGTCATTGATTGTGACGACAAGGGCAATGTCGATTTAACCGATTTGCGCAAGCAGGTCGAAATCTACAAAGAGACTTTAGCCGGATTTATGATTACCTATCCGTCCACCCATGGCGTTTTTGAGTCTGCCATCTTGGAGATGGTGCAATTAATCCATGATCATGGCGGATTAGTTTACTTAGACGGCGCCAATATGAATGCCCAAGTAGGCTACACCAATCCGGGTACGATCGGAGCCGATGTCTGCCACTTGAACCTACACAAAACCTTTGCCATACCGCATGGTGGCGGTGGTCCGGGTGTAGGGCCGATTTGTGTCAATGCCCGATTAGCTCCCTACCTTCCGGGACATCCTATCGTCAAAACAGGTGGCAAAAAAGCCATTCATGCCGTTAGTTCCGCTCCTTTTGGCAGTGCCGGCGTCTTGATTGTCTCCCATGCCTACATACGCATGATGGGTACCGAAGGCTTGAAGCTTGCGACCGACTATGCCATATTGAATGCCAACTACATCAAAGCAAGATTGGAAAAAGAATTTTCTGTGCTTTACACGGGAGAAGTGGGCAGAGTCGCACACGAATTAATCGTTGATTTGCGCCCCATGAAGTCCGTAGTGAGTGCGGAAGATGTCGCCAAACGCCTGATGGATTATGGATTCCATGCGCCGACTCTTTCTTTTCCCGTTACCGGAACGATCATGATTGAGCCAACCGAGAGTGAGAGCCAAGAAGAACTCGACCGGTTTTGTGACGCCTTACTCGCCATCAAAAAAGAAATTGACGAAATCGCACGTGGAGACTATCCGAGCGACAATAATGTGTTGCACAATGCCCCGCATACCCAGCAATTGGTCATTGCCGATAGTTGGGACATGCCCTATAGCCGTGAAAAAGCAGCCTACCCACTTCCTTGGCTAAAAACCGGTAATAAGTTTTGGGTGAGTGTGCGACGTATTGATCAAGCCGGTGGCGACAGAAACCTAATTTGTACCTGTCCCCCCATCGAAAAAGGAGTGACCTACGAGTAATTCTGCGTATTTTTTGCCTGCATTAAAACCTTGTGATGAATCGACCCATATTAGAAGTGAACTTAAAAGCCATCATCCATAACTTGGAGTATTTTCGGTCTAATATCAAGCCGGAAACAAAGATGCTTTTTATGATTAAAGCCAATGCCTATGGTGCGGGGAGTATTGCCGTCGCACGGGTAATGGAAGCACATGATGTGGATTATTTGGGGGTGGCGCGGACAGAAGAAGGGGTTACTTTGCGGAAGGCGGGGATTGTCATGCCAATTCTGGTGATGTTGCCGGATGATGAGCGATATGGGGACTTGGCGAAGTATAATTTGGAACCGGAGATTTATTCTATCGACCAGCTTGCGCAAATAGCCCAGACTCGATACCCCGTCAAAATTCACCTAAAAATGGATACCGGGATGCATCGCTCCGGCATGGAGCCTATTGATATTCCCGGTATTCAAAAAATCCTTTCGGAAAATCCGCAGTTGAAAGTGATGTCCGTATCATCGCATTTGACGGCAGCAGAGATGCCCGAACACGACAACTTCACCCGGATGCAGGCCAATCGCCTACAAAAAATGTATGACCAATTGGGGCTGCCGGTGATGAAACATTTGGTCAATAGCAATGGCATCTTGCGCTTCCCCCAATATCATTTTGATATGGTTCGTTTTGGAATCGGCGTATATGGAACGGGCGTAGAAATGGCCCCACTCATCGCTTCTAATACACTCAAAGCCAGTGTTTTACAAGTTCGGATGGTCGCTCCGCCGGAGACCGTAGGATATTGCCGAAAGGGCGAATTAACCAAACCGTCTTTGATTGCGACCTTGAATATTGGTTATGCAGATGGCATCAGCCGCTTGCTGGGCAATGGACGTTATTCCTTTTTGATACGGGGACTACATGCCCCGACCGTTGGCAATATTTCGATGGACACCACGATGATTGATGTGACGGACATTCCCTATGTTCAGGCAGGGGACGAAGTGATTATTTTCGGCAAAGACCATCCCGTGGAGTTCCTTGCGGAAACAATAGGCTCTATTCCTTATGAAGTATTTACAAGCATCTCCGGACGGGTGGAGCGGAGCTATCGGGCTAGCTTATAGAGTGATGGCTTCGGCGACTTCGGAAGTCAATTGAGCCAATCAGTACAGGTTGATGACATCAAAAGAATGACAAAAAGCATTGTTTTTATTTTTTCAATCATTAAACTTTCGCTAATGAGTCATGTTCTTGACTTTGATCTCACTTCGTGGATTTCTAGAGGAGAACAAAAATGAAAACTAAAATAATTATTCTTGGTGGTGGTTTTGCCGGACTTCGGGCCTACTACCGACTCAACGAATATGATGGCAACCTAGACATCAAGGTTATTGATAAGAGAAGTCAATTGCTAGAAAAACCATCCCTTCCGGAAGTTGCTTTTTCGGGCAAACCGGTCAACAGCGTTTTGATTGATCTCCAACCGGCCGTCGAACACAAAAAAGGGCAATTTATTCATGCGGAAGTTACAAAAATTGACCCCGACGCAAAGACTGTTACCCTCAGCACCCAAGTCATATTACCCTATGATTATCTCATCATCGCTTCCGGTGCCATCAAGGATTATGATGCCATTGATGGCTTTCGTCAATATGGCTATTCGATGTGTGATGAAATACAAGCCACCAAACTTTGGAAGGCCCTTCAAGATTTTAAGGGTGGAAATGTAGTTATCGGAACCGCCAAAAGCACTTTTGGTCACCAAGTAAAGGCACCCAATTTAGCTGCGCCCTGTGAAGGCCCTGTGGGAGAAGCCATGTTCATGATAGATCATGACCTAAAAGAAAGATCCATTAGAGACAAGAGTACCATTTCGGTATTTTCTCCGGGGAAAATATTCTTTGAAGATGTGGGCGACCATGTTCGGGAGAAGGTCGGTAAAATCATGAAAAAACATGCCATTAGCTTATCGACTGATAAGGTGGTCATAAAAATTACATCTGATGCCCTCTTTTTTGAAGATGGTGATAAAGTCCCTTGTGATTTAGCGATAATCATCCCCCCTTATACCGCCTTGCCCCTTTTTAAGGATTGCGGATTGGGAGATGATGCCGGTTTTATTCCGACAGATGAGACCATGAAGCATCTATCCTACGACTCTATCTATGCCATTGGAGACATTAATGCACTTGCACAACCCAAGCTGGGTCATATCGCTGTGCATCAAGCAGATATTGCGGTGTCAGCTATTCTTGCCAAAATCAAAGGAGAAGGCGAAATCATAAAATACGAGCCAAGTGTCTTTTGCATCATGAATATGGGTGGGCAAGATGCCATTCTAATTTATTCGGACAATTTGTATGCCGGCAAAAACGATTTAGCTTTTCATAGTCCTTTGTCTCGAATGATGAAATGGTCTTTTGATAGTTATTATTACTTCTCTCAAGGACACATGTTTCCTGATTTTGCCGTCGAAGGTATGGAGAAGTTCTTGGGGATCTTCAAAGAAGACGAAGACAAATATATTCCTTTCGAGTAATTGAGAAGGGCTTTTTATTTTGGGGCAACCCACCAAAAAACGAGTACAATCGCCATTGGACAATCTGACAAAAACGATTAAAATCAGCTTATGGAAGACATGCTTTTTTACGACCGGATACAATTTGCTTTTACCATTTCTTTCCATTATCTCTTTCCGATATTGACGATGGGTCTATCCCTAATCATTGTCTATTTTAAGTGGAAGTACTTGCGTACAAAAGCAGAAAAATACAACCATATTGCCAAATTTTGGATGAAGATATTTGGGATTAACTTTGCCATCGGTGTTGTCACCGGTATCCCGATGGAATTTCAATTTGGTACCAACTGGGCTAAGTTTTCGGAGCTAACAGGTGGAGTTATTGGTCAAACCCTAGCCATGGAAGGCGTTTTGTCCTTCTTTTTGGAATCCAGCTTTATTGGTATTTTTCTTTTTGGGGAAAAGCTAGTGGGACAAAAAATCCACTTTCTCTCGGCTGTTTTAGTCTTTTTAGGGACTTGGCTCAGTGGTTTGTTTATTATTGCCACCAATGCTTGGATGCAGCACCCGGTAGGATATTCGATTCATGAAAACGGTCAATTTGTGCTGGATAGCTTTTCAGAATTATTCACCAATCCATGGCTAATTCCGGCCTTTTTACATAATCAATCGGGAGCGTTAGTCACTGCATCCTTTGTGGTTACGGCAGTCGGTGCCTTTTATTTATTAAGCAACCAACACCGAGAATATGGTCAAATATTTGTGAAAACAGGGGTTATTTTTGGATTAATCTCCTCCATTTTGGTCGCTTTCCCGACAGGGGATTGGAATGCCAAAAATGTCGTCAAATACCAACCGGTAACCTTTGCGGCCATGGAAGGCGTATTTGAAACAAAACCGACAGATGGAGAAATTGTCATCCTTGGGCAGCCCAATATGGAAACAATGTCTCTTGACAATAAAATCGCCGTGCCCGGTGTCCTTAGCTTCTTGACCTACAAAAATTTTGATACGGAAATCAAAGGACTTAATGAATTTGACCGAAAAGATTGGCCGACCAACGTGCCGGGTCTTTACTATGCTTATCACATCATGGTTGGGCTAGGCACTATATTTATTGGTATATTTTTTATCGCCATCATCTTGCTCTGGCGAAAAAAATTGTATCAAACCAAATGGGTGCTTTGGTCTCTTCTCCTATTATCTCCCTTTTCGTACGTCACCAATATAACCGGGTGGTATGTCGCAGAGCTAGGACGCCAACCTTGGTTAGTTTATGGCTTGCTCCCTACACATGCAGGAGGCTCGCCAACGGTTTCATCCGGAAACACCTTGTTCACTTTACTTGGATTTGTCGGACTATACTTTTTGTTAGGTCTGCTCTTTTTGATTTTAGTTGGAAAAATAATCTACAAAGGCCCTGAGCTTCAAAAATAAAAAATTATGGAACTATTTTGGTACATCGCCCTTATCTCCATGCTTGTTATTTATGTCATTTTAGATGGCTATGATTTTGGAGCAGGAATTATCTATCTCTTTTTGGCGAAAGACGAAAAAGACAAAAAAAGTATTTTAAATGCCATCGGCCCGTTTTGGGATGCCAACGAAGTTTGGATTATTGCCGGTGGCGGAGTACTTTTCTTTACTTTTCCCAAACTCTATGCGGCCGCATTTAGTGGGTTTTATTTGCCACTCATCATGATTTTGTGGCTTCTCATATTTAGAGCAATCGGCATAGAGCTGCGCTCGCAAATCGACCACAAAATGTGGCACGGCATCTGGGACAAAAGTTTTGGCATCGCCAGCCTTTTACTGGCTTTATTTTTTGGTATTGCTTTAGGAAATATCGTCCGCGGGGTCAATTTAGGAGGCGTTGTCGATGGCGTTTCCAGCTACGAACCACATTATTTTTTCTTGCCCCTATGGAATCCGAGTTTCAGTCCGCATTCGGAGACATTGGGTGTCATTGATTGGTTTACCTTACTTTTGGGTGTTATTGGAGTGATTTCTCTGACCATTCACGGCGCCACCTGGATTATTTTAAAAACCAATAGCCAACTAAACCAACGGCTCAAGCGATTAATTTTCCGCTTAAGTATTTTGTTGTTAGCGTTGAGTTTGTTTGCGTTGTTGATGTGGCATACCATCGTCCCAAATGCTTTTGGAAACTTTATCCAGCATCCTATTCTTTGGATTTTTCCGGCTTTTACGGCGGCGGGTATTGCCGGTTTATTTAGGATTCAAAGTTTTAAAAATGACCGTACGGGCTTCCTTTTTTCTACCTTGTATTTGGTGGGCGGATTAACTTCATCGGTTTTGGCGATGTTTCCCAAATTGCTCCCTTCAACGAATAACGTCAATCCTGCCTTGACCATACAAAATACATCTGCCGGCCAATATGGGTTATCCGTAGGAGTGACTTGGTTTGTTATTGGCGTCATTTTAATTATCACCTATTTGGTATTCCAGCACCGTATATTTAGCGGTAAATTGGACGATATCGGATATAGTGACGAACACTGATTTCTTAAACAACAACACGAGGCTCCTTCATGAAGCTGGCACTTTCTTTCATTCTTATTACTTTTTTGGTCGGGCAAGTACTTAGTCAAACAACGACTTATACCATCACCGCCAACGGGCATCCGATTGGCGACCTTTCGGTCAAAAAATCGAAGACCAATGATTATATGCAAATCGCAGTGACCAGCGATGTAAAAGTCAAACTCTTTATTACCGTTGATATCTCCTACAAGCTCAATGCCACCTACAAAAACAATGAACTTGTCAGCAGTGCGGTCACCGTATATGTTAAAGGCAAAGTGCATTCTAAAATAACTACGACCAAGAATGGCCAATATTACACCATTGTCGATAATGGGCACACCTCGCAATATTTGCATAAAATAACTTACTCCAGCGCATTATTCTTTGTCAAGGAACCGCAAGGAATTACTTCCGTGTATTCTGATTTTGGCGGCTCTCTAAAGCCCCTTGCGGAAATAGATGCCCACCTCTACCAATTAACCAATCCTTCCAGCGGGCACCATGAGAATTACCTATACGCTTATGGCGCGCTTCAAAAAGCGACCATCGAGCATAGTTTACTCACATTTGAATTGACGAAAAAAGGCTGAAAACCATCGAATAAGGAGTGGAGTACATCAAGAATAACAACATCATTGACAAAATTGGGCAATTGTATGCAGCCACGCCTTCGCTCATATCATCACTCCCCATGCAAGCACTCAAACAAACGCTCTGACTCCTTCACCGTCACAAATGCCGTTACAATATCCCCGACCTGAAAGACCGTATCCCCGTGCGGCATAATTAAATGACCTCCCCTTTTAATCGAGACTAAAATACAATCTTTGGGCAAGTTTTTAGCGATTTCGACGACTGATTTCCCAATGGCCCGGTCATTTGGACCTAGTGGAATTTCCACCAGTTCATTTGCTTCATGATGAAGATGCTGGATTTTTTCTTGCTTTACTTTATACGCCTTTCGTTTGGTAATTGCTAAATTATAGGCTCTTAAAATATTTCGTCTTTTGAGCAAACCAACGACTTGATAAGGATCTTCTCGTGACACAACGGGCATGCTCGCTATCCCGCGCGCACTCATTCGCGGCAACGCATCTCCAATGGCTTCATCCGCATAGGTCACTAGAATATGGGGCCATGTGGTGGCTATTTTCTTGACAGGAGTCTTATTAGACAACCCTTCTCTTGCGGCTTTTTCAATATCCGTCAAGGTCACGATGCCATAGAGTTTGTTATTTTTGTCTAAAACAAGGATAGAGCGGGTGTGGGCTTTCGCCAAAAGCTTAGGAATGACTGAGTAGGGAACATTATAGCTGACTGTTTCGGGATTTGGCGTAAGCACTTCTGAGACCGCTACATTTTCCAAAATGTCGGTATCTTGACCACGCTTTATCCGAATCCCCCGACGCAACAACTTTAAACTATAAATGGATTCCCCATTCATCAACGACTGTCCTACTGACGTAGATACCACAATCACAATCATCAATGGCAAAATAATATGATAATTGCCCGTCAACTCAAACATCATCATCATTGCCGCCATCGGAGCCTTGGATATGGACGCAAATACCGCCGCCATCCCCAACAAGGCATACGCTCCCGCCGGTGCGGGTATCCCCGGAAAAAAGTAAGTCAAAACCATTTGCAATGAAGTCCCCAACAAGGCCCCAATAAACAATGAAGGTGCAAATATCCCCCCAGAGCCACCTGACCCAATCGTCAAACTCGTACTAATTATCTTTAATATCAATAAGGTCAATGCCGTAAATAAAGCCAACTTACTCGCCAAAGCAATTTCAAGCGTCTCATATCCGACCCCAAACACGTGTGGAATCACTTCCCACGACAAATCCGGATGGATATGGGCATACAACAATCCTAAAATTCCTAAAAAGAAACCACCTACGGCCGGTTTTGCCCATTCCGGCAACTGTTTTATTTTTGTGAAAGCACTCTCCGTCCGATACAAAGCCCTCGTAAAAAAGACCCCAACAACAGCTCCCAAAGCACCCAAAACTAAGTAAAAAGCAAATTCCCAAAGGCTGTTTATTTGATAGTTAAAGGGAATCGAAAACGCCGGCGCATCCCCAAAAGCCACCCGCCCTATCACACTCGCCGCTACCGCCGCAATCACCACCGAACTAAAATATCGAACATAAAATCGCCCCAAAATGACTTCTAATGCAAAAATCACCCCCGCTATCGGCGCATTAAATGCTGCCGCTATCCCACTGGCAGAGCCACAAGCGACTAGATTACTCACACGGTTTTCGGACAATTTGAGCAACTGACCGATGAGCGAGCCAATAGCAGAACCTATCTGCACAATCGGCCCTTCTCGACCGGCCGACCCACCGCTACCTATTGTAATGGAAGAAGCCAGCGTTTTGACTAAAATAACTCTCGGTCGTATAAATCCGCTTTTTAGGGCAACCGCTTCCATGACTTCCGGCACCCCCGCCCCCTTGGCTTCTTTGGCAAAGTAATGAATCAAGAGTCCCACAATCAAGCCGCCTACCGCAGGTACAATGACAATGTAGGCTTTGCCTCCTTCACTGGTTACACGGGGTATCCACTCAAAGAAAAGATAGGAATTCCACTTAATCATATAACGAAATAGTATCGCCCACGCTCCCGTGGCCACCCCAACTAATAAAGCTGTCGAAAGAAAAAGGACATCTGCAGAAGGTTGCCATTTCTTTATCAGCTTACGTATTTCTTTTGCTAACTTGGTGGATGAAATCCCCATTTTTTTGTTTCTATGCTTTCTTGATGTGCAAATCTAACGATTTTTTTGGTGATTGGGTTTGGGAGCTTTTTGAGTTTAGGAGTTTAGGAGTTGAGAAGTTTAGGAGTTGAGAAGTTGATGGTACCAGATTGCTAAGCTCGTAGCTTGCGGAGAGATTGGTAAGCTGGACTTTCAGGAAAAGAGCCGTTCAAAATATCCCGCAGATTTTCGCAGATTTACACCGCAGATTTACGCAGATTTTAGTTTAGAAGTTGAGAAATTTAAAAATTGACCTTTTCATGAATTAAGTCGCCGAAGGCAAACGTCCGTAGAACAAACTGAACGTCCAAAGGACAAACTGAACGTCCGAAGGACAAACTGAACCTGCCCGTTGCAGGCGGGCGCCGAAGGCAAACGTCCGCAGGCAAACATCACCCATTAAACAAATCCACTTCTTCCTGACTCCCCACAATCAACAGCTTATCCCCATGGGCAAAACGATATTCAGGATTAGGGACAAAGACTTTTTCGGACTCGTTGGTTTCTTCGTCGTAATTTTGCTTGATAAGGATGACTTCGATGCCATACTTGTGTCTAAGGTCTAGTTCGCTAAGATTTTTGCCGATGTATTTTCCCGGGACTTCGACTTCGCAAAGAACTTCACCGTCTATCATTTTCAGTTGCCTAAACTTGCCGGCGGAACCAATGTAGGCAGCGACCGAATTAAGCATATCTGTTTTAGCCATTTCGCGGTTGTAGGCATTGATGACTTCAGTTTTGGAAATATAGCCGATGACGATTTGGTCGATGTCATTATTGACGATGGGGATTTCGTCTAAAACGATGTCATTTAGTATGAGGACGACTTTGTCCAAAGTATCTTCAGGTGTAAAGAAAATACCTTTTTCTACAATCAAATCCTTAGCTGTCAAGGTAATATTGGCGATGTCCGAGCGATTTTCAATGGTCCGGATTTTATGTGGAGACAAGATGCCAAGCAACTTTTTATTCTCATCCACCACAAAATAATTGAGATTGATGGATTCCTTGGTGAGTTCGTGCAATTCACTAAATGGAGTATCTGCCAAAACGGTTAAACAACCTTGATTAATGATTTTTTTGACTTTAATTTTACTTAGGACGTTAGGTTCTCCATCTTGCTGAATGTCTAATCCTTTTCTGATTAGCTTCAAGCTATACATGGATTCCTTTTTCAGATTCATCTTTAAAACGGTGCTGATAATCACCGCCGTCATCAAAGGCAAAATAATCCGATAATCATTGGTCAATTCAAACAAAATCAAAATGGACGTAATCGGAGCATGCATCGTAGCCGCCGAGACGGTGGCCATCCCTACAAGCGCATACGCACCCGCACTACCCACTAAATCCGGCATCACCATATTAGCGACAGTGCCCACAGCTCCACCTAAGGCGCCCCCCAAAAAGAGCGATGGCGCAAATATCCCTCCCGAGCCGCCGGAACCAATGGTAATAGACGTCGCCATCAGTTTAAGAAAAATGAGCATCAGCAAAAAGGACCAAGACAATTTACTCGCAAGAGTCATATCCATCGTCTCATACCCAACACCAAAGATTTGGGGAAAAAAGATGCCGATAGCCCCGATAATTAAACCACCAATGGCCGGTTTCACCCATTCCGGAATAGGTATCGCTTCAAAAACATCTTCTGCCTTATAGACCACATCAATAAATAGTACCGCCACAAAAGCAGCCAATACCCCTAAAATCGAATAAGGTATAAACTCCCAAACACTCACCAATTCATAGCTCGGAATTGTAAATGCCGGATAATTACCCAAATAATGCCGCGAAATTACCGTCGAGGTGACCGAAGCAATCACAATCGGACTAAATTGCGTAATTGCAAAATCACCCAACAATATCTCTAACGCAAAAATCGACCCCGCAATAGGCGCATTAAATGTCCCCGCTATACCCGCTGCAGCTCCACAAGCGACCATAGTGCGCAGTTGTGAACCATTGACTCGAATCGCCTGCCCCAACACCGAACCGGCCGCAGAACCAATCTGCACAATAGGCCCTTCTCGACCTACTGACCCACCGGTACCAATGGATACGGCAGAAGCAATAATTTTGGCGACAACTACTCGCGGACGGATTACGCCCCCTTTTAGGATAATCGCTTCCATCACTTCAGGCACTCCATGCCCTTTAGCTTCTCTTGCGAAAAAATAGATGATTGGCCCGACAATCAATCCACCCACCGCCGGAATAATCAACTTCCAATACCAAGGCATAGCTTCGATATAAGCCAAATCCAAATGCCACGCACCAAAAGAATAACGCTGAACAAAACGAATCATAGTCCGAAACAATATAGCGCCATAACCACCGATAACCCCGATGATAATCGCTACGATAATCATAAAGGTATGGTCGCTCTTTCTAAATCGGGCAAAAAGTTTTTGAAGGAATCGAGCAAAGGGACTATCTCCTAATTTTGATACATTGTACATGACAAGTGGCTTTTCTATTGGCCCATGCGGTCAATTTTTTGGAGCGACAAAGGTACAACTATTTATTTTTAGAAAACTAATTTTTTTATACCTAACGCCTCAACGATGAATTGCCCCAATTGGTTATTGGGGAGACGGAAGATGGTTAGATTTGTTCCATTTCCTATTTTTTTCGTATTTTGCCAACTCCAAACCAATCCAAATGAAAAAACTTAGCTCCAATAACGAAAACTACTATCAAGTCGTCGCCGGCTCCACTCACTTCTCGACTATGCAAGAAGCCGCTATCAGGGAGTTAATCACTCATTTTCATTTAGAGACTTGGAGAAAAGGCAGTATCCCCTTTGATGAACTTACCACTTTACGAAAGTTCTATGTCATCCTAAAAGGGCGGGTGAAGGTCTATCAAGTCAATGAAAATACCGGTAAAGAATACATCATTGAAATCTTGCACAAAGGCAGTTTATTTGACATTATTTGCTTATTGGATGGTCAACAGCATTTTGTTTTAACGGAAGCCTTGGATGATGTAGAAGCACTCGTAGCCCCCATGCACATCGCCAGGGAGTGGCTCCGCCAGCATCCGGATTTTAACCAAACCTTACTGCCCTATCTCGGTCGAAAAATGCGTTTTTTGGAAGAAAACAGCACCGACTTAGCCCTTCTAAGCACTTGGGCAAGAACGCTAAAGCTCTTCACAAAACATCTTGACCGCAACGCCAACAATCACAAACTCAAGCTCATCAATAATTTGTCTCACACAGACTTGGCCAATATCATTGGCAGCGCTCGCAATGTACTCAATAGACATTTGCAAAAACTCAAAAAAGAAGACATCATTGACATCGAAAGGTCTCAAATCTATATCAAAAATGCCGAAGCATTAATCCAAAAACAGCGTCGGGACTCATAGTCTCTACTGAGAATACGGTTCAAAAGCTCACCTTATTACAAAAAACCACAGATACCGAAATAGTTACTTTTTTCACCAAGAATACTTTTTTCCAAAAATTTTCCACTTGTGCAACTAAAGTGGTAGAACTTGCCCTCCATTTGGGCTTTTCTTTGTGCCGTCAAAGAGCTAAACGAACATTTGTTAACCAAAAAAACAAAGAAAATGAGAAATTTCATCAATTTGCTAAAACGAAAAGAATCTGCCGTCTCCAGTTTGTTCATCAAAAAAGAGATGAAGCGGTTTGAGAAAATCATGCACGATTTAGAAGAAGAGCACCACGCCATCAAAAGCGACTTATCCAAGATAAACGACCTGTTAGCACTTATCGAAAAACACGAAACGGAAGAAGTTCCCGCTCCTAAAACCCACCAAAACAAGGGCGTTTTAAGACATTGGTTGGAAAGCTTAGAAGAAAAATTTGAAAAACTACATCTCCAAGCATCCGAAGACTTAACCGAAGATGATTGGGCAACCATCCAACAGGAAAGAGCCAAATTGCTTTTTGAAAAAGAAAGATTGGAAAAAGAACACAAACAACTGCATGAACTCATCGCCAAAACCGGCAACTTACTCATGGAAGCTAGAGAAACTGCTTGTTTTGAACTGACCAAAGGTCATTCCATTTCCAGTGTCGGTGAAAAATTATTAGAACACTTCGGCAAAAAAGTCGATGTCCTTGACTATGAAATCGGTCGCCATGAAATCATCAAATTCTTGCGAGAAAAATTTCAATTAAACCGCATTGAAGCCAAAGCATTATTTGATATTTTGGAAAAAAGTAGGATACTCAAATATGAATTACAGTTATTTAATGGAGGGGTAATTCAAGAGATAGATACCTATGATGGCGGCTTTGTTGCAGACGCCATCCCTGTCGGAAAATGGATTATTAACGCTTAAGAGACACGCCCAAAATAACTGTCCATTTTATACGGCTTCTTTTGTGATTATACGGCGTAGCTCATCGTTCCTGTAGCCCTGCTACCATCGCTCTGCTCGCCTTGTCTAATCGCAAAATAATCTCGCCTAATTATGGACATTTATTCTGATTGTGTCCTATAAAAAATCAAGTCATGTCTGGAAAAATAGTAAAAAATTGGTGGCTTTTGACCATTATTGGAATTGGATTAATTGCCTTAGGAATTTGGGTTTATAAAAACCCCATTGAAAATTACGTCGCCTTAGCTACACTTTTTAGTGCGATAATATTTGCGTCCGGTATTATGGAAGTGATCTTCGCCCTGTCTAATACCCAAAGAATGAAAGGATGGGGCTGGCAATTAGCCGGTGGTATTTTTGATTTAATCATGGGCTTTATTTTAGTAAGCCATCCGGATTTATCCATGTTGGTCTTACCAATTATTTTTGGCATTTGGTTGATTGTCAGGGGAATGATACAAGTAAGTCGTGGATTTTTGCTCCGAGAGCTTAAATTTACCGGCTGGTGGTGGCCCGTTGTAGGCGGCATATTGGTCGTAATTTTTGGCTTCTTTGTGGCCAATAACCCTTTATTTGGTTCGATGACTATCGTCGCATGGACTGCCCTGTCATTGATTTTCCTTGGGATTTTTACCATTGCCTTTTCATTTATTGTCAAGAAAGTCCAAAATTGGGTAGATTTTTAGGTCTGCCTTTCATTATAAAGCCGAAACTCGGATGAGTTTCGGCTTTTTTTTGTTTCTTGCCAAAAAAATAACACGAATGCCACCAAGCAAATCCATCCATCGCAGCCGGAAAAAAGCACTCGGTCTTCTTGAACTGGTCGCCATAGCCCTTGGGGGCATGGTTGGCGGGGGTATTTTTACTATTTTGGGCATTTCGGTGTCCATGATTGGCAAACTCACTCCCATTGCCATTATCATCGGCGGATTAATTGCTTCATTGGCCGCTTACTCCTATGTCAAATTAGGGCTCTACTATCGAGATGAAGGAGCGACTTATTCCTTTTTTAAGCGGACTTACCCCACGTCGCATTTTTCTGCTTCTGCCATTGGCTGGTTCATCATCTTTGGTTACATCAGCACCTTAGCCCTATATGCCTATACTTTTTCTTCCTATGCCTTGAGTAGCACTGACCTTGCGGCAAATATCTGGGCGCGCAAAGGAGTCGCTATCGGAATCATAGGGCTTTTTACGCTCATTAATATCTGGAGTGTCAATGGAATGGGCAAAGTAGAAGACTTGATGGTTTACACCAAATTAATCGTGCTGACCATCATTTCATTTGTACTCATGCAGCACGGGACCACTAGTTTTGGGCAATTCTTGGATAATATGGCATTAGATGCCGAACATTCGAGCCTATTTTCTATCTTGACGGTAGCTTCCTTAACCTTTGTCGCCTACGAAGGATTCCAACTAGTCATCAATGCCGTCAACGAAATGACCCATCCGGAGAAAAACATTCCAAGGGCGATTTATATGGCCATTGGGCTGGCGATACTCATTTATGTGGTGATTGCGCTAGGTGCTTTATTCGCCATCCCGACCGAAGACATCATCAAAAATAAAGAATACGCCTTAGCCGCCGGAGCCGGTGATGTACTCGGCAAAATCGGCACCAACCTAGTCATCCTTGGAGCAATTTTGGCGACCAGTAGTGCCATTAGCGGGACGGTATTTGGTTCATCCAGACAAATGGCGGTCGTTGCCCATGATGGATTCTTTCCCGAGTGGCTCTCCTTGCGGAAAAATAATATCCCCCGAAATGCTATTTTGACGATGGCCGGCATGGCTAGTATTTTGATTTTGATTGGTGGGCTGGAGTTGATTTTGGAATTTGGAAGTATCACCTTTTTATTGGTTTCATTGCTCATGGCGGTGGCCAATTATAAAATCCGAACCGAAACCAATTCTTCAACCGCCTTAACTCTTTTGGCGATTATTGGACTTAGCGTAGGGGGAGCACTCATCTTGTACTACGAGCTTACCCACAAATGGGAACAAATGCTTTTCATCCTTTTGCTTTATGGTTTATTGGCTTTTGGTGCTTGG
>JANTGI010000036.1 GCA_024762995.1 Saprospiraceae bacterium | reverse complement strand
CTGCCTTCCGCTTCGATTGTAAGAAGTCAGGTAGGTTTAGAAGCTGATTCGCTTGTCCTTCGGACATCGCTATTTTAGAAAGTTAGATATTGTAAATTCGTCATTTCAAAAACTCGCAAACATCTAAACTCCTAAACTCTTTTCCTTATAAGTCCAGCTTACCAATCTCTCCGCAAGCCTACCTGATCGGTAGGCAGGCTACGAGCTTAGCAATCTGGTGTCGGTAACTCCTAAACCTGCCTGACGCCTTAAAGCGAAGCGGTAGGCAGGCAGGCTCCTAAACTCCTAGACTCCCAAAAACTCCCGCATCAAGCTCCCCATTTTCAATTCTGCATTTTCGAGAAAAGTATTAAGTATTTTTTGTCCATGTTCTTTTGTGGCCGGTCTCGGATCCGCTCCGGAAACCGCATGTTCTTCTAATGTAATTTCACCATTTTGTGGAAGTGAATCCAATGCCACCGTTTCGGGCGCATAGTGTAATTGCAAAGAAGTTTCACCAAGCGCCGAGTGATTGGCAACCAATAGGTCGTCAGGCACAATATCAAATTCCGCCAAAGCCCACACAAATTTATCTTTTTGTTTTTTATTAAATTCTTGGGCGACTTCTTTCAAAATATCAATATGCGGCTCGCCGGCGTGCCCGGTTAAAAGTACCACAATTTTGTATTCTTGTTGGAACAATTGTTGTAAATATTCCCGGCACATCATTCTAATTAGTTCTTCCGAAAATTCAATGGAATGTTGCTTGAAATCACATAACGGATAAGAGCTTATTAAATTAGCTGCCGCATGAACCACCGGAAAAACAACCCCACCTGTCCGCTTTGCTAAGTCCGTCGCTATGCCATATGCCTTGATGCTATCTAGCCCGGTTGGGTTGTGCGCACCATGATATTCCAATGCACCCCATGGTAGATAAGCTACTGGGTATGAGTTGGTTATGGCTTCAATTTGAGCCGGTCTCATTCTTTCAAATTGTCCCCAAGGTTTTGTCTTTTTCATTTCTTTTTTTTTATTTAGTTGAGAAGTCTGGCTGCCTGATGCCTTACAAGCGAAGCGGAAGGCAGGAGGTTCCTAAACTCTTTTTTCTACAAGTCCAGCTTACCAATCTCTCCGCAAGCTACGAGCTTAGCAAGCTGGTGCAATCAACTTGTCTGACGTCTTACAAGCGAAGCGGAAGGCTGGCAGGTTCCTAAACTCTTTTTCCTACAAGTCCAGCTTACCAATCTCTCCGCAAGCTACGAGCTTAGCAATCTGGTGCCATCATCTTCTCAACTCATCCCCGTGAATAAATCAAAGGATTCTGTTCCTCATTATCCAATATATCTCCAATTTTTAAAGTTTCAAAATAATCATCCGGCAAAACATTTTTCTTACCATTAAAAGTACTGCCATCCGGCATAAAAGCGCAGGTCATTGCACGTCTGAAGCCTGTTGTCATATTTGGACCGGCAGCATGAATATTGAGGCCGTTGTGGAAAGAGCAACTTCCTGCCTTGATGACTGAAGCGACCGGTGAAGTTTGCGCAAATTGCGGATAAGTATCAAAAATATCACCAATACTAGCCGCTATTCCAGGTTCATCAAATTGTGTTTCTTTGTGCGTTCCCGGTAGGAAATACAAACATCCATTTTGAATAGTGACATCATCTAGCGCAATCCAAATACTTAGCGCTTGCCGATGACTGAAAGACCAAAACGGAGTGTCTAAATGCCATGCGGTAGGATTCGCCCAAGGTCGTTTGATGAGTGCTTGGTCGTGCCAAACCCGGATGCCATTTACTTGGGCTAATTCGGCAGCCATTTTTCCGATACGCTCATCAAAAATTAATTCTTTCATCTTGTCGTCTGTCATCCAAAGGTTAATGACTTGATCAAAGACCTTTCCGAAATAACCGCCGGTATCATCATTAATCCCATCTGATTCTCCGGTCTTTATTTCAGAGTGTGGGAATTTTCGACCATTTCGATTCTTTAACGCATGATCTACAGCGTCTCGCCAAATTTCTACTTCTTCCGCATTTAAAAAATCATCAATTATCAAGAATCCATTTTCCTGATAATTGGCAATGTCTTGTGGTGTGATTTTATCATTCATATTTTTAATTTTTCATTTTTCAAAAATGGTTATTGAAGCAATAATTTCCAATTGGAAGAAAAATATGCTTTCTTCAGTAGGTTTTGAAATGTCTTATTTTCTTTTGTTGCCCGCTTTAAATCCTTGTACAAATACAAACCCAACCAATACCCATCATGATATTTTTCACGAATGCTTTTCGGGTTGGATAGGGGAGCGTACCAACCGGTAGAGATATGGTGTTGTTGGGCGACATTTAGTGCATTTTGTGCATTAATCCATTGATTATTAGCTACTTCTGTAAAAAGGTTTTGGTAATCTTTGTATTTCATTTTGGCCGGTTGGTATAATTTGGCTTGATCTTTTAGACCTAAGTCATTTAGGGAGATGGTCTCTTCAAATTTAAAATCACCGTCCAAATCAAAACTCATCCGGTCAAAAAATCCATTTTTATCGGTGTCTTCATATTTGATGGTTCCAAATTTGTTGGGTTCTGCTTTATCAAAATCTTCTGGTTGTAGATTCGGGCCGCGCCACCCTTGCCACCCTTGGAAGTAAGTGGCATTTTGGTCGATGCGCCAGTAGCCGGTTTCTGCTCCAAATAAATGAATTTTGCCATCCATTGGAGACACATAGAGTTGACCGTTACCGGAAAAATCTAAATCCCATTCACCGCGGTCTCCGGCGGGATCGGCTTGTGGGTTGTTGTCTAACCCGCCATTTTTAGCACCGATTTTAAATGGGTCTTTGGGGTCATAAAATTCCACCCGTTCCCATCTTTGGCAATCATCATCTTCATCAAAAACAAACCAACACTCTTTCCACTTACCTTTGGAGAAAACTAAATCATATCCAGTCTCATGATCCGGAAATATTAATTTTTCGGTATTTCTCCATCTAGGGTCTTCAAAGTATTTATTAGCTTCGGGTAAGCCTTTAATATTATTAAATGTATGAACTTGGTCGGAATAATCGAAGCCTTGTCCCTTAAATTTCAAACTCATGTCATAGTCTAATTCATTGCCGGGACGTGTGTCATTGTCCAAATCAAAAGTCATTTGCGACATAGAAATATGATGACTAAAATCCCAGACAATATTCGTATCCTTGCTGTCTTTAATCGCAATAGGCTCATCGACCATCCGAATCGCCATTTCCGAAAGGCCGTCATTATCCTGATCAAAAAATAAGAAAGGATTTTCCCAATTATAACTCAAGTCTTTGATGTTCCATGTGGTGATGTGCACCTTTAGCATGGTACTCTTTCCGTTGTAATCTGTAAAGAAATTGGCTCTACCTTCATGATCCCAACCTTCAAATCCCAACTTGTCCCAATCAATATACCCAAAGACGCCATCATGGTCATCATCCAAAAACCAAATATAATGGGAAGTCCATTTTCCTTTGTTGTCTCTTGTATTATTATCCACAATTGCCTGAATATCAGCCTTCTGGTCTCCATCTTCATCGCTCCAATCCACCACCAAATCTTTTGGACCTGAGTAACTGCCATCCTTATTTAGGTCAAGCATTACGCAGTCATTGTCCATGTCTCCTTCCAAATCTTTGTTGGTCATATCGTCATCGTCATCAATCCAACGGACTGGAATTCCACCTTTAATTGTATATTCCATGACATCGGGGTCGCCATCTTTATCTAGGTCGATATATTTAATTTTACTTGCCGCTAAGGGCAGGCGGAATGGAGTCATTACTTTATTTTGTTGACCATTGCGATAGGTATGTTTTTGATGGGTAGCTGGCTTTTTTTCTGTAGCTATGTATTTATTCGTCTTTTTCTCTTGGCAACTGGCGAGCAACAAAATCAAACCAAACAGAAAAAGGCTCATGCCTTGCGGTAAAAAGTGAAGGTTTGCGAAAATATCTTTTCTCCTGTTATTCATTTTTTGTTCGGTTATTTAGCATAGTAATATTGGAAATTGATTCCGTTCACTATGTGTAAAAAATTGTGTTTTATTGAAAATCAACATCCCAAAGTTTTGGTAATTGATATTCATAATCGAAGTATTTTTTAGGTCTTTTTTTGCCAATTTGGATGTATCTTCTGCTGACTTGTGCAGGTTGTCTGCTATTTTTTTTCTTAAATTTTGAAATCAACATATAACCACCTTTTTTCTTGGGGAGATGAAGTTGGACATTAATTGGCTGTTGCCAAAAGGCTTCAATTTTTACTATTGTGTTGTTTTCTGCAACCACTTTTCCGGCAGCATCTATCAGTTGTGTCTCTAAAGTACCGATGGCTTCTTTCGGTGTATCATTGAGCACAATCATTGGAAATATTTGATTAGCTTTAGGTTCGTAATAGCTGACTTTGGGATTGTATCGAGCATCCGGTAGATTCCAAAAAGCAGCCAATCTTTGAGTGGTATGATACTGTACTAAAAGTGGCTGCGTCGGTATCAATTCTTTGATGGGTTCTTTAAACCAATCCCCCGTATATCCTTGATTATTAGAGAGATAGGAGAAAGAAGCCAATCCATCTACTTCGCCGGTTGCCCGCAAAATTTCAGATTCAATGGCTAACATATAAGCTTGAAAATGCCATCTGTCTTTTGCGGAAGCATCCTTACCTAAATAGTATTCATAGACGTCTCGTGGCGCGTATATTTGACTGCCATCCGGTTCAAAGTATTCATAATTTTTACGATAAGGTGGATGGTCATATTTTGCGAAAGCGCCATAAGTGCGCACACCCGAATGCAAGCCGTCTCTGTGTTGCCAAAGCCATCCATATTCATTGACAATAATGGGTGTGGTGGCTAATCTAAATTGTGCCAGACCGTCATATTTTTTTGTGAGCCATCCAAAATCAAAATGGTGTGGATTTTTTTTGACCCATTCATCATTGACCCACCAGCCATGAGCGAGCGGATACCAATGGATTTCAAGCATATCCAATTTGTTCTTTTTGTCCGCCTTCATGTAACCCAAATCCCAAATCCTAGTTGGATCTATTTTCTTTAATTCAGGAATCAGAGTCCGACCAATAAATTCTTGTTTTTGCTCATTCAGCGCATCCCAAATAATAATACTTGGATGATTGCCATCTGCCCAAATCCAATCAGTGTATTCTTGGCGATACTGCTCATTGCGCCCACGAAGGTTCCACATATTGTATTCGTTTTGGATGAGAATGCCATATTCGTCGGCAAGGTCATACCAAAACTTCGGCAGACCACCGATGCTCACTCTCATAAAATTCCAATTCAATCTCTTCGGAATCGTAATTAACAAACGTTTGACCCAAGCCGTATCCCAAGGTAATTGCGCACGGTTTCGGTCTTCAAAAAAACGATTGAGCATGATGGTGGAGCCGAACATTCTTATTTCTTCGCCATTCAATTGGAAGGACTTGCCGACCGCTTTAAAGTCTCTCATTCCAAATGGAATATTACGAGTGTCGCCTAATCCTTTCCATTTGTATTTTGTGTTCGGGTCTTTAGCAGCGGTGTCTCCGTATTTGTGAAATACCAATCCTTTGGCTTTGGTCATAATGACGGCTTCATACAAAAAAGGATGGTCGGGCGACCAAGATTTGGGGTTTTTTATTTTTAATTCAAAATTGATTTGTGTTCCATTTTGGCAAGCTAATTCCTTGCGGACAAAAAAGGTGTCAGATGCAACTTTTCGGGATTTCTTTTCGACGATGTATGCCATTAGTTCATAGTCAATATCCGAGTACTCCATGTTACGCTCTAGGATGTTGGCGTGATTTTCTAGACGTACTTTTACTTGCACTTTTTCGTCTTCAAGATTGGGCAAAACTAGGGCACGGTGTACCACTACCGGCCCCATGAAGTCAATTTTAATATCATCCCAAATTCCGGCAATATTCGTGTATTTTTCCCGGTCATAACCTGTGGCGGCATCCGTAGGAGAAAGTGGCCGATCTGCAACACGAATTAATAATTCATTGTTACCTGTCTTATTGATGTAAGGTGTCAGGTTGCAGTCAATTGGCGTGTTGTTTTGCTTATAACTTCCACATTCATAGCCATTTAGATAGACTACAGTCGAAAAACGACTTTTTAGCATTTTTAGGATGGCGTATCTTCTAGTTTGATTGGGTTGGAGTTTGAAATTGAAACGATACCAGTTATATTTTGGTGTATAAGTGCCATCAAAGTATTTATCGTATTCGTCTGTTTTTGGTGTGGCTAGATCTATTAGGCCCGGTACCGGTATCTTTCTAGTAAAAGATTTGGGCGGGTACGCATCGGTGGTTTGCTCAAAATCAGCCGTGCCATTTAACGCCATAGTGAGTACTTTTTGAGCAAGCAAAGAACTTGTCAAAAAAGTAAAAATTACTATGGTCAATAAATAATACTTATGCTTCATCGGTTGTTTTTTTTACAGATTGCTAAGCACGGAGCAAGCCTGCCTGCGTAGGCAGTAAGGCGCAGCGTAGTGATTGGTAAGCTGACTTATTATGCTGCTTTTTTGGCGCTTGCATTTTTTTTTGGTGGCTTGCATTTTCTTGGCTCGGGTTTCTTTTTTTTGTCATCGAACTGTTTTTGGCTCACCAATCTCTGCGCTTTGCCTTTGCCGTAGGCAAAGGCGCTTCGAGCTTAGCGATCCGGCGATCCGGCGATTTTTATATTTTGTTCATCCCATTTTTTAGAAGGATGGTTTTTCCGTTGGCTCTAAACGTCCCCGTAATATCTTTAGGCAAAACTATGCTACCTTTTAAATGTCCGTTTCTCTTTTTCTTGAGTTTTACAATTATTTTTCCGGCAGGGTGGGGGAAGCTCGTTTCTATTTTCTTTAAATGACCTAGTGCGGGTTCAATGAGTACCTTTTTGAAGCCGGGCGCAGCGGGTTGTATTCCGGTAACGGTATGCAAAAACTCAAAGCACGGTGTAGAACTCCATGCATGACAATCTGATCTTGGTGCGTCGTCGGTTTCTCCAAAAGTAGTCATGCCCATATCGAGCATATTATCCCATTGTTGTAATCGGTCTAAATAATTGTCCGCTTTCCCTGTTTTTTGCAAAGCTCTATTGACATAATATTGAAAATAGATGGACGCTTTGATGATGTCTATCGGTTGCCCAAAATTATCTTTTGGAGCTAATAGTCGCTCCATCAATGCCGGTTGATCTTTTTCGGGAACGGCATCCGTCAAAATGGCAAAAATATTAGTGTGCTGAGAAAATACATCCTTTTCCGGCCTTTCGGCAAAAAGCTTTTTGCTTATATCGTAGCATCTTTCTCTGACCTTATATTTCATGTTGTCAGCCATCTTACGATAATGGTCGGCCTTTTCTTTTTGATTGAAATGGTCAAATATTTCGGCTGCATTTTGCAGGGCATAGACGTATTGCAAACTGACATTGGCCGAATAGCCATCATCTGCTCCCGGTGGAATACCATTCTGAAAACCTTTTGTCCAATCCGTAAAATTCCACCATTCTAAACCCGTCAGCATACCCGTATGATCTGTTTTCCGCTCAAACCAACTCAAAACGGATTCTATTCCCGGAAGGAATTGTTTGATAAATTCCGGGTCATCCCGATACATATAATAATCGTGGATCATGTCCACCCAAAGCAGGGAATAAGTTGGTATTATTTGCACGATATAAGACGGGAACCTGCTCTGTGTCAATCCATTAGGTAGTCGAGACGCATCAAATGATTTGATGGCTTTTCTCATTAAATGGTCGTCACCTGAGACATAAATAGAGACCATAGACTCAATTTTTGAGTCGCCGACATACTGCAATTGCTCATAATAGGGGTCGATAAAAATCTCCGTCGATGAATTGCGCAGGGTGCGCCACGCCGTCTCCCAAATTTTATCTAAATGTTTGTCCCCTGCATCAAATTTTGCTTTTTCCCGAAAGGGGTAGCCCGTGAAAACCCCATAAAAATCATCAATCGTCAATGGCTCATCTTGGGTCTCAATATCTAATTGGACAAAACGATATGTACGCATCTCCAGTGGTTGATATTTTCTTTTGTCACCGCCATCGGCAATAATAATATCATAAATTCCGCGAATTTCCTTTTTGTCCCAGTCCTTATTTCTGTGACCTTTTTCCCACCCTTTGTGTGCGACTCTTTCTTTAGAATCTTTGAAGAAAAGGGCTTCGGCATAAGTGACTTTTATTTTAGCATTTTTGCCTTTCGAGAAAATCATTTCCGGGTAGCCGATAGTGTGGGTTTGATTATCTAGGAGTATAGATACTTTTGTGTTTTTTGGAATGGTGATGGCTTGACCTTTTGCGAAAGCATTAATATTATTAATTCCTTCAGTACGAACGACTTGATGAAAGCGCTCTTTGTGATGCTCCATAAATGGAATCTCCCTAGGCACTAAATACCACGTGCTTCCAAATAAAAAACCACGCCCAACGGCAAATTCTACCATCGCTGCTCTTGGGCTAAGCCATTGACTATCATTGTATTGCGTCTGCTCCCAACCCCAAGGATATTGGTTGGCATTTAAAATATCACCCGGTCCTGCCGCATAATATCCCCCGACTGAATCACTCACAAAAGGAATAAAATCATAACCTAAATTTTTGGTCACTTTCCATTCACTGGTCTTGCTTGTATTTAAGTCCGGTTCAAAGTCTTTAGTACCTTGTAAGATAAAGGCTGTCTGAAAAGTTTGTTGAGCGGCATGACGAAATTCTCCAAAATTGACGACTTCTACTGCTAATGTATTTTTGCCTGTTTGAAGATATTTGGCAATGTCCACCGTTTCATAGCGCCAATGATTGATGTCGCCACGAGCCGGCCCATCACAGACAAACTGACCGTTGACATAAAAACGATAACGGTTATCAGCAGAGAGATAGACGATTAATTCTTTGGGCACCGACGTCAAATCAAAATTTCTACGAAAGTGAAAGACGCCAAAATCCAAGGTTGAGGCTTTGGGATGGGTAATCCATTGGGCCGTCCACGCATGTTTGAGCATGGTGAATGCCTTGCCTTGATGGTTGATTTTTACTTGTGATTCTTGTCCAAAAGCCGGGGAGAGTATCAATAGTAAAATGATTCCCGCTATTACTTTTTGTAAAAGTTTCATGTTTATTTCCTTTAAAATCCCTTCCATTTAAGAATTCAAGGGCTAATATAGGGCTTTATTTTGGATTTTGTGCAAACGATTGCATATTATTTTTTCATCGAAAAGTAGTTAATTAAATGTTTGTTGTGATTTTGTTACTAAATCCAGATGTGTTTGATTTGGAAATCTTAAAGCACTAAAGTAGCTTCATATGTTATGGATGGCGATGAATAATTGACTTTGCTTTGGTGAAGTTATGGGTGTTTATCTCCAAAATAGTACTCAACTATTTAATACTTTACTTCTCCCAAATCACTTTCCATTTTTTATAATCTTTGGAGCAATTAGGTGGAAACCAACCACCTATTGAACAGACGGTATCGCATTGATTATTCACAATTGCTTCGATTCCATCGACGAATCTTGCATCCGTATTTAGCAAGAAGTGGGGTTCTCCATTTATGAATTGGGCTTGCACAGTTAATAAAGTCGTATCCTGTTGGATAATATTTTCCACGCAAGTCGGTAATTGGATAATTTTTGGTTCGCTTGGGCTATTCTTACAGGAAGAAAAAGCAAGAAAAATAAAAAACAAGGCAATTGGTCTCATAATTTAATATTTGATTCAGTCCTATTGACAGCAGTTAAACCCAAAATGGTTGGGTAGAGCTCGTAAGGTAGTTTTATTTCACAATCCGCACAACCAAATATGTCTCTAAATCATTGACCATCAGGAAGTAAACGCCATCTGTTGGCAGAATGTCGGAAAGCAGTTCTACTTGGTTTACGGAAGTGTAGTAAGTGCGTTGAGCCACTAATTGACCATTGATGTTGGTGATGGACAAAGTGATTGGTCCGTGAAAGGTGTCGGATGGCCATTGAATAGAAATGGGGTGATTTGGTTGAGCCGGGTTAGGAAAAACAGTCAGCCCGGTTGGTTTTGGTATTTCTTTTGTGCCAACTATTTTTGAATAGAGCAATTCCAATTTGGGTCGCAGTTCCGTATTGGGGTGGTCTCCCGACATGAACTCATAAAAGCGGTAGTTGGATTCATCTTCTTGATCTGAATTTAGGCGTAGAAAAACAAAGTTAAACCCTGTCTGTGTTTGGGTTTTTATGTAATCGGCAAGTTTTGTTGAAGCGGTGTCTGTGGTTGTTACCTGTCCCAAGGGTGTTTCTTTATTTAAAAATTCTTTTTGTAGGGGCATGCCGAATGTTTGACTACCAAAGACTCCTTGCCAATGGTCATTGCTCAATACTAAAGGGGAATTGCGCCAGCCAATAGCATATAGGTCTGCACTGCCTTTGGGCGTGTTCACCAGTCGGTTGTAGTTAATTTTTAACTTGGCACTGACCAACTGAAATCCGCTAGGTGTAGGTGAGACGCGAAAAGGGAGTACCACAGAGGCATCGTAAAAATAGGTATAACCACCTACCGCATGTTTATACAATCCGATCCAGCGCTGCTCTTTGGTTGATTGAATCATTTGGTCTTCATGGGCGACGGGAATTGCTAATATTATGGAATCAGCAGGGGTATCAGGCATGGTGACTTGGAGCGTGGTCATGTTGGAGGTATTTCCGGCTAAGTCTTCGGCCCATATTTTTAAATTAAATGTTTGTCCGGGTAGTAGATTTAAAAATTCTGCTTGTAAGGAATCTGTTTTAATCTCGGCGCTTAGACTGGCGATATGATAATTCTTAATTTTAAAATTATCGGTGGAAGCATCCCAAGCAACTTTCAGGCTGTTGGGTTTTAAATCTAATAATTGAATATTGGAAACGGGCGATGGTGGTTCAAAGTCAAAAGTTGAACTTCCATATTCGTAAGCCCCAATATCCGGAAAACTATCTTGGCGAATGTGTTGGGCATTGTCCCAAGTTGAACCATCTTCTTTACTTCCGGCATTGATGGGTGCTGACCCTGGTTTTAGGTGAAAATTCCAATGGGCATAGTCAACAAAATAGTCCGTGTAATTGGCAATTAGATTAGGGCCAAAAGTACCGGGATCATTCTCCATATAGTTAAATCCCATCAAATTATTGCGATTTAGATTTCCTGTGCTCTTCGCTCCATTTTTGTGCGGGCCAATCCGAATCCATGGTGGATTTCCGAAGGAAAATAGTTGTAAAGGGTTGTTAATCACTGTGTTATTGACTACTTTGCAATTTCTGGCACCTAATAATGTAAGCCCGTGCGGGTGATCGGTTAGAATTAAATTATCTTCAATAATCCAATTTTCCGAGAAGCCGTCGAAGTTGACTAAGCCCTGAAGAATGGATGTTTTTAGCGGAAGCGAAGGGTCGGTATGACTAAATATTTGATTGCCTTTTAAAGTGACATTTTTGATAGGAGCACTGAAAGTCCAACTCTGAAATCCATCATCGTGATTGCCCGTGGCATAATCATCCACTAGGGCATTTTGGATTCGATTGTACAAAAACTGATTGTCGTTGGCCAAACCACGAAATCCATCCCCGCCATAATTATTAAGTAGATTATAAGAGATTTTATTACCGGTGCCATCTGCGGTCAAACCAAAATAAACATTATAAATAAAATTATTTCGGAAAATGTCATTTTTACCATTGATGAGTACACCATCTCCTGCATTGTCGTACCAGTCTTGATTGGTAGGCCAATTCATGACATCGGAAGTGCCATATATTTCGCAATTCTCAATAGTAATATTAGAGCAAGTGGGTTGGATGCGTAGGTAATTGCCTTTGGCAGAAGTACTATCTGCTTCAGGAGATATTTTGATGCCCGAAAGCACCCAGTTTTTAGCTAGATAAAAATTTAGTTTCTCAAACACGGGCGTCTCACCTTTTTCCGCAAGGATGTAAGTACTAGCGGATTTTTGTTGATTGATAATAGGCGAGCCATGGTTTCCACTTCTCAAAAATAATACGTCATTAGCTTGAATATTTTTGCCGGTATTAAAGACTTCGGATAGTGTCTTCCAAGGGGCAGATGATGTGCCCGGATTATTATTATCTCCGTTAATCGGATCAATGTAGTATTTATTTCCATTGGGTAATTCCGGAACAATTACTTGGAAGGTCGTGCGTGAAGTATCTGTTCCGCTAACGGCTTGTACTGAAACCGTGTATTTTCCAACGTCGGCAGAATCCGGTTCAAAAGTAAAAGTACCAAAACCTTTACCATTATCTTGAAAACTTCCGAAGCTAGGAAGATTGATGCCGCTCAAATTAATACTCGGTAAATCATGATTAACAGCAGAAAGATGAGTAACAATTTTGGCACCGGGAAAAACTTGTTGTGTGCCAATCGGTGAAATTGGAAAGGTCTCTTGTGCTTGCGCAAAAACAAAAGTCAATAAAAAAGAGAACAGCAAAAAATAAGATTTCATCTTTGTTGATTTTGAGCGCATTAAAAAATCCAATGTTCGTAATTGGGAAAAGTTTTTGAAGGTATGGAGTCAATGAGCGTGTTGTTTTGTATCGTAGCGGTGGAATCATCTATTTTTAAGACGCTAACTAAGTTGTTGATTATCTGATTACTATGGCTTTTTCGACCGTCTTTGTGGTCATGAATCATGATCCATGGAGCCGATTCAAATTCGTATCTATGAAACGGATTAGGGATGACTTTATTATTAATTATCTCACAGTTTTGAGCACCAAAAAGGGCGATTCCATGTGGGTGGTCGACGATGACAAGGTTGTTTTTTATCTTCCAGTTTTCTTCCATTCCGTCAAAGCAGGCGATGCCTTGGACGTTTTTGGAGGGTAGGTGAATCGTCGTGTCGGTGCAGTTGATGGCAATATTGTTTACAATGGTTAGATTAGATATGGGTTTGTCAAATGTCCATGCTTGGAATAAGTCATCGTGATTGCCGTCTTTGTCGTAATAGTCATCCACGACGGCATCCGCAAGATAGTTGGAATCAAAAGTATTATTATTTCCGGTATTCCGAATGGCATCTCCCGCAAAGCGAATAATAATATTATTAGAAACTAAGCAGTTGTCTCCTTTCGTCTCCAGTCCGTGATGAATATTTTTAATTAAATTATTGCTGAACGTAGAATTATTGGCTTCTGAAAAAATGCCATTCGCCGCTTTAGATTTCCAATCTGCAGGTTGCCAAGTTTCCGTCTGACCGGCTGCTTGAATTTGGCAATTAGAAATGGTAATATTTGTTGATTTTTGATCTATTTTTATGTAGTAGGCATTTTTTCCTTTAGGTTGTATGCTTTCTATTTGCGCACTCATAATATTAATATCATTTGATTGATTGATTTGAATGGAGCTTATGATGGGTTTTTGTTGTATGGCTGAAGTGATGGTTAGATGGTTTGTTTGGTTAATTGTGACGTCGCCATAGTTTCCGGAATTAAGAAAAAGGGTAGTGGGCTTTTTCTTATTTTGTAAATCTTTTAAGGTTTGCAGGAGGTCTTTTCTATTTGAAATATATCGAAAAGCTTTTGAGTTTTGTTTCGAGGATAAGTGAAAATTAAAATGGGCCTCGCCAATCTCAGTAGCTATTTTTACTTTTAAAGTATCTTGATGACCATTCATTTTTCTGGTTGTCGTACGAATGGCACTGATGCCATGGCCATGGTGGGTGATGATACTTGTGTTTGAACCGCTAAATGATTTTGATATTATTTTTGCATGAGAAGGATTGGGCACGATGAAAAAAGTATTCCATTGGCTGCCGACAATGGCTTCTTGGTCGGCAATCTTAGAGTGGATAATTTCATTGTTTTGTATGGGTGGTGGACTTATCTTTTTTTCTGTGATTACTTTTTTATGAGTAGTTGGCGTGCAGCTCCATACAAGGATTAGAATAGAGACGACGGAAAAGATGATTTTAGGTATTTTCATGGTCGGGTGATGTTTTGTGTGGATAATTTCCAATTATCCGTTCTAAAAGGAAGTAACGGAAATCCTTTTTTATTGTAAATGTCTGCAGGTTGGGGATTGTTTGCCCAAGCGTAGCGTACGGCCATCAGTTTGAAATGTTTTGGAATGTAAATTCGGATTTTATTATCACTAATTATTTTGGCTTTCGCCCAATGAAAAACATGATCCTTCCCGGCAATAGAGAATCCTGCGATTGGCTCATTCGCTCTTTGGCTTACTAAGCCGCCATCCACATCTTGGAAAATCAGGTCTATATATTTTCGTTTCTTTTTAGCTATTTTTAGGAAGCGTGGACTTTTGTATGCTGTTTTTTGATGATAGGTTTCTTCCAATGCTGCCAAGGCCAATCTTCGGCCCACTTCTTGTTTGTTGAGCGGATGAATGGTCGTCGTACTCCCCAAGTCGATAGCGGTAATCATCGCCGTGTGGGGTTCCGAAAGTGCATTTTGCTGTGCTTCTCGAAGTTCTGCCCAAGCGCTTTCTTTGGGTTCTTTATCGGGAGCTTGGTAGTTGGCCAGTTGCACCCAAATGATGGGCATGTCCGACTGGTTCCATAGCTTTCGCCAATTTCGTATCCATTTGATTTTCAATTCTTTATATTCAACGGCACGATAAGTATTGGTTTCTCCTTGATACCAAATAACGCCTTTGATTGGGAATTTTTGTATGGGCGCAATCATGCCATTATACAAAAGGGTAGGAGCAGAATTTGGGCCGAAATCCCCGCCGGAAGGCATTGGCTCGGTGGTGGTATAACCTATTTTGTAATACCATTTTCCCGCAAGGGGTATGTTCTTTTGATTTTGAAAACGAATAAATAATTTGGATGATTTTCCATAAATACCCCCGCCGCCTAAGTAGTCTTCAACGCGAACAACTATCGTGTTTTTACCCTCTTTCAGAATGCCGGATTCTACGGAATAAACCCGATCTTTATTCCATCTGTTTTTGGTCTCACCAACTTTTTTCCCGTTGATCCAAGTAATATCGGAGTCATCAATTGGCCCAAGTGATAGCTCTGCTTTTTCGGCTAATTGTTTTTTATTAAGAATAAATTCCCGCTCAAACCAAACGACCCCATCCAAATTTTTCATGGCTTCAATTCCGGAAGACTCCCACTGATTGGGCAGCTCTATGGTAGGTGCTTGCGCAAAATCTAAATCTTTCCAAACGTAATTTGTTCCTTTTTTACCTTGGTCTTTCGATGCAAAATTTTCTAGCCACAACTTAAATTTTGATGCCGTTTCTTTTTGGTCTTTCTCTGCTTTTTCGGCCGATAGTTGGGCAATTTGTTTTTGATAGACAGGCATATCTTCAAAAGCATCCGGACTCATCCAAGTCTCAATCACGGTGCCGCCATAATTATCGCTTATGAGACCGATTGGAATTTTTAATTCTTCCTGTAAATTTCTTCCAAAAAAATAGCCGACAGCAGAGAATTGTTTGACAGATTTCGGGCTGCATACCTGCCAACTTCCTTTTTCTATGTCACGAAGCGGTTTGGAAGCGATTTTGTGGGGGACATCAAAAAGGCGAATATTAGGATTATTGGCGTTGTTGACTTCATCTTGCCCGTTAGTGGCATTTTCAACAAACCATTCCATATTGGATTGACCGCCACAGAGCCACACGTCGCCATAAGTAATATTATGAAAAGCAATCTTTTCGTTTTTACCTTGAATTAATATGCCGTATCTTTTTCCGGCGGGTTTTGCAGGTAGGGTAAATTCCCATTTTCCATTGGCGGCATTGGTGTAGTAGGATTGTCCGGCGAAAATCATTTTTATTTTTTCCCCTTTATTCGCCCAGCCCCAAATGGGTATTTTTACATCCCGTTGCAGCACCATATTGTCTGAAAAAATCTTGGCAACTCTTAGCTGACTGTAGCTATTAACGGATAGAAAAAGCAGGAAGGTAAAGGCAAGATATTTCATGAATGGTTTCCTTTTAATAGGTTAACGATTCTAAAAAGATTTTTTTGTCAGCCATTTTTTTGTTTTGATTTTCCCAATCGGCATAAAATCTAAAACTCACGGGCGTATTCTCTTCTAACTTTAATACGATGGCGTAAGAACTAGTGATGTCTGCACCTTCATTCGGCAATTCCAACTGCTCCACAAAGTCTTTTTTATCTACCCCAATCGCCATACCTAAATAGGTGTTTTTTTCCGCTTGTTTGTCATGCGTCGCAAATATAATGTGCAGATTATCAGGGTGTAAGGTGTATAGTGTGTCACTGTGTAAATTAACAATACCGGTCACTAATTGTTCATCTCCTTCCAGTCCTTTGACGGTGACTGTACTTTCGTAAAATGGAACGCCTGCGTAGATGGAAATTTGATGATTAATCTGATAATTATGCGCTCCTATTTTAAAATTTTTGTGATTTAAATTAAAAATTGCTCTAAGTGGTCCATTAGCAATTAATTCAAAACTACTCTTTTCCGGATGGGCGATGCGGTAAATTTTGTCTCCTTTTTTAATGGCAATGGCGCCGGCGCCTAGCGAAGAACCTACATGTAAAATATCCATGCCCCAAGTATCGAGTTCATGATAATTTTGCCCATCAATTCCGGCTTTCGCCAAACTTAAATCAGGTATTTGTTTACCAAAAATATCAATGGCATTGCGTTGGTCATAATAATTGCGAAATCCAACGACGTCATTTTCCCAAGCCGGCCCTTCCATCTGATAAAGGTCTGATGCTTTGACGGTGTCAGTTGGTTTTACCCGCAAGGCATCGTAGCATGACTTATGTGGTGGCTTTTTTTCTACAAAGGTTACTGCCACCTTAGACGGATAAGTCGGTGGAGTTTCTGTAGGTTTTAGTTCAAAGGTTTTGGATTCATTGGCCTTAAAATCGGTCAGTAGAAAAATCTCATCCCATTGACCGTCTTTATCGAAGTCATCCAATTGGTACGGAATTTCTTTGCCATTATTAATAATAACAAAGGCTTTAGGCAACTTTTTGAGTTGGCTTGTTTTGATGGCGATGGGTCTATTGAATACATCTTTAGCTTCATCATTTTTGATGGTAATCGAGATAGGTTTTTTGTCCACTTTTTTGCAAGAAAAGAGCACCAAACCCAAGATAAATAGTAGAAAATATCTTTTCATTTTTTTCATTTTTTCATTTTTCAAAGATGAAGATTTCGAACCAATCAACTCTCCCCGGCATGACTACCCAGAGTTGCCAAAATGCCCCCATCCACATAAAGTATATGGCCATTGACAAAATCCGAAGCTTTTGAAGCCAAGAAAATCGCTGCTCCTTGAAGTTCTTCAGGTTTCCCCCAGCGGCGTGCGGGAGTCCGTTTGACGATAAAATCATTAAATGGGTGTCCATCAACCCGGATTGGCGCTGTTTGGTCGGTCGCAAAATATCCAGGTCCCAGGGCATTCGCTTGGATGCCCAATTTGGCCCATTCATCCGCCATTTCTTTGGTCAACATTTTAAGACCACCTTTGGCGGCGGCATAAGCACTCACGGTATTTCTGGACACTTCGCTCATCATGGAGCACATGTTAATTATTTTACCGGTAGCTTTTCGCGCAAGCATCCTTTTAACTACATTTTTTGCCATAATAAACGGCCCAACTAAGTCAATATCAACGACTTGTCTAAAATCTTCTGCTTTCATCTCCAATATTGGAACCCGCTTGATAATCGCCGCATTATTGACTAAGATATCAATGGGCGCCACTTCTTTTTCCATCTTATCCAGTGCGGCAATCACCTGCTCTTCTTTGGTCACATCAAATACATAAGTCGCGACATTAACCCCTTGGCGTGCATATTCTTTTTGGGCGTTGTCCAATCTTTCTTGAGAGCGCCCATTGACGATTATTTGGGCACCGGCTTTCGCCAAACCAATGGCTATGGCCATCCCCAATCCATGTGATGCACCCGTCACCAATGCCGTTTTTCCTGTTAGGTCGAATAATTTTAAGCTCATTTTTTTTAGTTTTTAGTTTAGGAGTTTAGACGCTTGTCCTTCGGACATGGCTAGTTTAGAAGTTTAGGAGTTTAGACGCTTGTCCTTCGGACATCGCGGGTTTATGAGTTTAATTGTAATATTGTATTTCCTATGGACTGTGCTTATATAAAAGTTTATCTAAAATCTGCATGAACCTACCTAGTAGGCAGGTCGGCGGGAAATTTTTTTTGAACCACTCAGGACACTCAGGACACTAAGAACTCCAAAACGCCCCAAAATCTCACCGCGCCACCCGCCCCGAAGCATCCCCACTCATCAACTTAACCACCTCATCCACCGTCACCAAATTAAAATCACCATAAACCGTATGTTTCAGACAAGAAGCCGCTACCGCAAAATTCAAAGCATCTTGATCATTATCAAAAGTCTTCAAACCATAAATCAGGCCTCCCATAAATGAATCTCCACCACCCACGCGATCCACAATATGCGTAATCTCGTAGGTCGGCGCTTGATATAATTTTTGACCATCCCAAAGGACACCCGACCAAGTATTATGATTGGCCGATTTAGAACCCCGAAGCGTGATGATTACTTTTTTTGCTTTGGGGAATTTATTCATAAGTTGTTGACCCACAGACTGATACGCTTCTCCGCTCACGTACCCTTGGGTGACATCCACACCTTCAGGATGGATACCAAAAACCTTGTGGGCATCTTCTTCGTTGCCTAAAATTATATCGCAACCGGCCACTAATTCAGGCATCACTTCTATCGGCGTCTTGCCCCATTTCCACAATTTCTTGCGATAATTTAAATCTGTTGAAACGGTCAAACCCATTTTATTCGCCACTTGAATGGCTTCCAAACAAACATCCGCTGCACCCTTAGAAATGGCCGGCGTAATCCCCGTCCAATGAAACCAATCCGCTCCTTCAAATACCTGTTCCCAATCAACCATCCCTTTTTCAATCGTCGAAATCGCCGAGTGCGCCCGATCATATACCACCTTGCTGCCCCGTGATACTGCGCCGGTCTCCAAGAAATAAATTCCCAATCGCTCACCACCCCAAATAATATTGGAAGTATTGACCCCATTTTTCTTGATTTCTTTTTCACACCAGACACCAATGTCATTTTGCGGAAGCCGGGTAATATAGTCCACAGGCATTCCATAGTTTGCTAGAGAAACAGCGACATTGGCTTCACCGCCACCAAAGGTTGATGTCAATTGACTACTTTGTTGAAAGCGCAAATAGCCGGGAGCCGCTAATCTCAACATTACCTCCCCAAATGTCACTACTTTTTTCATTTCTCAAATTTTAATTATTTCATTTGCCATTAAGGTGTATTCCCAAACTCCCAAACTTCTTTGGGTTCAAGGTGTCCTTCGGACGCCCGCCTGCAACGGGCAGGTTCAAGGTGTCCTTCGGACGTTTGCCTTCGGCGACTTAAGCAAATTAACTCTCCTTAACTCCAAAACTCCTTCCTGCAAAGTCCAGCTTACCAATCTCTCCGCAGGCTACGAGCTTAGCAATCTGGTGCAGTCAACTTCTCAATTTTCTTGTACACAAATAGCAAAAATCTGCGTAAATCTGCGGTATCAATCTGCGTAAACCTGCGGGAAATTTTTTCTAAAACCCCTAAGAACTCCCAAACTCCCAACCTACCGCAAATCCGGAATCTTAACCCCATCCATATCCCCATAATCCAAATTCTCCCCGGCCATACCCCAAATAAAAATATAATTAGAAGTACCCGCACCCGCATGGATAGACCACGAAGGAGAGATAACCGCTTCATTATTTTGCAACCAGATATGGCGAGTCTCCTGGGGTTGACCCATAAAATGCGCTACCGCCTGACCTTTAGGCACTTCAAAGTAGAAATAAACCTCCATCCTTCGATTATGAGAATGAGCAGGCATTGTATTCCAAACGCTCCCTTCCTTAAGCTCTGTCATACCCATTTGAAGTTGGCAAGTTTCGACGATGGAGTTGACAAGTAACTTATTGATTTGGCGATCATTTGAAGTTTTAAGAGACCCTAAGTGGACAATATCTGCGTCTTCAAGAGTGACCAATTTGGTGGGATACGCCTTGTGAGCCGGCGCAGAATTAAAATAAAAAAGAGCCGGCTTCGCTTTATTATTACTTTTAAATACAATTTTTTTGGCACCGCGCCCTACATACAGCGCTTCCTTATATTTCATTTTGTAAACCTTTCCGTCGATGGTGACAGAACCCGTATTTCCGACATTGATGATGCCCAATTCTCTTCTTTCGAGAAAATATTTAGCTTTTAATTCTTCGAAAGGTTTTAGCGTAAGCTGCTTAGTCGTCGGCACAGCTCCCCCTGTTACGAAGCGGTCATACAAAGAGTAAACCATGTTGATTTCTCCTTTTTTCATTAGATTAGAAATGAGAAACTCTTTTCTAAGTCGTTGAGTATCATACTGTTTTACATCTTCAGGATGGGCGGCGTAGCGTAGGGTGTAATTTTGTGACATTAGTCAATTGTTTTTTTATTGCGTAAGGAAGAACCCCGAATAATTAGTTTGGGGTCTAAAATTATAGTTCGTGGAATGAAAACATCGCTGGCCATTTCTTCAAAAAAAACTTTAGCTGAATATTTGCCGATTTCCTTTCCATGTTGATCAACCGATGTGATTTCCGGGCCGGTCAGTTTGGTGAATCCTTCATTACTGAAGCCGACAATACCGACTTCTTCCGGGACTTTTATTCTTTCTTCTTTGAGATACAGTAGGGCACCGAGTGCGGAGTAGTCGCTTGCGCTAAAAATGGCATCCGGCGGATTTTTGTATTTCATCAATTTTTTCATGGCTTCGTAGCCTGCTTCTCTTTTTAGGTTGTGAGAAACGATTAATTTTTCTTCGATGGGAAGGCCATGATCTTTTAGGGCTTCGATGTAGCCTTCTTTTCGGTCTTTGTAGAGAGACAAATTATCCGGACCCGCTAGGTGGGCGATGCGTTTGTAGCCCATATCAATCAAATGTTGGACGGCTTTGTAGGCACCGGCTTTGTCATTATTAACGATTTTTATAGATTTTTCATGGCTAGGTGCCCGATCAAAGAAAATCAAAGGAATACCTAGTTGAGAAATCTTATCAAAAGGTTTGTAGTCCGAAGTCTCAAATCCCAAAGAAACAAGAACGCCGGCAACCCCACTACTAATTAACGTATTGATATGCTGGATTTCTTTTTCGACCTTGTTGTCAGATTGGCAAATGATGACATTAAAACCATTCTGAAAAGCAATCTCTTCGATGCCCGAAATGACATTCGCAAAAAAGTCCCGGTTAATCATGGGCACAATGACTCCGATGGTTTTACTCTTGCCGGCGCGCAAGCTGGATGCCACCGAGTTGACGCGGTAGTTTCGTTTTAGTGCCAACTCCTTCACTCGTTTGGTCATGGTCTTACTGATGCCCGGATGGTCATGCAAGGCTCTTGATATGGTGGAAGCAGTGGTGTTAAGCTCTTTGGCTAAGTCTTGTATAGTAACTCTTTTTCCCATTTGAAGGCTCAAATTTATGAATTCATAATAATATATGCAAACGTTTGTTGAGTTATTTGCATAATTTTTTTAAATGTAAACAAAAAAAGGTTTTTTTGCACTATTCTGCCATAAAAGCGGGAAATATGGAAAGAAAAGTTCGTTTTTTTAATATTGGTTCTAAAAAAAATATTTACTTTGGTGCTTTATTTACCGAGATTGGGTTAATACCGCTCAATTTTCTGCAAACGTTTGTTTCGCTTATGGCTCAATTTAAAAGGATCGAAGTAATCAACACTTTTTATGCTTCAAAGATGATTCCTGTTTTTTATCACGGAGACTTGGACACTTGCAAAAATGTCGTCGATGCTTGCTACAAAGGTGGGGTGAGAGTTTTTGAATTTACCAATCGGGGGGACTTTGCCCATGAGATTTTTGGGCAACTTATTAAATATGTCCAAAGTAATTATTCCGACTTGATTTTGGGTGTGGGGTCGGTCATTGATGCCGGTACTGCGTCCTTGTATATGCAATTGGGTGCTAATTTTGTGGTGTCACCCATTTTGGTAGAAGAAATGGCAAAAGTTTGCAATCGACGCAAGGTGCTTTGGGCACCGGGTTGTGGTTCCCTTTCGGAAATATCTAAGGCTGAAGAATTGGGTGCCGAAATCGTCAAAATATTTCCCGGCTCCGCAGTCGGTGGACCTGCTTTTGCGAAAGCTATAAAAGGGCCTTCTCCGTGGACGAGCATCATGCCGACCGGTGGCGTATCTCCGACGGAACAGAACCTAAAAGCTTGGTTTGATGCCGGTGTCAGTGCGGTGGGGATGGGCTCAAAGTTACTGCCCAAGGAGTTGATTGCTCAAAAGGATTTTGAAGCCATCACTCAAAAGGTACGCCAAGCCTTAGAAATCATTAAAAAGGTCACATCATGAGATTCTTTAAAAGAAATAGGGCACTTATTTTGATTTTGATGCTGTCCATTTTGTTTTCACAATGTGTTGGTAATCAAGGGCATAAAGAATTAAAGCTGGCGCATGGATTGCCGGTGGGGCATCCGGTCTCAAAAGCCATTGAGTATTTGGCCAAGCGTTGTGATGAAATCTCCGGTGGGGAGTTGACCATTAAAATATATCCCAGTGGACAGTTAGGCTCCGAGCAGCAAAATGTTGAATTATTACAATTAGGCAGTTTGGCGATGACAAAGGTTTCGGCGGCGGTTTTGGAAGGTTTTTCGCAAGATTATAAGCCATTGGGACTTCCATATATTTTTCGCGACAAAAAGCATTATTTTGATGTTTGCGACAGCGAGATAGGCAAAGATATTTTGCTGAGCACTCAAAAAAAATGGCTTCGGGGCATGTGCTTTTTTGATGCCGGCAGCCGAAGTTTTTATTCTACCAAAAAGCAAATCAAAACTCCCGACGATTTAAAAGGAATGAAGATTCGGGTCATGAAAAGTAAAACGGCGATGGATATGGTCGAAGCTTTGGGCGGCTCTCCGACTCCTTTGTCTTGGGGCGAATTATATACCGCCTTGCAAAGTGGGGTCGTAGATGGTGCCGAAAATAATCCCCCTACTTTTTACAATTCGCATCATTTTGAAGTGTGTAAATACTACACGTTGGACGAACACGCTTCCATTCCGGATGTATTGATTATGAGTCAAGTGGTGTGGGATGGGCTTACGCCAAAAGAGCAGGAAGTCTTGCAACAGGCTGTGAATGAAGCAGTTGTGAAGCAACGAGAATTATGGGCCGCGGCGGAAGAAGAAGCATTGACTGAATTGAAAAAGGCCGGAGTCACTATTTTTAGGCCGGACAAAACTTTGTTTAGTGATAAGGTCTCTGCGATGTATGAGTCGTACAAATCCAATCTGGTCGTGTATGATTACATTACCAGAATTAAAAATTTGAAATAATGGGCGCACTCCGAAAAACAGTCAACAACGTCCTAGAAAAAGTACTTATTTTTTTGATGGGTATTTTGGTATTAGATGTTTTATGGCAAGTATTTAGTCGTTACTTATTGAGTTCACCGAGTTCATTTACAGATGAGATGGCGGGATTTTTATTGATATGGGTGGGTTTGTTAGGAGCGGCCTATGTTTCCGGAAGGAATGAGCATCTAGCCATCGACTTATTGATTCAAAAATCGACTCCGGAGCGACAAAGGTTGCTTCATAAAATCATCTCCGTCTTGATTATTTTCTTTGCCATCACGGTATTAATTATTGGCGGAAGTTGGTTGGCATATACTCGATTTGCGCTTGATGTCCGGTCAGCAGCATTGGATTTACCTTTGGGCTATGTCTATTTGGTGTTACCGTTCAGTGGATTTTTGATATTATTTTTTAGCGTAAGCGACTTGGTGTCGGGGGATTTTGGGAGTTGATGAAACCAGATTGCTAAGCTCGTAGCTTGCCTACCGATCAGGTAGGCTTGCGGAGAGATTGGTAAGCTGGACTTTACAGGAGAGTGGAAGTTTTAGGTTTTGGCGTCCTTAGCGGTTTTGGAAAAAATTTCCTGCAGACCTGCCTACTGACCGAAGGAAGGTAGGTATACGCAGATTTTAGCTATTCGTGTACGCAGAAGGAAGTTTGTAAAGTTTCGGGTTTTGGGTTCTTAGTGTCCTTAGTGTTATGAGTGGTTCAAAAAAATGAAATGAGCGCATCAACTAAAGAAAAAAAAGAAAAAAACTAATGAGCGAAGCGAATGAAAAACTATAAAACCAATGAGCGAAGCGAATGTCTAAACTTCTCAACCTGCCTGACGCCTAAAAAGCGAAGCGGTAGGCAGGCAAGCTCCTAAACTCCTAAACTTAAAAAAAACAATGGCCACAGGAATAATCATCTTAATAATAACCTTTTTCGTCTTGATAGCCATAGGCGTCCCGATAGCATACAGTATAGGCATCTCCGGGATTTTGACGATGTTGGTCAGTATCGCGACGGTGCCGGCGTTTGCCACCTATGCCCAGCGGATGGCGAGCGGATTAGACAGTTTTTCTTTGTTAGCGATTCCATTTTTTATTCTGGCGGGAAACATCATGAACAAGGGGGGGATAGCGCTCCGATTGGTTGAATTAGCCAAGGTCATGGTCGGCAAAACCACGGGGGGCTTAGCCTTTGTCAATGTCTTTTCCAATATGCTGTTTGGAGCGATTTCGGGGTCTGCAGCAGCTTCTGCTTCGGCGATTGGAAGCATCATGGGACCGGAGATGAAAAAGGAAGGATATGATGAGAATTTCAGTGCGGCTGTCAATATTACATCATCCACTACCGGTTTATCTATTCCGCCGTCTAACGTGTTGATTGTCTATTCGTTAGCAAGTGGTGGGGTGTCGATTAGTGCATTGTTTATAGCCGGATATATCCCGGGGATTTTGACGGGCTTGGTGATTATGTTGATGGCGATGTCGATGTTGATTTATAAGCAAAAAGGGATTGGTGCTGCCATTGGTAATTTGGTCAAGATACTTGGGGGTATTTTGCTGATAATCGGGATTTTTTATAGCATTCAGACCTATGCACCTGCTGTTTCACGCAAGTGGCTGAATATCGGTGTCTTAGCCATTATTTTCTTAGGGATGACTTATGCTAATCGCTCACGAGCCAAAGATGCTCTGCATAAATTTTGGCGAGCGGTACCGAGTTTAATGATGTTGGTTTTAGTCATCGGGGGCATTGTAGCGGGTTATTTTACGGCAACGGAAGCATCTGCAATTGCCGTTTTGTACGCGTTGATTTTGGCTTTGATTTATAAGGAGATGGCGGTAAAAGATTTGCCGGATGTCCTGCTGCAATCTGTGAAGACGACGGCTATTGTGTTGTTCTTGGTGAGTACTAGTATTGGGCTTTCGTGGATAATGGCTTATGAAAATATCCCCCAAACAGTCAGCTCCGCTTTGCTAAATATCAGCGACAATCCCATTGTTATTTTGATTATCATCAATGTTATTTTGTTGGTGGTAGGGACTTTTATGGATATGACCCCGGCGATATTGATATTTACTCCGATATTTTTGCCGATTGTCACGCAGCAATTGGGCATTAATCCGATACATTTTGGTATCATGTTGATCATGAATTTAAGTATCGGTTTGTGTACGCCACCGGTCGGCTCGGTGCTTTTTATAGGATGCAGTGTCGCCAATGTTAAAATAGAAAAGGTCATTCGACCTTTAATTCCTATATTTGTGGCAATGATTATTGTCTTGCTTTTGGTCACTTATGTGCCGGAATTGAGCCTTTGGTTGCCTAAGTTGGTCGGGGCGATTTAATGGAGTATAGCCGCAATCTGTGGGTACAACATCCCCAAAAACAAAATATGAACATAGAAGAACTTAGAGATTATTGCTTGGCAAAAAAAGGAGTGACTGAAGGCTTTCCTTTTGGGGAAGACACCTTGGTCTTTAAAGTAATGGAAAAACTTTTTTGTTTGACCGGAATAAATAACGAAACTTGCTCCGCCAATCTTAAATGCCAGCCGGATTATGCCCTAGAACTTCGTGAAGAGTATGGCGATTTAATACGACCGGGTTATCACATGAATAAAAAACACTGGAATACCGTAGAGATAGAAGCATTGGACGATGCTTTGGCCAAAAGCCTTATAGACCACTCCTATGATTTAGTGGTCAAGGGATTACCCAAAAAAATCAGATTATTGTTAGAGTCTGATGATGTCTAGCCACATGATAAAAAGGCAAGTATTCAACGAATTTACCCCCTATAGCCACCAATTCTCCGGTCATGCCAAGTCTTGACAAAGGCCTAAAGCCAATCCCCCCAAGGAATCTTGGCAAGAATCAATAACAGCCCAATACCATAATAAATAGCAATGGTCTTAAACTTTGCTTTATCGTTAGTTAGGCGTTTATGTTTGGAGTATCCGACCGTGATGAGAATAATAGCGATGAGCATGGTCAATGGATGTTCCATCACTTGATTGCGCAAGCTACTTTCAGACATGACATGTTTCATACCATGGGCTTTAAGGGCGTGATAGCCATTGGAAACAAAATAGACGCCTAGTCCAAATAGTAATTGCACATGACTTGTAACTAAGCCAAGTAAAGAAAGGGTTTGGTCTCTTTTCTGAAAAGTTTTTTG
>JANTGI010000035.1 GCA_024762995.1 Saprospiraceae bacterium | reverse complement strand
CTCAGATTTGAAGCATAATAGCCAAAAAATGAGTCCGTTGCGAGAACAAGTCCGAAAAATCGGCAAAATTGCCGCCTAATTTTTACCGAACCATTGATTTAACTCAATCAATCAATTATATCCAATCACTTTGGTGAATACAGCAATACTGGGTGAATATTTGGCCATGAAATCTAATACTGGCTTTGTTATTTATTTCATCCTATTCCGCCTTTTTAATTCCTTTTCAATAAGTAGTAAAACCTTTACAAACTTATAAATCACCCAGATAAGTGGAATTATTAACACATAAAGAACAAGACTTGGAGAAATCGAAAAAGCTCTAAAGCCATCTAAAACAAAAGCATTCATATTCATTAGTTTAGTATTTAACACGAAATCAATCGTTCGGTTTCCATTCTGACTCAATAAACTCACCTGTTTTTCTATTGATAAGTAATGAAAAACTTCCTGAAATCTTCACAGCGAAAGGGTTATCTGCGATAATTATCCCTAATTTCATTTCGCCATCAATCCTAAGCATCCTACCTAAGTCTAAAACTCCTATGTTTTCGTTTCCCATATCGATTCCACTACCTATTTGACTCCAATCCCACAAAGGCATAAACCCGTATGGGGATGACTCTATTGCATCAAGTTCATATTGACTGTTTCCTTCTTCCAGTTTTGAATCTATTAATGCAAAAACTCCATAATTAAAAGGCCAATATTCATCTAAATACTCCATTTGCACCGTTGTCCTAAAAATACCATTTCCTATATTGCTGGTTGTCCCTGACAAAGAAGAAACTGGATTTGTAAGAAAGGTTTGGAAGTCCCAAAAGTTGCTAAAAACAAGTGCATTACTAGAAGTTAGCGAGTAATCAATTGTAGCTTCACCACCATCACCAAGGATGCTTGCGACAGCTAACTCCAACATACAAGTCTGATTACAACCCGATGGAGCATTCGCCAACAAATAAGCCGCCACATCATCATCAAAGCCAAGTTCAATCTGAAGAATTTTAATGGCCACTAAACGATTAAAATTAGCATTCCCACAAATATTACTCTCAAAAACAATTTGATCAATCATTTCTTCATTAATCGTAACATCATTTTCTGTCTGGTACTGGTCCAATTTGCTAAGACAATCAAAAACATCATTTTGGCAAGCTTCATCATTTTGGCAATGCTGCTTAATCTTTTCGAACAAGTTTTTATCACTAACATCAAAGTGGTTATTTTTTGCAATAAAACAAAGTGTGGCCCCATCGCCTGTTTCCATATCAACACTTGAACTTTGATATTTTACTATCACATCACTTGTAGCACATAAATTCGCAATTAGTTCTATTCCAGCATGTTATGATATGTGCAAGGTACGAATTATTTTGGAATATGTAGGTTAAAACATGTTGTTTGATTCGTGTAAGTCTGACGAGTGAACTGTGGGCTTCTGGTTTTATTGATGGTGGCTTTATTATTGGCTTGGTGCGTACCGGTAGGATGGTAAGCCTTTCGGCAAAAAAGATAAAACCTACATTTTTTTAGATAAGCACTTCATACAGCCAATGATTCTCCCGACGGACCAAAGAAAGGCTACTCATTCGAGTAGCCCTTTTAATCATTCATTGCTGTGATACTATTTCACCGTATCCGGCTTCAAATATGGATACTTCCATTTAGGATTAAACAGGTAATCTCCCCAATACCAGAATTTCCACCATTTACGATCAAATCTTCGGTACAAGGTTTCTTGTTGTGATAATGTGTCACTAAATTGGGCAAAGCGGAAATTAAGTTGCTCCAATTCTCCACCCTTTGAAGGAATAAAGGTATATTGAAAGTCATCATTTTTAGTGCTATACAGGAACCTTTCTCCAATATTCACTTTAGGGACAATATTAGAAATAAGAATTATTCCAATAAGTACTAGTAGGATAACCATTTTTTTCATGTCGAGATTTTAATTACAAGATGATAACGGTGAATTACCAGGATTTGTTTCAACTGTTCCAGAGGAAAGAACTCGAACATCTTCACCAAGATCGCCTGGGTTGCTTCCGCCCCCATTAGGCCATTGACCATGCGTATTAGGTATATTCAACCCTATTTTGTTCATCGCATTAATTGAAAAATTAGTACAATTATTGGAATTCAGATTGTAATGAAATTTTACGTGTAATTGTTATAACAAAAGCAAAGAAATAGGTGTTTTTATGAATAAACCACTCCAATTTGGTTGTAAATGTATGATTTTTGTTGTAATTTTACACCCAAGATAAAATTTTAATATGAAGGAGATTGGTACAAAAATTAGAAAAGTCCGTGAATTAAAAGGGTTTTCCCAACAATACATGGCAAGCCAACTACACATGTCGCAGAATAATTATAGTAAAATTGAACTAGGATATGTAAAAATCCCCATGGAGCGTATCCATAAAATTGCAGAGATTCTACAGATTGCCCCTACAAAGCTTTTTGAATTCGATGTCAATCAAATTTTTGATAGCTTGGCCCAACCAACCAACCAACCAACCAACCTAAAGAGAAAAACTGTAGCGACCTATTCCAACAGTTTTCTAAAAAATTAGAAGAAGTTTATCAAAGAGAAAATAACCATCTCAGAGAAGAAATACGTTTTTTGCGCAAGCTATTGGAAAAGAATGGGTAAAATTTCGCCCACCAAAGCTTTGTAAAGACCGGGAAAACTTACAATAAGTTTTACACACGGCACTTATTTACACCAATACTGTTAAGGCTTGACCGCTGCGGTAATCACATCCGGTTGAGCAGACGGCTTGGTAATAGGTACTTTATCCAAAATCGTCTTTACCGAGTCCATATACACCATGTAAGTCGGCAAATCTTCTTTAGCCATAGGTGGTGGGGCAGGTAATTTTTGTCGGAGTGGATCTACTTGTCGTCCATTTTTCCAGAACCGATAGCACACATGCGGCCCTGTAGCCAAACCGGTAGAACCAACGTAACCGATTGTTTGCCCTTGCTTCACGGCGACTCCGGGACGTATCCCTTTAGCAATACGTGTAAAATGCAAGTACTGAGTTGAATATATCTTATTGTGCTTTATCTTCACAAAATTACCATTTCCCCGTGTAAAACCGGCTCTGGTCACGACTCCATTGGCGGTCGCAAAAACAGGAGTTCCCCTAGGTGCCGCAAAATCAGTACCTAAATGGGCTTTTCTGCGCTTTAAGACAGGATGGAAACGATGACGACTGAATCGTGAAGAAATACGAGAGTACTTCACCGGTGCTTTCAAAAAAGCGCGACGTGCCGGACGACCTTCTTCGTCATAATACTCATTGTTATACTTGTCATTATCGTACTTAAATACGTAATAGGGCATATCCAATTGCTTGTAATAGGCCGCTTCAATGCTTTTTACGCCTACCGGCTTGCCATCAATTTGTTTTTCAGTATATAGTATCTTAAACTCATCGCCGCGGTAAACATGATAAAAATCAACGGTCCAAGCCAACACATCTCCTAAATAATCCGCTAATTCATCACTGGCTCCCGATGTTTTCATCGCATTCCATAGATTGGACTCAATGACTCCCGAAGCTTCCTTGTGCACTAATTTAACCGGCTTAATGGTTTCTGCAACAACAACAGAGTCCTTAAAATCCACATTGTAATAATGGTAAATATCCGGACGGAATATTAAGTGACTAGGCAAATCATCCCCCGAATCATAAGCAAAAGCCAACATTTGCCCCGGACGAATAGACCTTAAATCAAATTTTTTGGCGCAAGCCGACACTATGGACTCCACTTTTTTGCCGGGGATACCATGCTGATCCAAGATGCCGGATAAGGTCTCCCCGCTTTTAATGAGATATTCATCAATACACAGATCATTAGCCACCATCCCATAATACATCTTGTCCGCTACTTTTTCTGCGGTCTTTGTAGGCGACGATGTTGCCGGAATTTGCTTCGCCGATTCAGGCCAAAAACTAACTAAACCAATAGTACAAATACCTATTGCAGCAGTCCATTTAACCTTTTTATTCTTTTTGGCACGATGCACCAAGCTAAGTGCATTCTTCTTTGTCAATTTTGAAGGAAATTCCTTCAAGCTTTTTTTGGCAGCACGCAGCATTTTGCGGGCTGCCCCTAAAAACGTATCTTCCATAAGGAGTTCTAATGTTTCTTTTCGACGGCAAGGTATGAAAAAAAATTAAAACAAACCAATTTTCTGCCCCAACCTTCTTCAAAAGTGAGCAATCAGCGCATCTCATTTGACACTCAATTACCCAATAGTGCTCATTATCAACGAGATAGAGTAAGTTAAGGTTACATTCCGAAAGGTTGCAAAATAATCATTAAAAAAAAATAACTATTGTTACTTGCTTTATTTTAAAATTTTTACATTTGCTTTTCTTAAAAAAAGTAACCACTCATCACGGTTTTTTGGACGTATAAAGTTATTTACTTTCTTCAAATTACTGTTGTTTGAGTAATTACCATAAAAAATAACGACTTCGACTAGTTAAATCAAAAAAGTTCATTCGAAGCCAAAAAAACGCTAGCCTTATGTTCATGTTCATGCTTTTTGTTTTCATTTTAGGTTATTTGGCCATTGCTTTTGAGCATACTATTCATATAGACAAGGCGGCCGCAGCCCTTTTGACCGGAGTTTTAGTATGGACGGCGATGGTATTGGGGAAGGAGACCATATTTGCCGGTACTGATGCCATGACACATGAAGGTGCAGAAGGATTGACGCATTATATCGAACATCATTTGATGGAACACTTGGCAGATATAGGCAGTATCCTATTTTTCTTATTGGGTGCGATGACGATTGTAGAGCTCATAGATGCCCATCAAGGCTTTTCCATCATTACCGACCGCATCAAAACCACTAATAAGGTGAAGCTCATCTGGATTTTAGCGATGATTACCTTCTTTTTCTCGGCAGTACTCGACAATTTAACCACTTCGATTGTCATGGCTGCATTGATAAAAAAATTGGTCGGAGACAAGCAAGATTTATGGTTTATTGGCGGACTCATTGTTATTGCTGCCAATGCCGGTGGGGCATGGTCACCAATAGGTGATGTGACCACTATTATGCTTTGGATAGGCGGACAGATTACAGCCGCAAAGATAATTATAGGTATCTTCCTTCCAAGTTTGATTGCCATTGCTGTACCCTTACTGATAGTTAGTCTTACGACAAAAGGAGAAGTACATCCACCGAAAGAAAGAGAGCACGTCTTTAAGCATGCTCCGGTACCGGAACGAGATAAAAAGATCGTCTTTTTTATGGGTGTGGGGGCTTTATTATTTGTACCGATATTTAAGACGTTCACGCACTTACCGCCTTTCATGGGTATATTACTGGGTTTGGGCGCACTTTGGGTAACCACAGAAATCTTACATAGAAAGAAAAATGATGAGCACTTTAGTCATTTGACGGTAGTCGGGACACTTAGAGAAGTGGACGTACCTAGTGTTTTATTTTTCTTGGGTATCTTATTGGCAGTAGCCGGATTACAGACCGCCGGGCATTTGGACATCATGGCCCACGCTTTAGATAAGGCATTTAGTGGCAATATTTACATCATCAACATATTGATTGGTCTTTTGTCTTCTGTCGTTGATAATGTACCATTGGTGGCCGGAGCGATGGGTATGTACTCCATGGACATATTCCCTACGGATCATTTATTTTGGGAATTTTTGGCTTATTGTGCCGGTACAGGTGGTAGTGTATTGATTATTGGTTCCGCAGCAGGAGTCGCCATTATGGGTATCTTGAAAATAGATTTTATGTGGTACTTGAAAAAGATTTCCTACTTGGCTTTAATCGGCTATTTAGCAGGTGCAGGTACATACTATGTAATTGAGAATTTGTTTTGAGCCAACGCCCTACCCTTCTAGTGATTGCCGGGCCTACGGCAGTCGGTAAGACAAGTTATGCTATTTCCTTAGCCAAACAGCTTAAAACGGTCATTATCTCCGCAGATAGCCGTCAGGCCTATGCAGGTATGCCGATAGCAACGGCCCAACCAAGCAAGGAGGAAATGGAAGGGGTGCCACATTATTTTATTGGTCATATAGACCCCAAAGATGGTTATAGTGCCGGACAATTTGAGCGCGAGACCCTTCATCTGCTGAAAAAATTATTCAAAAAACATCAAACGGTTATTCTGGCAGGTGGCACAGGTTTGTATATTGATGCGGTCGTCAAAGGGCTGGATGAGTTTCCACCAATTGATCCCACCATACGACAACAGCTAAACCAAATCCACCAAGATGATGGACTCCGGCCCCTTATTTTGGAGTTGGAAGAAAATGATCCTGCTTACGCAAAAATCGTTGACAAACACAATCCAAGACGAATCATTCGGGCTTTAGAGTTCATTCGTGCGACAGGCCGACCCTTTTCTGCCTTTCGGAAAAACAAACCTAAAGACAGGTTCTTTACCACGACAACCATTCTTTTGGAAAGAGAAAGAAGTGAATTATACGATCGTATAAATCGACGTGTTTTACTCATGCAAAACGCCGGCCTAGTCAAAGAAGCCAAAAAATGGTACGCCTTTAGGCATTTAAATGCCACACAAACTGTCGGATACCGAGAATTATTTCAGTATTTTGACGGAGATATAAGTCTCGACCGAGCCATTGAGTTAATTCAACAAAACTCTAGGCGATATGCCAAACGCCAATTGACCTGGCTCAGGCGAATGGATATAGATATTCGAGTATCTTTATAATGAGGTCTCTACCCCTAGTTTTACGGTGTATCGGATAAACGTTCGTATGGTACAAATTACCTATTGAAAGGATGCTACATCTCCGATATCATATTCGGCGACGCTTCAAACGCAGCGAATTACCAATCACCACTACATCCGAAAAGGCCATAAACATCGCCCCCAACATAGGATTCAGATAACCCATGGCCGCAATAGGAATGGCCACCACATTGTAGGCAAATGCCCAAAAAAGATTCTCTCTAATGGTCTTTACCGTACTATTCCCAATCCGAAATGCCTTTTCAAGGGAAGATAAATGGTCGTTGAGCAAGATGACCTGCGCCGAATCTATGGCCACTGCAGATGCTTGACCCATGGAGATGCCTAAACTTGCTTTCGCCAAAGCCGGTGCATCATTGATGCCATCTCCCACCATTGCTGTCGGATGGTGAGAAGACAATTCCCCTATTTTTTCCAATTTCTCTTGAGGCAATTGCTCAGCAAAATAAGTTTTTATTCCGAGTTTTTGAGCGACTTGTTCGACCTTTTCCATCCTGTCCCCACTTAGCATAATCACTTCTATGCCTTGTCTATGAAAAAAATCAACCGTTTCCTTGGCGCCCGCTTTCAGGTCATCCGCTAAATCAATAGTTGCGATTACATGACCATTTTCCGTAAGGTACAAGTCATGCTTTTCTTCGGGAGCTTGCGCCAAAATGCGTTGTGAACCGATTTGAAAAACCCTTCCGTCACCATCTGTCCCTTGAATACCTACCCCTTTTTTCTCTTGAACATGAAGGTTTAAAGGAGAAATATTTGGAGATAACTTCTTTATTTCCGCAAGGAGACTCCAGGCCAGGGGATGTGATGACTTAGATTCTAAATCATTGATTATCTGATGGATACGTTCCTTTTCATGGTCCAAATAATTGATATTTTCAATCTTAAACTTACCGGTCGTTAACGTACCCGTTTTATCAAAAACAATATTCTTAATATCTTTGATGGCTTCGACGGTTTGCCCACCCTTGATGACGATACCTTGCTGCGCCATTCGCCCCACTCCGACCATGACCGCCGTCGGAGTCGCCAAACCCATCGCACACGGACAGGAAATAACCAACACCGCAATACTATTGATCAACGCTTGCGTCACAGAAATATCAAAGGCAAGCCAAGAAATAAAAAAAGTGAGTAAGGCAATCGAGATAACCACCGGCACAAAAATGGCACTAATCTTATCCGCTAAACGCTGAATAGGGGGTTTGTCATTTTGGGCCTTTTCTACTAAATCAATAATCTTTCCCAAAAGGGAATTATCGGCCACCGCCATTGCTTTTACTTGAATATTGCCTTGCAGCAAAATCGTCCCACCAAAAGTTTTTTGCCCGACTGATTTTTCAACAGGCAAACTCTCCCCGGTAATCATCGATTCATCAATAGCTCCAAAACCCTGCACAATTTTACCATCACAGGCGATACGATCCCCTTCGTTGACTTGGATAATGTCCCCAAGTTGGATGTCATCTGTTTCTATTTCGACGATGGCTCCTGACGGCATGAGTTTCTTGGCCTTAGCCGGCACTAAGTCTTGCAAGGCGGACAAAGCCGTCGTCGTTTGTTTTACCGAGCGATGCTCCAAGTAATTACCAAATAAAACCAATGTAAATATCGAAGCCGCCGTCTCAAAGAAAATATAATCCGGTTCGTGCAAAACCAATCCGACCAAACTATAAACCGTCGCCGCCAATCCACCCACAAAAACCAAGACATCCATATTCGGTACGCCTCCGCGCAAGGAGCCGATTGCACTTTTGCCAAAGTGGTTTAAACCAATGACAATCACCGGCAAGGCCAAAGCAAATTGGACATAAGGATTGCCCAAAAAGCCCAATGTCACCCCACCCATCATCAAAAAATGACCCAAAACCAGTGGAATTGTAAGGATAGCTGAAAGAATGAGCTTTCGCTCTAAGGTCCAATACTTGGGCTTAGAATCTTTTGAAATAACCTGATAACCAATACGTTGCAACCCCTTGTTTAGGGACTCCAAACTCGGAGAATTTTCATTGAGTGTAAAAGCCACTTTTCCGGTCGCAAAATCCACATGAATATCATCCAATTGAGATTCTTCTAAATAATTAACAATGGATTGGGCGCAATTAACGCATGACATCCCATCCACATCCCATTTTATTCTATCCAATGGTGAAGGTTTTTAATCCGGAAACCCGCCGGCTCTTGCGACTCCCCGATTTTTGACAAAAAAAAGTTGAAAACAGATATTTTAATCGGACACATTCACCTAAAGGCTCCAACCAATACATATGATACCGTTAGACCGATATATCGCTACACCGCTATACCTGTCTGCCTAACACCATAGCCTACGCTGCGCCAGGCAGGCCGAAACTTAAATCATCTAACAGCAACAAGTACTCCCTTTTTTGCCATAAACCGTGATGCTTAAAATACCAAATTCTCCCTGTTTATACAAGTTGATTTCTTCTTTGTTCAAGTATTTTTCAAGAATCTCATCCGGCAAAATAGTCACTTTTTCCTTCTGGATAGACAGATGCTCAAATCCCACCTTCTCCAGCAGCCCCATATACTTATCCAATTGAATGGCTCCGGACACACATCCGGCGTACATCTCTGCATCATGTTTTAAGGCAGGCGGTAAATCACCCTTTAAGACGACATCAGATACCGAAAAATGACCTTCCGGTTGGAGAACTCGATACATTTCTTGAAAGGCTTTTTCTTTGTCCGGCACCAAATTAAGCACACAATTACTGACAATGACATCCACCGTACAATCATTGACCGGCAGGTTTTCAATTTCTCCATGCCTAAACTCCACATTATTGAATTGTAGTTTTTCGGCATTTTTCCGTGCTTTTTGAATCATTACGGGAGTCATATCCACGCCGATGACTTTGCCGGAAGGCCCCGTGATTTCACGAGCAACGAAGCAATCATTTCCGGCTCCGGAGCCCAAATCTAAGACCACATCCCCGGCCTTTATCTGTGCAAATTCTGTCGGAATCCCGCAACCGAGCCCTAAGTCTGCATCACTGACGTATCCTTTTACCTTACTGTAATCTTCAGCAAAAACTTCATGATCGACCGTACTACACCCTCCTACTCCACAGCAAGAATTGGCATTTTCGGTTTTAGATTGATTGGCAATTTCGCTATAGATTTCGATGACTTTGGTCTTAATTTCTTGATTCTTTTCCATTGTTCAATTTTTCTTCAAAGCTACAACAAATTCTACGGGATGACAACTTTTTTTTAGCGGGAAGCTCCAATGGTCGGTTTGAAGACAAAATGTTGAAAATTCCAAGCAACCTTTGGCAGATAACCATGTCCTTGATCATGAAACACTACTTTAAATTGGCAACTATTTTGGTGCCGCCGTTCCTTCGGATATATCATTGTAGGATGGATTTCTTAAAATACCGGTGAGTAGCAATAAACTTAGACGGTATAGGTTTTAAAAAAAACGGCAGGTCAGACAATTACGTCTAGTATCTTTTTGCTTTCGCTAAAAAAGTAAAAAGGCGACAATTTTCAGCCACTTTTGGTACACTAGTTCCGGATTGAAGCAAGTAAATCTGCCCAAAAAAGAACCATTTTATCACACCAAACCCATTCAAATTATGAAAACTAAACTCACCCTTAGCGCATTTATCTTGGTCTTTTCCTTGTGGTGCGTTCCCTTTTTGGCGCAAGCCCAATCTCTCCCCGCCGGAATCCAAAAAAAGAGCACCGTCGAAGGCATCACCGAATACCAATTAAAAAACGGGCTTCGTGTCCTACTCTTCCCCGATCAATCCAAACCCAAAATCACCGTAAATATCACCTATCTTGTAGGCTCAAGACATGAAGGATACGGAGAAACCGGCATGGCCCACCTACTGGAGCACATGGTCTTTAAAGGAACGCCAAATCACAAAGACATTCCGTCTGAACTCACCGAACACGGGGCAAGCCCCAATGGAACGACCTGGTATGACCGAACCAACTACTTTGAGTCCTTTTCTGCTTCCGATGAAAACCTAAATTGGGCACTTGACCTGGAAGCAGACCGGATGATTAATTCCTACATTGCCAAAAAAGATTTAGAAACGGAAATGACCGTCGTCAGAAATGAGTTTGAAATGGGCGAAAATGACCCGGGCAGCATTCTTTATGAAAGAGTGATTTCTACGGCTTTTCTTTGGCACAATTACGGGCAAAGTACCATCGGAGCTCGGTCTGATATTGAAGATGTACCGATTGAAAGACTTCAGGCGTTTTACCACAAATATTATCAACCGGACAATGCCGTTTTACTCGTTGCCGGAAAAATTGACCCCGCCAAAACGCTAAAACTTATTGATAAATATTTTAGTCCCATTCCAAAACCGACAAGGGAAGTTCCGTTATACAACACCTATACACGAGAGCCCGCACAAGACGGCGAGCGCTCCGTCACCTTGCAACGTGTCGGAGACCTGCAAGTGGCTTCTTGCGCTTACCACGTACCGGCTGGAACACATCCTGATTTTGCTGCGGTCCGGGTCTTGGAACAATTCATGACGGATGAGCCATCCGGACGACTATACAAGGCACTCGTCGAGACAGAAAAATCTTCCGGTATTTGGGGTTTTGCTCCGGCACTCAAAGAACCGAGTTATCTGTACTTTAATGCCGATGTTCGTAAAAATAAAGATGTTCATGATGCTCAAAAAACCTTGCTGGCCACCTTGGATGATGTCGTCAACAAGCCACCTACAAAAGAAGAAGTCGAACGTGCTAAAAAGAATATTTTAAAGCATTGGAATCTAAACTTCAATGATGCCAATAGGATTGGAGTCTATATGAGTGGCTACATCGCTCAGGGAGATTGGAGACTACTTTTTTTATATCGGGATGCCATCGAAAAGGTGACACCGGACGATGTATATAATGTCGCCAAAAAATATCTCAAGCCTTCCAACCGCACGCTGGGTATTTTTGTGCCCACACAAAATCCCGACAGAGCGATCATTCCCGAAGCGCCCAATGTCGAAGATTTGGTCAAAAACTATAAAGGACGGAAAGAGATTGCCGCCGGCGAAGCCTTTGATCCTTCACCTGAAAATATCCAACATCGGACGAAAAAAGTCCAACTGAATAACGGAGCCCAAATTGCCTTGCTCAAAAAAGAAAATAGGGGTAATTCCGTGACGGCCAGGATAAAATTAAGATATGGTAGTTTGAAATCCCTTGCGGGAAAAGCCACCGCCGCCGAAATCACCGCCGATATGCTGAATAAGGGAACCAAAACCATGACCCGTCAACAAATCCAAGACAAATTGGATGCACTCAAAGCCAGAGTTCGCTTTTATGGAGGATATTCCGGAGTAACCGTATCCATTGAAACCGAAAATGAGTTTTTGGATGAGACGCTTCAATTGGTCTTTGACCTCCTAAAAAATCCGGCTTTCCCCAAGGAAGAATTTGACAAGCTCATCCAAGAAGATTTGGCGCAAATCGAATCACAACAGTCTGATCCACAAGCTATTGCCAATTATGAAATCCAAAAATTATCCACTGCCCCCTACCCTAAGGATGACCCTAGATACGTCAGTAGTTTTGAAGAGGATATTGCGGCATACAAAGGCGCTCAATTAGAAGACGCCGTTGCATTCCACAAAAATTTCTATGGCGGCTCCAATGCCACCGTTTCTGTGGTGGGTGATTTTGACGAAAGTAAAATCAAAAACACCCTTTCCGACGAATTATCCAATTGGAATAATCCTACCCCTTATCACCGGATAAAAAATAAATTCTACGATGCCAAGCCTGTCAATAAAAACATCAACACACCGGATAAGGCCAATGCCATGTTTTTTGTGAATCAAAATCTAAAACTCAGCAAAAACGATCCCGACTACCCCGCTTTGACTTTGGGTAATTTTATGCTCGGTGGCGGATTCTTAAACTCTCGACTAGCTACCCGTATCAGACAAAAGGAAGGGTTGAGCTACGGGGTTGGTTCTTGGTTGTATGGTAGTGATTTGGATCAAGTGGGCGGCTTTGGCTCCTACGCCATCTACGCCCCCGAAAACGTCAAAAAACTGGAAAAGGCCTACAACGAAGAAATCGCGAAAATGCTCAAAGACGGTTTTACCGACGAAGAAGTGGAAGCGGCGAAGTCTGGTTGGTTACAAAAACAAGTAGTCAACCGCTCATCGGACAGAAATCTTAGTCGTACGCTTGAATCCAATCTTTTTGTCAAAAAAGACATGCTTTGGACGAAAAAATTTGAGCAACAAGTCAAAAACCTGACTACGACCCAAATCAACGCCGCAATGAAGAAATATGTAAAACCTGAAAAATTCATCATGGTGAAAGCCGGTGATTTTCAAAAAGCAGATGCGAAGCCTTAAGAGCAGGTAACTGCCAAGGTACCCACAATTTCTTGCGATAAAAAGGGGCAAACAGAAATGCTTGTCCCTTTTTTTTACTTCGTCTTACCTAGACCATGTATCCTTTTGCTTGCGCAAAATATATTGCCATCAGTAAATATAGGCAAAAATAAGTAAAGACAGCAATAGCTTCTTGGCCTTCGGTGTCAGATAGATTATGCCTTTACTCTTGCATCTAAAGATTTATTAATACCAGAAATACCCTGTACCTCCTTGAACATTAAATAAAAATTCACTATCTTAGTGGTTGTAAAGTAATACAGATAGAATTTGTGGTATATTGGGTATTAAGAATAATGTATTGCTAGTATTATTGATTTTTCCAACCGATGCTTATTCCTAGATGTAAGCATCAAAAACACTTATATTATGAACAAATTTAATTTGGTAAATTTTGCCCCCCCCAATTTTATTGGGCCAACTCCAACCAATTCCTAAAAACAGGCATTCTGTTGGTATTTTTCTTTTCCTCCTTTTTGGGAAGTACTTTGACATCCAACCTTCAAGCACAAAGCTGTTCGGGAAATATTAATGTTTCATGCAGGGAAGTCACCCGACTTCCCTGCTTTATAAATACAGTCAAAATGAATAAAATAGTCATATATTTTATTTTGTTGACACACGTCACTTTTGCACAAAATAGAAATAATGTTTGGATTATGGGGAGTCCTTATTTCCAAATGGAGGAAACCATCAATTACGTGTGGATTATAAGAGTGGGTTTCCTAAAATCGAAGTAAATAATACATCAATAGACTTGGAGTGTCAAGGCATTTGTCCAACCATGAATGACGACCAAACAGGCGAGCTACTGTTTTATACGAACGGGCGTCTCCTAATGAATAGACTGGGAGAGTTAATGATGAATGGTGATTCTTTTCCTCCTAATTTAGTTACCTTAAGCGCTTACGCACCATGGGCGGGGCATGATTTCTATAATCATGGTTTTATCCTACCTGACCTTAACAATACAAACATTTACAATTATTACTATATAGATTATTTGACGCAGTTCGGAGGAGAGTATTGGCTAGACGCACATACGACTAGTCTATATGCTTCTAAAATTGATATATCCAAAAAAAATGGCTTGGGGGAGGTTGTTGAAAAAAATATACCTATCTTGCTGCGGGACTCCACCAAGGGATACACTTCCTTCTGGCCCATACGACACGCCAATGGTCGAGACTGGTGGTTTGTTTCGACATTGGCCGGTTCCAATACCTATATTCGATTACTGCTGTCTCCTGACAAACTTGATTTTAACTTTCCGGAAATCAATATGCCCGGCCCCGTTCATGATGCAGAAGCATGGATTCGCTCCGTCTCAAAAGATGGCACTAAAATAGCCTTGGCTAGCCGAACCGGTTGCTGGGTCTATGACTTCGACCGTTGTACCGGACAAATGAGCAATCCTATTGAAATTACTTCTAGTGTTTCTGACCCCATTAATAACAATTTTACTTTTATTTATAGTATTGCTTTTTCGGACAATAACCGCTACTTGTTTTTAACCAATAGTGAATTGAATAAACCAATTCTTGATCGCAACAGTGTACTTCGGTTTGATTTATGGGCTTCCACCCCTAAGATGACCATTGATACTATTTTTTCGATGGACCAAGCAAGTGACTTGGCAAATTACTATTTAGTCATTGAAAATTTATTTTATCTACCCACCGGACAGTTAGGCTATTGCGGTCAATCATGGAAACGATTTCATGTGATGCCCTACACGGATAGTACATCTATTATTTTAGATACTAATTTTGTTAATTGGGATTATGACCCAACCATTTTTAGAATGAACCGCAATAATTCATCCCCCAACTACTACCTAGGCCCCATAGATGGTTCGTCTTGTGACACCCTAGGCATCAACAACAATCCATTGGCCTACTGGCGCTATGACAGACGCCCCAATCCTTTAGAAATAAAGTTTGTGGATTTGACGTATTATGAGCCGATGGGACTTTGGGGACGGGCAATCAAGTTCATTGCAGCACCCCTTACATCTTTTTGCGCAAGCAGGCACTTATGAAGTCTGCCTGATTGTGGGCAACCAGTACGCTGCGGACACGCTGTGCAAGATGGTGACTGTCGGGGACTTGTTAGCGGTGAATATTGTCGCAGACACGCTATCAGGCTGTGCGCCATTACAAGTACAATATCATGCACAAACAACAGATGCGACTAGCCTAGCATGGACTTTTTCGGGGGGTACGCCCGCCCAATCAGACCAAGCTGATGTCTTAGTCACTTATGATACGGCCGGGGTTTTTCCGGTACAATTGACGGCAAGTGGTGCATTGGGAGACAAGACCGACTCACTGGTTGTGACCGTTCTGCCGGCACCGAAGGCGGAGTATCAATTTTCCATCGAAGGCTTGGAAATCACCACCGTCAATACTTCACTACATGCGACTCATTTTTTGTGGGATTTTGGAGATGGGGTGACGGACACTACTTTTAGCCCGACACATACCTTTGCAGGAACCGGCTCTTACAATATTAATTTAATGGCTTTTAATGATTGCGGAAGTGACACCATTAGTCGCAATTTGCTCATTACTAGCAACTTAAACCCGGAAAATGAATTTGCTATCAGCATCTACCCCAATCCTAATAATGGGCGTTTTAACATAGAATTATTTGGGAACCATCCTGATAAAATAGAATTACGTATTTTTGACGTTCTGGGCAGAGCCATCTGGCAAAGGTCATGGCTCGGTCGCAGGCACTTGCACACTGAAATTGATTTACAAAAGAAAACCCACATTCCAGCCGGACAGTATATTTACCAACTTCAATATGGGGAAGGTAGGATGATGGGGAAGTTTTTGGTGGAGTGATTGGAAATTTTTTAGAAAACAAGGGGTATAAAAATCACAGCCGGATCCGAGCATCCACGACCAGAATTTCCCTTCCCCGCCCAAATAATGGATTGATATCTAATTCTTGAATCTCCGGTGCCGCTTCGACTAAGGCAATAACCCGTAAAATATACTCCACAAATAAATCAATATCAATTCCTTCTTGCCCCCGAAAACCTTTTAGCAGTTTGTAGCCTTTTAGTTTAGTCAATTGCCTGTGTATTTCCTCCTTATGACAGGGAGAAAGAACAGCGCGGACATCCTTAAATAATTCTACAAAGATGCCACCCAAGCCAAACAATACCAAATGGCCATACTGATCTTCCTTTTTGGCTCCGATGAATAATTCAACGCCGGAAAGCATGGGTTGGATAAGGACACCAGTGGCATCTTTAATTTTCATTAGTTCTTGAAAGTGATAGGTGACCGCTGCTTCATTTTGTATATTAATGGCTACTCCCCCTACGTCGGTTTTATGGATGGGCCCGACTACTTTCATGACAATAGGGAAGCCGATTTGGTGAGCCATTTTCTTTGCTTGGGCGATATCATTTGCTTGATTTTCAATGACTTGCGGCAACCCGATGGCATGTAATAATCTTGAGACTTGGTCAACGGATAAGAAGCCTTTGGGATTTGTATCAATAATCGACCGGATTTTTTGTTTCTCAATACCCGGCAATTCCATAGGTGCGGTTTTGGGTTTCGAGCGTTGATAGACTTGCGCCAAAGCAATCCCCAAACCCACTTCATCCGGAAAATTAATCTTACCGGTAGAAGTAAAATAATCTATCTCTTGATGGGCATTGATAACGGAGGGCAAAACAGGAAAAATAGGTTTGGTACACACGTCCATTTTGACATTAAGGACTTGATAGACATTTTTGACATTAAACAATCCGGGGCTACCAAAAACCACAACCATGCCTTGAATAAAGTCCATTTTGTGTTCCACATAATCGATGATGATACCTAGTTGATCGGCAGTACCCGTCGCCAAAAAATCAATTGGATTCATCACTGACGACCCGGGATCCAAGTAAGAACTCAACTCGTCCCCAATATCTTTGGGGATGGGCGGCACCGACAACCCACCGCGTTCCAGCGCATCTGTCAACAATACCGCCGTCCCGCCCGCATGAGTAATGACTGCAATGTTGGGGCCTTCCAAGGGAGGATATTTAAATATCGAAGCCACCGTAATCAGCTCATCCCGACTGCTGCAATACACGATACCCGCTTTCCGAAATAATGCCCGAACCACCATGTCCGAAGAAGCCATCGCACCGGTATGAGAAGAAGCAGCCCGTGAGCCCGCTTCTGTGGCACCCGCTTTAATGGCCGCTATCCGACAACCTTTTTTGATAAGTGATTGAGCGTGTTTCAAAAACTTCTGGGGATCATGTATATCCTCCACATAAATCATAATAATCCGGCTACTGGTTTGGGGGTTGAAGCCATCATCCAAATGCTCTAAAATATCTTCAACAGAAATCTGAGCGGCATTTCCCACCGTATAGACACTCGAAAATCTTAACCCCACGGAAACCGCTTTTTCCATGATAAAAACGGCTGTAGAACCGGAACTGGAAATTAAATCGCAGCCATCTTGCGATAAATTGGGAATAGGTGTCGTAAAAACACCGTGATAATTTTTATTGATAATGCCGATACAATTGGGCCCGATTAAGGTACCACCGGCATCCGCTACGACTTTGGCCATTTTGGCTTCTATTTCCTTGCCGGCTTCTGTCACTTCACCAAATCCGGCAGAAATCACAATGAAAGCTTTGGTATCATGGGTTTTGACGAGATATTGGATAGTTGCCAGACAATGCTTCGCAGGAATAGCCAAAAATACCAAATCAAACTTTGGCACAATCTCAATACTTCGATAAGACTTCACCCCTTGAACGAGATCTTCCTTGGGATTTACGACCGCCAATTGCCCCTGAAAATCCCCATGAATCAAGTTATAAACTAATTTCCCGCCCGGCTTGTGAATATTATTGGAGCCCCCCACTACTAGGATACTCTTGGGAGCTATGATATGCTGATGAATCATTCGTGTGCGCTAAATTTGAGCGCAACTTAGGGGAATTTCCCTTTTCGGCGGGGTGACTTTCGTCAAATATAGAATGATATTTGTCTTTGAACCTACATTTCAATGGCCAAGTGCTTAACCCAAGGTGGATTTCCTTGAAAAGGCCAATTTTGATTTGAGTGTGTGACATAACGTGGGAAGTTTAATATGTTCGCCCTCCTGCATCGGGCTGGTTGTTCATTTGCCTTTGGCGTTCATTTCCTTTGGCATCCGCCTGCATCGGGCAGGCCCAATGGTGTTATGAGTCAATCATATGGCGTTCCCCATTATTTGTCACGCACTCTTTTGATTTTGCGTTGATCCGGGAAAGGAATTAGAAGATTTTAAAGACAAATTGAACGTCCGAAGGACAAACTGAACCTGCCCGCTGCAGGCGGGCCTGCCCGCTGCAGGTGGGCGTCCGTAGGCCAAACCTACTCCACACTCAACAAACCCACACGCCGTATGCCCCCTTTTTGCGTAAGCTCTATCCGATAAATACCGGCCGGCAATCCCGGAATAAATACTTCCAACTGCTCGCCCATTCGACGGACACGCGGACGATACCGCACCCCTAAAATAGAAATAACCTCTACCTGCACCGTCTCTCCTGCCGGATAATCTATAAAAAAGAAGTCATCGGTCGGATTGGGATATATTTTTAAAGAAGACGCACCAAGAGACTCGGTACCGACCACGCCTCCAACCGTTAAATCATTAATGACCAGTTCACAACCATTGTGGTCGGTAACCGTCACCGAGTAATCCCCAGGTACTAGATTGGTAGCCGGATTGGTAGTTTGCGAATGAGCGGCTTCATCCCACTGGAAAAGAAATGGCGGAAGCCCTCCTGTTACATCGAGTTGGATTTGCCCGTTCTGAGTGATGATTGCGTCCGTAATATCAGCGGAATATTGTAAAGGGAGTGGTTCGCCAATATGAAGCCCGCCTGAAATGACAATGCAGGAATGACTATCTTCTACCGTTACGGAATAAATGCCGGCTTCTAATCCGCTTATCATCATGGAGTCGGTGGAATTATTACTCCAATAATAGGAAAATGGTGCCGTTCCATTGGATACATTAACCGATATAAAACCATCTGCTCCGCCAAAACAGGACACATTGTGAATGGAGTCTAAGACGATGTTCATGGCATTTTGTGTAGCTGTTACTTCAATACTATCCAAAGAATTGGTGCAGCCCGAAGCATCCGTCACCGTCACAGAGTAGTAACCGGGCAGCAAGTTATGAATGTCCTCGGTAGTGTCCGCATTGGACCACAAATACTGCGCTCCCACTACACTAAAAGGTACAGAAATAGCAATCGAACCCAAGTTATTGCAATTCTGATGGACCACCGTATCCACAAAGATGTCAAAATCATCGACTAAGCTTTCCAATACAACCGGAGATGGCAAAGTGGCCAGACAGTCATTCCCATCAACAACCGTGACCGTATAAACTCCGACGGACAAACTATCAGGGTCTTCTTCAAATGATAAGGTATTCCAAAGATAATGATACGCTCCTACCCCTCCGGAAGCCGTCGTAAATATTTGGCCATCCATATTCGTTCCACACGGATTATACCTTACTGAATCTAAATTTACATGAAATAAAGGGGGCTCCACAATGGATACAGAGTCGGACACCGCGGTACAACCTTTGGCATCTGTGATGGTTAAATTATAACGACCGTTTGCCAATTGAGAAATCGTATCAAAGGGTGTTTCCAGCCAATTATTGGAAGTCGTATTTCCGTTGCTCCAATTAAAATTATACGGCATCGTCCCTCCTATCCCTTCCAAAATAATAGCCCCATCATCTGCTCCGTGACATTGCACATTTTTTACGGAAACGGGAATAATCTCAAAATCCGAATCTGTATGATAAATCGTGACCGGTTTTACATTGGCTATACATCCATTTATGTCTGTTATGACCAAACTATATTGCCCCGTATCCAAACCATTTATATTTTGCACGGTGTCCCCATTACTCCAAGCAAAGGCATAAGGCTCAATCCCTCCTTGTACATCCACATTTATGCTCCCGGGCGAATAAGCTTGCGTACAAGAAGCCACCATGTCCACATGCTGTACTTGCGCAATGATAGAGTCCGGTTCTCCCACGAAAACACTTTCCATTTGCTGGCATTGCCGGGCATCTGTCACCGTGAGCAAGTAGCTACCCGAAGCGATACCCACCAAGCTTTGCAGGGTATCTCCCGTATTCCATTGATACTTGTACGGTAGTGTTCCTCCTTGGACATACCCAACGACACTCCCGGACAATTCACCATAACATTGTACCGGATCTGCCAACAAATCAAGGATTAACGAATCCGGTGTATCCACTTTCATACTATCCAATTCTTTTCGACAACCTTCGGCATCCGTAATGGTCAGATCATAAATTCCGGCACTCACCCCCGATAAATCTTCGGCTTGTGTATTATTACTCCAAAAATACTGGTAAGGCATCGTTCCCCCTGCCGGAAATACCGAAATAAACCCATCTGAATCCCCATAACAACTAACGGGACGGATGGAGTCTATATAAGCAAAAATATGCTTAGAATAGGATAAATTGGCCGAAAGGGTATCCGAATGGCAGCCCAAGGTATCTTCGATAACCAAATGATAAGCGCCAGCGGTTAGATTTTGGATGAGCGCCCCTTGCGGGAAACCTTCCCAGTGATAAGTCAAATCTCCGGTTCCACCCGTACCAAATGCTTGTAAAAAACCATCGGAAATACCCAAACAAGTTGAGTTTTGGTAAGCAATAGAATCTAATTGGATCTCCGGTGGTTCCGACAGGGTAAATAGCTCTGTAGCCGTACAGCCGTTGCCATCCGTCAAAGTAAAAAGATAGTCTCCCGGCATTAAATCTTGATTAATTCGTCCATCCAACAGACTGTCTTCCCAAGCGTAGAGATAATCTCCGACCCCTCCCGAAGGAGTAACCACAATCCCGCCATTCTGCTCTCCATGACACACAATTGGGGTCAATTCTGCGGTTATCATTAAAGAATCAGGCTCATTAATATCCACTTGGATGGGTCCCATCAAACAGCCGTTATTATCTTCCACTTCACAAAAATAACTTCCCGGTACCAAGTCTGATTGGGCACTCCCGGTTACATTCATCGGAGCTGTCCAGTGATAATCATACGGAGTCACCCCTCCAAATACATTCAAATCCACAACCCCATCATTCGCACCATAACAACTAATATCCTGCTTATTCGCAACAAAAATCTGAAGGACATCCGGTTCTTTTACCTCTATATCATTAAAAGACAGGCTACAATTAGCATCGGTAATGGTTACGCTATACAATCCGGCAGACAGATTAGTTCGGTCCTTGGTACTTACGGAATCAGACCAAGCATAAGTCGGATTATTGCCCACAACATTCAAGGAAATCGCCCCATCCGTCGATCCGTAACACGAAATGTCAATCACCGTATCAAGATTTACCACCAAGCCCGGCGAGTTAATCAGAATACCGGAAAAAGACACATAACATCCACCCGGAGAACTATCTTTTATACCGATTTGGTAAGCGCCTTGCGTCAAACCACTTAGTGATGCAGTCATTACCCCGGTCATCACTCCCGAAACCGGACCACTCCAAGAGATGTCATAAGGCGGCACTCCTCCTTGCGGAATCACATCAAATCCGCCGTCTCCTCCTCCACAAGTCGAAACATCTTGTAAATTTTGGATTTCAATACCGGATACGCTGGCATTATTACCGATATATACCGTATCGCTTGCTCGACACCCGGTACTATCCGTTAATTCTACAGATAGAGAAGAGTAAGTCCCCAAAGAAGATGATATTTGCGCAAGCGCTATCTCCGAATTAAAGCCATTACTCCAACTATAAGAAAATGGTGCGATACCGGAAGCCACACCGGCTTGTAATACCGTCAGTTCATTCGGGCACAATTCAAAAGTATCGACCAAAGGCAAAATCTCTACATCCGGAGTGGGTAATACCTGAAAATCGACTTGCTTCACATCCGAGCATCCTTTTGAAGTCGTGGATTGATAGTAAATGGTTCCATAGTCTTCGGCAATGATAGAATCAGTGGTAATCAAGTTGGCATTAACAAGCGGCCAAGCACCATAAACCTTTGTAAGGACTCCTTGCCCCAAAGTATCTTCATTCACAATCGAAGAAAGCCCAAATGGCTGTCCGGAGCATTGTACCACTACCGTGTCTTCCCCAATAAAAGGATTGGGAGAAATCTCCATTTCGATGGTGGTAAAGCCACTTTTGCAAGTGTAGCCCGCTATGTTTACCGAATCCATGACTTGAATCTGTTGACCATCTGATATATTGGAGACACTTACACTCTGTCCCGAACCGGCGAACAACCCATCAATATACCAATAATATTGCCCAAATGGCGCAGTATCGAGACTAAGCGTATAGGAGTTGCTTTCGCAAAAACTTAATATGGAATTGGCGACCGGATTATCTAAAACTTGGTCGTCAGAAGGCCCGTTACAGTTTTCATCGACTTGATTACATTTTATCTCCGGAGCTAAAGGATGAATCCAATCCCTGCTATCATCACAATCCGTACTATCAGTCACAAATCCCGAAGGCGGCGAGCTCGAACAAAAATTTCTTGGATTATTGGCATCTCCGTATCCATCCCCGTCGCTATCGGTATAATAAGTATTGGCGGCACCCAAATCCAAGGTATTTCCATAAAAAACCAATTCATCTAAAGCCATATCTCCCGTACTTCCGCCCCGTACTCCTTCAAATCGTAACTGAATAGTCTCCCCTACATAATCGGACAATCCAATATAATACTTGTTCCAGTCATTTCCCTGCGCACCCGAAAGAGTCCACAAAGTATCCCAATTGCTAGAATTGATGGATCCGGCCAAGAGTCGTAAGGTACCGATATGGTTGCCTTTCATATGCGCATAAAAAGAAAAAGCACAATTATTGGCAATATCATCTCCCACGAAAATACAGTTGGATTGAAGAACCGCTAAAGCACCACTTCCGCAAGGATAAGAAGTCTCCGTATAAATATACTTACCGTTACCGGAAACATCCGAATTGGGACCGGTATTAAACGAGGGGGTCTTACCGGCTCTGACCACCCAATCATTCCCATCATTGGTGAGATTATGCCAGATACCCGACAAAGGACAAGCGGCATTACACTTGGGATTGCATGATGATAAGTCGTCAAAATCTGTCTCTAAAGATATGTTGGCACAGGCCGTTGTAAAGTAAAAACATACATTTTGACTATAACCGGAGCCGCATTTTGTACGCAAGTACGCATAATAAGTCGTCGAAGGCAGCAAATTTACCAAAACCGCATGACTCAATGCGCCGGAGATGCCCACTATTGTATCGCCGCCACCAAGCATATTTTCGGTTCCCGGCACAAAATCTGAAACGCCATACTCAATAAATACCGAGTCGGATGAATTATTAACGTCCCAATCTATCTCCGTAAAATCTCCACCGATTTGCCCGGCGCTAGGTGCGACCGGCAAGGCACAATCCAAAGGAAGAAAGACTAAATCCACATATTCGAGCGTCCCAATATCACTAATCTGATTATCGCACACGATTAATTTCCAAACACCGTTGGGGTCGATGGCGGTAGCATTAATGGTTGACAAGGGTTCTTCCGGGCGAAAGGTACCGACAAAGTTAGTAGAATCATTGGCGGTGGCGACAAAATCCTTTATGCTGGGCCTACAATAATCGTCGGCAAAAACCACTAACTCTTGGCAGGTGCTATCATAAGGATTACCATAGTTGTTGTATTCTTCTCCGTTTCTATCGCTCAAAACAATAGTCGTTCCATCAGGAGCCACCAAAGATATTTCTAAATCTTGGTCATAAGTATGAGCGATGAGTAATCGTACTTCTTTAAGGACGACATCTCCCCCAAGTTCTTGTCCGGGGGCATCATCCACATCAATATAAAATTGATTATTGTAATTACATGAATTATTCCCTATTTCCAATTGGGCACCACATGAAGTCGGATTAGACAGATGTGTAGAAAAAGAAATTTGATTAGACCAATCACTCACCATTCCATTACAAACCGCACGCACCCGATACTTATAACTGGTAGCCGGCAGCAATCCACTCCAAAAAAAACTATCACCAATAGCAATCTCATACATAGCGGTATCTGCCGCACCGATTAACTCTATATCAAATGTATCAGCGCCGGCAGAAATCCAATGTAGCTTGGCAGATGTCGTCGAAATTGAATCAGGTGCTTGCGCAAAAGGCGAATCACAAGCTTGGGAAATCCCCTGCCGGGGTAGTACGCCCAAAAATATCCAAATGACAGGAATAAAATAGCATTTCAGCCTTGCAAGTAGGTCACTACTCATAGTAAATCTAAGTTAATTTGGGATGTTAATTGGCTTTCAACAAGCAATTCTAGGCATAAAATTACAATTTTTTTTTATTAATTGCTTAACCCAAAACAATAACAATTCACATTCAATAAAAGCCAATACGTGAAGACCGCTATCGAAGCTTGTCTCCCACCCATTTAAAAATCAACCCTTCCCACTTGTATTTAACCCATCAATACTTTGTTTTCATTAAAAAGGCATCAGGCGTATATTTTGCTTGTATCTTGGTCAAAATAGAGGCACTATTTTGACAATCGACATAAGCACCGACACGAGTTAATCCCTTATAAGGCACCTTAAACACCGGATAACCATCGGCATCCAAACGCCCGACTAACTTTTTGATATTCGATTTATTGTTATATGCACCGACAATAACAATACATTTGGTTCTTCTTTCTCTTCTTATTTTTGATTTTCGTTTCTTTGGTTGAGGCTTGCTAGTCGGCTTCACTGCCGTCTCTTCGGTATCGCTTTGCTTTATCGACTCTTTTACGGAAGTATCAACGTCGGTCGAATAGTTACTCTCGGTATCCTTTACCGATTCATTGGGCTCATTAATGATAGAATCCAACAAATCAGTCGTTGAATCTTCCATCCCCACATCATCCGTATCCTTTAAATCGGAACCATCTAATTCATTTTTGTCGGTATCATCTCCAACCAAGCCGTCATCCACCCTATTGGAGTCCATGGCAACTTTGGTTTGATTTTCCGCAAGGCTATCTACTCGCCGATACGGGGTTTCGATGACTGCATCATCCTGACTACCGGAATGTTGGTTGATTGGTGGAATCTTTTCACTTGGCGGTACAACGGCAATGAAAGTGTGCCCATCCAAATCTAATGTATCTAATTGAAACTCGACAGCCAAGTCCTCTTTAGATTGACTAAATAGGTCAGTCTGATCAAAAAAGGAGTAATAGCCAATCAAAATTCCCGCAAGGGCAATGACCACTAAAGCAATGGCAAAATCGGTCTTTTCTTCGGTGCTGCCAAAATATTTCGAAAGCATAAGTATTGTTTTTTTTATGATGTATTGATACGACCAATCGTCAGCCGGATCATAGCCCGACCAAGGGAAATAAATAGAAAGGCAAGAAATGAGCACTTCCTGAATTAATGAAGCAGGTGGACCTATTTAAATACTCGGAGAGATTTTCAAACAGGCCCACTTGCTTCCGACCCAAACCATCATGTGTATTACTTCTTCTTCCGAAGATTATCAAAAAATGATTCCATTTGTTTGCCGGCTGCTTCTCGTCCACCCAGCCCAAAAGAAAGGGCAAAAGCTACTGCAATCGCACCCAAAGTCAATCCAAAAGCCAGATTCACAATACTTTCCGCTATACCCATGGTATTCAAGGCAAAAGCCAAGAAAATACCCATAATGGCAAAGCGGACAATGGGTACAAAGAAAGCACCGTTACTGGACTGTTCAACCATCTTGGTGGCAATACGAGAGATGGCCAACCCGCCTATCAAGATAATTAATCCAAAAAAGACCCTTCCGGAAATAACAAAGATGTCATTCAAAATAGTTTCCACCTGACCCAAATCAAGCTTATCAATCGCTGCAATGACACCGGTAAACATAATAAAAAACATGGCGACCTTACCTAGTAAGACGGATAAGCTACTATTTCCGAGTACAGACTGTAAGCCCATAGTAGTCGCATAGTTGTCTATGCCTAAATTGTGTAACAAATCTACAAGAAAGTTTACAATAAGTTTTCCGACAACATAGAAGACACCTAGGATAATCACGGCGGCTATTATTTTGGGGATAGCTGCCATGAAGGTACTCAACATTTCTGTGGCCGGCTTAGAAATAGCATCCATCTTCAAGGTGTCTAAGGCCAGTATAAAGATAGGTACAAAGACAAAGATGAATACAATTTGTTTTACTAACTTTGACAGGTTCATTGACCCGGTGGACATCCCAATTCTTCCTCCCCACGCTTCAAGCCTTTCGGAAAGAAAACCGGTCATCTCTGACACAATAGAAGCAATCATATAACCTGCAAAGCCGATAATACCGGCACCAAGAATATTAGGCAAAAATCCCGTAAAACGATTCAACATGGTTTGGAGGGGTTGGAGAACACTATTGGCGCCCATCAAATTCAACACGACCAAAAGCGTAAATACAATCACCAAGTAATAGACAAGCTTGGCGACAAACTTATCCAGCCTAAAAGGAGTGTGCAGTCGAGCCTCTAATTTTTCGTCAATACTCGTTTTCCTCATCAATCGTAATACAATCCCTTTGACAATCTTTGCGAGAATGAATCCCAGAATCAAAACCAATAATGCTCCAAGAACAGTCGGCAATGAATTGCCAAACTTTTCACTAAAAGCATCCGTAAGAGTGGTAAATTTTTCCATTTTTAATAATTTTTAAAAGTAACTATTCTCCATGAATCGTTTTGAATCAGAACAGATATAATATTTGGATAGATGAAGATCATTTTTTCAAAAAAGGAAAGTGAAAACCAACCAAGATTCAATACTATTATACACACAATCCGATTTTGTCACTTAAACTCCCTGTTTTCCAAAAAATGATCGTCCCGTCTGTTTCGGGAAGTAGAAATATAGCCCTGTCTAGCCAAAATGATGCATGTCGAATTGTTACTTTTGTTTTATGTAATCTACGTCCAAGTAGGTGAATTTATACTATTATATTCATCTACTTGCGGTTTACTAAAGCAACAGGTTATTCTTTAAATAGACCCGCTGCCTTACCAAGCCCTAACGTTTTCTCAAAATATCGCACAAATTTAACAATCTGTCACATTTAATACAAAGTTTTTTACTAAAATTTACCAATATTCTTATATATATTTTTTTTCAAGATTGCTAAAATAAATTTAGTGGAA
>JANTGI010000034.1 GCA_024762995.1 Saprospiraceae bacterium | reverse complement strand
ACTAAGAACACTAAGGTGGCTAATAGCAAAAATCTGCGAGAATCTGCGGTAAAAATCTGCGAAAACCTACCTTCCTTCGAGCAGTAGGCAGGTCTGCGGGAAAATTTGTTTGAACCACTAAGAGATCCATAAACTCCTAAACTCCTCAACTTCTAAACTTCTCAACTCCTAAACTCCTAAACCTGCCTAACTCCTAAAAAGCGAAGCGGTAGGCAGGCAGGCTCCTAAACTTAAAAAACATGAAATTAACAAAAAAACAACTAACAACAGCCAACAAAGGAAAGCTAGCCACCCACGCAAAGCAACTAAAATTCCTATCAGACAACCTTTCCCGCAAGGGCATCAACATCGAATCCATCATCAAAACCATCCAAAAATATGAAGTCGCTATTCCTAGTTGGGCATTAGGGGCAGGTGGGACAAGATTTGGACGATTTGGATTTGGTGGAGAGCCAAGCAACTTGCATGAAAAACTAGAAGATATTGGCGTAATCCATGCGTTGACTCGGTCGGCCGGTGCAGTCTCTTTGCATATTCCGTGGGATATACCGGAGAATCCGGCGGAGACCAAGAAATTTGCGAAAAGCTTAGGGATTAAGTTCGACGCCATGAACTCCAATACCTTCCAAGACCAACCCAATCAAAAATATAGTTACAAGTACGGTTCTTTGTGCGATCGAGATGCCAAAGTCCGAAATCAAGCCATCATGCACAATAAGGCGGTTATTGATTACGGTGTCGCTCTAGGGTCGAAGTCGTTGACTGTTTGGTTGGCAGATGGAGCCAATTTTCCGGGTCAAAATAACTTTAGAGAGTCGCTCAATAATACCCTAAATTCTCTGAAAAAGATATATGCTCACTTACCCAAGGGCTGGAAAATGTTTATCGAATATAAGCCGTATGAGCCTAATTTTTATTCGATGGTAATTCAAGATTGGGGAACTTCATTTTTGTTGGCCAGCCAATTGGGACCAAAGGCATTTACGCTCGTTGACTTGGGGCATCACTTGCCGAATACTAATATTGAGCAGATTGTGGCGACACTCATGTCTCAAGGCAAACTAGGTGGTTTTCACTTCAATGACAGCAAATATGGAGATGATGATTTGACGGTTGGAGCGATAAAGCCCTATCAGTTGTTCTTGATATTCAATGAGTTAGTGTTTGGGATGCAGAACAATAAACCTAAGAATCCAATTCCGGCTTGGATGATTGATGCCAGTCATAATGTAAAAGATCCTTTAGAAGATTTATTGCAATCCATTCATGCCATCGAAACGGCTTACGCCAAAGCGTTAATTATCGATCAGAAAAAATTATCGCTTGCGCAAAAAAATAATGATGTATCTTTGGGGCAAGAAATATTGCAAGATGCGTATCAAACGGATGTGCGTCCTATTTTAGCGGAAGCCCGAAAACGTGCCGGTGGAGTACTCCAACCTTTGGACACTTATCGGGCAATGAATATCCGCGAACAATTAATCCATGATCGTGGAGCCAATACCCGGGCCACCGGTCTGTAAAACATCAAAACAACCATGAATTGCACCCTCATATTCGATATAGGCAAAACCAATAAAAAATATTATTTATTTGACGAAGATTTCAAGGTTGTCGAGTCAGAAGAAAAGGTCATTCCGCAGATATTGGACGATGATGAGTACCCTTGTGATGATTTGATGCAAATCAAAGGGTTCATCTTTACAAAATTAATTGAATTAGGTCGAGATAGCCGATATCATATCACCAAAATCAATTTTTCTACCTACGGAGCTTCCTTGGTGCATGTGAATAAATTTGGAACGACCAATTTGCCCCTATACAATTACCTAAAACCCATGCCCGATGGTGTGTTGGATAAATTATATGAACATTATCCCGCTTCCCGATTGTCGGTAGAAACATCTTCGCCACCACTCGGTATGTTGAATTCCGGATTTCAGTTGTTTTGGCTGATGGAAACCCAGTTTGATCATTTCGTGGATATTGTGCATAGTCTGCATTTGCCCAATTATTTGGCCTATTTGTTTCATGATTTTCCGGTGGCGGATTATACCAGTATTGGCTGCCATACGGCTCTATGGGATTATGATCGGGACGACTATCACGAATGGGTCTTTTCGATGGGGATTTCCCACATGCTGAAGCGACCGATGCCGGCCACAACGACTTTTCCGTCTTTGGATGGTAGCATGGAAGTGGGAATTGGCATCCATGATAGTTCGGCCGCTTTGTTGCCTTATTTGGTGGGGGAGCGGGAGCCTTTTATGTTGATTTCGACCGGGACGTGGAGTATTACACTTAATCCATTCAATGAAGAGTCATTGACTATCAATGAGTTAGAGCAAGACTGTTTGCAATTTTTATCGGTGAAAGGTGAGAAGGTCAAGGCGTCCAGATTGTTTTTGGGACATGAGTTGTCCGAGCAAATCGAAGTACTTAATCCACATTTCGGTAAAACCAACGGCTCCTTCAAATCGGTATCATTTGACGAAAGTCTATACCAAACTGTCAAAGAAAACGACCACAAATATTTTCGCCTAGCCTCGCTCAAAGAACCGGAATTACGAAATAAAAACCTAAAAAACATCCCTAGTTTTGAGCAGGCTTATCACCAATTAATTTGGGAATTAGTGCAACATCAAATCAAGAGCATCCGGTTAGCCCAAGGCAAGACAAAAGGCATTAAAACCATCTATATTGATGGGGGATTTGCCCATAACGATGTCTTTTGCCAGATGCTCAAGCGGGAGTTGCCCGAGTTTGTTTGGAAGAAAACCCAATTGGCAGCCGGCTCTGCTTTGGGAGCGGCGATAGCTGTCAATATGGATTCCTTTACGGAAGAACATTTTAGGGAGATTTTGAAGGTGGAAACAGTTTGACGGTGTGGCGGTGTAGCGGTGTAGCGGTATGATGGTGTGGCGGTGTAGCGGTATCGGGGGATAATTTTTTTTAATTGTTCAACCCGCCTGCGTCGGGCAGACTGTGCAATCGTTCAACCGATTTTTGTAACTAATTGATTATCAATTAATTCAATTTAACAATTTAACAATTGCACGATTAAACAAAAAAATCTCCAATAAAATAGTTACCTTAACCCAACGAAAAACCAATTTCTGAAAAACCTGATGAAAATATCACTATTTATACCGTGTTATATCGACCAATTTTACCCGCAAGTGGGCATAGCAACCTATGAATTGCTGACAAAATTGGGCTATGAAGTCATTGCGCCCCTGTCAGCCACTTGCTGCGGGCAGCCGATGGCCAATTCGGGATTTGAGCAAGAAGCGAAAAAGGTTTATCATCATTTTGTCGATGATTTTGGTCAAGCGGATGTCGTGGTCATGCCTTCCGGCAGTTGCACCATGCATGTACGCGAACACTACGACGTCATCGAACAGACCAAGGCGGTCAAAAATGTCAGAAAAAATACTTTTGATCTGGTAGAGTTCCTGTTTCAGCACGGTTTAAAAAAACTGCCCAAGGTAAGATTCAACGCGAAGGTGGCTTTGCATACCGGTTGTCATAGCCTGCGGGGTTTAGGAGAAGGAAAGGCATCCGAATTATACGGACCACCGGAGTCTGCCTTGCGGAAAATATTACAAGGGGTAAAAGGGTTGGAGTTTGTGGAATTAGATCGGCCGGACGAATGTTGTGGATTTGGCGGTACCTTTTCGGTTACGGAAGAAGCCGTTTCCGTAAAAATGGGCCAAGATAAGCTCGCCGATGTCCAAAGAGCCGGAGCAGATATTTTAGTCAGCAATGACATGTCCTGCTTAATGCATTTGGAAGGCATTTTGCGCAAGCAGGGGGATAAAATGAAGGTGATGCATATTGCCGAAATTTTAAACTCATGAGTTGGGCTTCACCATGTAAAACAGTTTGTTGGGAGCGACTAACGGATATTTTGGTGCGGTGAGTTCTTCCAAAATCTTCACCCCAACGAGACAGATTGATGGCCAAAAAATAAAAAAATGACACATCCCGAAAAAGCGGAAGCATTTATCAAAAACAGTGAGCGAGTCGATTGGCACGATGCCGCGCTATGGCATGTTCGAAATAAGCGAGATAAGGCCGTCGATGGTGTTCCCGAATGGGAAGAATTACGCAATATAGCCTCCCAAATAAAAGCCCACACCCTAGCCAATTTAAGGAGCTATCTCATTGATTTTGAGCAAAATGCGATGGCTAATGGGGTAGAAGTCCACTGGGCTAAAGACGCCACTTCCCATAATCGCATAGTCCAAGAAATCCTAGAGAGAAACAACGTCAAAAAGATTGTAAAAAGTAAGTCCATGCTCACCGAAGAGTGCGGATTAAACCATTTTTTGGAAGAGCGGGATTTTGAAGTAACCGATACCGATTTGGGGGAACGTATCATCCAAATGCGCCAAGAGCCGCCTAGTCATATAGTATTGCCGGCGATTCACATCAAAAAAGAAGAAGTTGGCGACCTTTTCCGAAAGGAACTCCACGCAGAACCCGGAAATAATGAGCCAAGTTATTTGACCTTACAAGCTCGGATTCACTTGCGTAAAAAATTTATGGAATGCCAAGCGGCTATTACGGGCGTTAATTTTGGCATTGCGGAAACGGGCGAAGTCGTCGTATGTACGAATGAAGGGAATGCGGATATGGGGGTGCATTTGGCCCCTGTTCAGATCCATTCGATGGGGCTGGAAAAGCTCATTCCAAGGCAAAAGGATTTGGGGGTATTTGTGAGAATGCTGGCAAGGAGTGCGACGGGGCAGCCGATTACGGTGTACACTTCCCAACATAAAAAACCGGCAAAAGGGACGGAAAAACACATCATTTTGGTCGATAACGGGCGCACGAATCGCCTGACGATGGAAAAATATCGCTCTGCCTTGCAATGCATTCGTTGTGGCGCCTGTATGAATACCTGCCCTATTTATCGGCGGAGTGGGGGGCACAGTTATCATTTTACCATACCGGGGCCGATAGGTTCTATTTTGGCACCGACGACGGATATGAAGGCGCACAGTGATTTGCCATTTGCATCGACATTATGCGGTTCTTGTGGGGATGTTTGTCCCGTAAAAATAGATATTCCCAATCAATTATATCGGTGGCGGCAGGACATTGCGGAAGCCGGCGGATTGAGTGACGGAAAGCGCAAGTCTATGAAGGCGATGTCCACCTTGTTGGCTCGACCAAGGCTTTATCGAAATTTTGGTCGGGTGATGCGTTTAGGCTTGCGTATCTTGCCTAAGTCCTTGATAACCAATCGCTACAATGTTTGGACGAAAGGCCGAGACTTGCCGACTCCACCCAAGCAATCTTTTAAAAAATGGTATGAAAAGAATCATCAATGAGTAGAAAAGACATATTAAAAAGTCTGGAAGAAGCGCCTTTTGCGGGGCCTGAACTTCCCGATTATGATTTTCGTCAAGCGGGTGCTACGGATCTTTTGGGTAGATTTACGGCTTCCGCCAAAGTTTCAGCAGCGCAGATAGTTCATCGGCAAGAAGTGATTGCCCTTGCGGGAAAATGGGAAAAAGTCATTAACCTGTCTTCGGAAATAGCTGTCAAAGGCATGGATTTAAGCCAATTTCAAAGCCCTTATGAATTGGGTGATTTAGATTTGGTTATTTTGGATGGTGAATTTGGGGTAGCGGAAAACGGAGCGATATGGGTTGCTTCGGATGGCCGGCCATTTCGGGTATTGCCTTTTATTGCCGAGCATTTGGTGATTTGCATCAAAAAGGAAAATTTGGTGGGCAATATGCATGATGCTTACGCTAAATTGGAACGGGAAAAGTATAGTTTTGGGGTATTTATAGCCGGACCGTCCAAAACGGCAGATATTGAGCAAAGTTTGGTGATTGGGGCACAAGGGCCGCGTAGCTTGGGGATTTTGTTGATTTAGAAAGTAGCTCGGGTAGAACGATTAGGCTCGTTTTGCCTTTTCCCAAACAACAGATTGATTCCCTTTGATGAAACGGAAAAAGCCTTTGAACATGGCATAATTCATCATGCAGAAATAAAAAGGAATAAATAGTGCTTTTATTTTAATTTGCCATTTTTCCAAAATCCATCCCAATAGGGCCGCAAGATAAAAAGCAATTTGGGCATACATTATATAGGTATAGATCCCGCCCACATTTTGCGCCAGCCAAATATTTAGGAAAAAAACAATCGGCAAGGCCAATGGGGCTAGTGTCCAACGCAATACCCGATGAGAGACATATTGAAAGGTGAGCCACCCGTGTTTGAAAGGATTCAGTAAGGGAGCCAACCACACGATGGATTGAATACCGCCTGCGGCAATTCTAATTTTGCGTTTTAATTCTTCTGCAATGGAAGCAGATTGCCCTTCTTCTGCATAGGCCTTGGGCTCATAGACCACTTTATTGCCTTCTGCTGCGATGCCCATGGTCATGACAAAGTCCTCGACAATGGCATTTTGGGGAACCGGCTTGTAAAGGCTGGTGCGAATGGCAAATAATTCTCCGGCTGCTCCGACGACGGTATAAAACTCAGAATCCAACCGTTTTAGGAACGATTCGTATTTCCAATAAAACCCTTCACCGGCTTTTGCGGAAGCCTTGCCATCAATTTTTACCTTTTTTTCACCGGCGACGGCACCGACACGGTCATCATGAAAGTGCCGAACCATCATTTTGATGGCTTCTCGATTGACATCGGTGTTGGCATCCGTAAAAATAGTGATAGGTGTTTTTATTAAGGGCATGATGCGTTTGACGGCAGCAATTTTTCCTTTACGCTCCGGTTTGTGCAATAATTGCCATTGTACGCCTTGCGGGAAAGGATATTCTTCAATGATATTTGGTGTGCGGTCACTGCTTCCATCTGTGACAAAAAAGAAGGTGATTTTGTCCTTCGGATAATCAAAATTTAGGCAATTTTCGATTTTTTCGGTAATCCAGTCCTCTTCGTTGTAGGCAGCGGTCACAAAAGTTACTTCCGGTACATAGTCTTTGGCGTAAGACTTTTGTTTAGAAAAGAGCCTTTTTATCCTGACAAGTAGATATAATAGTAGTCCATACCCAAAATAGGCATAGAAAATGATGAAAATCAGTACCCAAAAAATTATAGCGGCCATTATCTGTGTTCTAAGTAGTAGGAGGGGTGCAAATATAATGGAATATATGATACATATCCAAAATCAGTCCAAAAGTCTATTTGTGACATTGCATCATAATAAAAAATATCTATTTATTTTGAAATGAAAAGGTGGAATGTTATCTAAAAACAGTTTACCTTTGTGTATGTAATTACGGGTTTTTGATAGAACTCGTTTTTATACCCTCCGATTACATTTAGATCCCTCGCATTTTTATAATGTATAGCCGTCATGTTATGAGCGGTTTGCTGCGATTGACGCACAGCTATGCAGAAAAGGATGTTTAATAATTGGGTAAAAATGAAAAACGGAGAACAAACGATTTTAATTATTGACGATCAGGCAAGCATTCGCTTCCTATTGGGGTCTTTCCTAAAAAATAAATACCGAGTAATTGGCTTTGAAGACGGCTTCTCTGCGATGCAGTGGCTGGTTAATGCTAATTTTCCGGATTTAATTTTATTGGATTTGGATGTTCCACGCCTGTCCGGTAGAGATTTCTTAGCGCAGATTAAGAAGTCCGGTTATTTTCAAGATATTCCGGTGATAATTATTTCGGGAGATCACTCTCCTGAGACCATTGACTTTTGCAATAGAATGGGAGTTGCGGCTTATTTGACCAAGCCGTTTAATCCGGTAAATCTGAATGAGATTGTCAAAGACATTTTTGATGCAACACCCCAAGAACCAGAAATAAAAAAAGACCCGATAAAGCTTTTAACAAAGCTGACAACGAGACGGTTACGGAAGTAACATGACCATTTGAGAGCCTACCTAAATTTTTTGACAAACAACGACATTATTGAACAAAATTTACAAACCATGAACAACATTAACCGTGAAAGGGCCGGTACTCTTTCCAAGGTATTGATGGTTGGGTTCCCTATCCCTGCGGATTCTTTTATTGAACATCATGAATTAATTGAAAAAGAAGGCCGCGACATCTTAGAATTTCATCATCCCTTGGAGTGCTTGAGCTTCTTAAAATCTCAGGGAGCCGCAGATGTATTTGCTATTTTTATTGATTTGCCGACCATCGAAAGGGATGATTTTCGATTCCTGCAAGCGTTAACAAAAAACGCTGAATTAGAAGCTATTCCGGTGATTGCTATTGCCCCGGGTTGGGTGACGATTGATCGTAAGGATTTGATGCTCAAAGGATTAGATGATTGTTACGTTGAGCCGGTTGATTGGTTAAAGCTACGTGCTAGAGTTGACTTTTTGAATACCTTTAAGATTCACAAAAACATCGAGTATCGATTTTCTGCTACGGAATATAAAATTCCTGTCGGAAAAAGGATTTTTGATATTGTATTTTCCTTGGTGGCTTTGACTTTCTTGTTTATTCCTTTTGTGATTATTGCAATCATCATAAAGCTTACTTCCAAGGGGCCGGTATTTTATCTGTCTGATAGGGCAGGTACGGGTTACAAAATTTTTAAGTTCATTAAGTTTAGGTCGATGGCGCAAGGCGCAGACCAAAAAATCAAAGATTTGGCACATCTTAACAATTATGATGATGACAAAGAAGCTGTTTTTGTAAAGTTGAAAAACGATCCCCGAGTCACCAAAATCGGCAAAATAATACGTAAAGGCAGTATCGACGAGCTGCCCCAATTTATTAATGTCCTAAAAGGAGACATGTCTATTGTGGGTAATCGCCCTTTGCCACTTTATGAAGCGGAACAATTGACCAAGGATGAGTGGGCGGCACGTTTTATTGCGCCTGCCGGTTTGACCGGTCTATGGCAGACTGCTCCGGGTGGTAAGGTGAATGTCAGCAATGAAGATCGTATCAGTCTGGACATTGAGTACGCTCAAAATAGTTCTTTTTGGACAGATTTGAAGATTATTGCCAAGACTTTACCGGCGATGATTCAGAAAGGCGAATAATTTCATGTACTTATTTGATATGGGGTAAAGGGGAAGCAGATGGCTTCCCCTTTGTTTTGACTTCTTTCATCTCATTCAAAATTAATGGGTCATGTCCTAGATAGAACACTGAAAATCAGTAAATTTGCATGATTTTGGTAGTAGTGTTGACAAATTCTAGCAAAAACCGAGAACAATAATGTCCAAACCAGTGGTCAGTTTTATTACTGTCAATTTTAATCAATTGGAAGTCACCTTGGAGATGATTCAATCCATCTATGATACCACGGAGATTCCTTTTGAGATTATTGTTGTGGATAATGCTTCCAAGGTAGATCCAAAAGCGGCTATCCACAAGCAGTTTCCGGAGGTAATCTATATCCAATCGGGTGGCAATTTAGGTTTTGCGAAAGCCAACAACCTTGGTATTGATGCCAGCAAGGGGGACTATTTGTTTTTTGTCAACAATGATACGGAGTTGACGGATGCGCTTGCGCAAAATTTATCCCAATTTCTTGCGAATAATCCTAAAGTAGGGGCGGTCAGCCCGTTGATTTGTTATTTTCCGGAAGGGAAGAAAGGGGAAAAGGACATTATTCAGTATGCAGGGACGACGGAACTGAGCGCATTGACCGGTCGAAATGTGACTCTAGGGGCGCACGAAATTGACCGCCAACAATATCATCAACCCACCGAAACCGCTTATGCGCATGGAGCGGCCATGATGGTTCCCCGAAAAATTATCCGGGAAGTAGGAGCTTGGCCGGAAGACTTTTTTCTGTATTATGAAGAATTAGATTGGTGCGCCCAAATCAAAAAGGCCGGCTATCAGATTTATGTTCTGCCGACCAGCAAAATCTATCATAAAGAAAGCCTAACTATCGGGCCGGAAAGTCCGTTAAAAGTCTTTTATATTAACAGAAATAGAGTTTTGTTTATGCGTCGCAATCATTCTATTAGGTCGTTAGTACCCTATTTTGTATTTTTGTGGCTGGTGACCTACCCCAAAAATATGCTCACCTACTTGCTAAAGGGCAAACACAAGTTGATGAAAGCATTTAATCGTGGAGTGTGGTGGAATGTTTTTCCGAAAGGAATTGGAGATCCTTATTTGCCCCAATAAATTAATTATTCATGATTTTAGTTTGGATATATTCGGTGATTGCCGGCATTTTGTCGTTTTTTTTGTTGTTGCCTTTTTGGACGACACTAGTGGCGCTTTTGTTTGGTAAAGAAAAATTAGGCAAGCCCAAAAATGATGTGGCATACGATTATGGGGTCATCATTACGGCCTATAAAAATGTAAAAATTGCTCAAGGGCTCGTGAAGTCACTGCTTGCGCAAAAATATGATAAGCTGCATATTTATTTGGTAGCTGATGAATGTAATCCCGAAGATTGGGATTTTGAGCATGAGAAATTAACGGTTTTTTTTCCAAATCCGCCGCTTCGTTTGAAGGCAAAGTCGATAATTTATGCCATGGAAAATTTTGTGCGGGAGCATGATTATACGGCTGTTTTTGATGCGGATAATCTGGCACATCCAGAATTTTTCAACGTAATAAATCGCTATGCACAGCACGGGCATCGGGCGATACAAGGTCAGCGTACCGCCAAAAATTTGAACACAAAATTTGCGAAAGCGGATGCACTCGGTGAGTTTTATAAAAATCATGTCGAGCGTTATGCGCCTTATCTGATAGGCTCTTCTTCCGTGATTTCGGGTTCCGGCATGGCAGTAGAAACGAAGTTGTATTGGTCTTACCTAATGGGAAAAGATATACAAGCCGGAAAGGATCAATGGAAAAAGATGCTTCAGGAGGATAAGATTTTGCAGAATTTTTTGTTGCGTCGGAATGAAAAAATAGTCTATGCTTTGGATGCTATCGTCTATGATGAAAAAGTCACGACCGGAGACCAAGTAGAGACTCAACGTAGCCGTTGGTTGTTTTCCTATTTTCAGAATATGCCGAATGCCTTGGGTATTATCCGGCGTGGACTGCTGGGATTGAGTTTTAATCAATTGTTTTTTGGGTTGATGACGATATCTCCGCCGATGTTTATTTTATTGTTTGGGTCGTTGGCCTTTGGGTTGATTGGCTTATTTTTGGTGCCTGCGGTGGCCGTGTCTTTATTGTTTAGTACGGTGATATTTGTGTTGAATATCTTTTTAGTATTGAAATTGGCGAAAGCACCGAAAGAAGTTTGGGAAGTGGTGTGGAGTTTACCGGCTTTTGTGTGGAAGCAGTTGACCGGTCTTTTTAAGATGAAAGACCCGAATAAAAATTTTAAGCATACGGAGCATACGGTGGATGTGGATATTGAAGAAGTCTTGAAAAAGGAGAAATGAGCCGCTCTACTCAAATAATCATAGCGATGTCGATCTTCCTGAATGTGCTTTTGATAGGTATAGGTTGGTGGGCAGTCCGGAAATTAGGAGGATGGGAAGCCACGATGTACCGTTTAAGGCACAAGGGTTTGTCCGGGGTTTACGAAAGTAGAAAAAGCCTTTTTGGGGAGTTAAAGACGACTCGAGAAGATATTATATGGCTGGGAGACAGTCTGACCGAAAAAGGGGAGTGGAGTGAGTTGTTTGGCGATGGAAGGCATAAGAATCGGGGTATTTCTGGTGATTATGCAGCGGGTGTTTTGGAAAGATTGCCGGTTATCCTGCGAAATCAACCTAAGGCCATCTTCTTAATGATCGGCACGAATGACTTGTTGATGGGGATGAGCCCGACAAACTTACTGGGTTATTACCGGAAGGTTGTGGAGAAAATACTCGAAGAAAGCCCTGATAGTGAGTTGGTTATTGAGTCTGTTTTGCCGATAAATGATAAGGAATGGGTGTTGCCTGCCAAGAATAAAGCGATCTTCATGTTTAACGAAAAACTCCAAGAGTTAGCGGTAGAAAAGCACTTGGTATATGTTGACTTGTACGGGAAGTTCGTGGATGAAACCGGGCGGCTTGATAAGAAATACACACACGATGGCATCCATTTGAATGGAGCAGCGTATTTAGTTTGGAAAAAAACCATAGACCCGTTGGTCGAGCAGTTATGATTTTTAACAGTTTAGTATTTATTAAATTCATCGCGATTTTTAGTGTGCTCTACTTCATATTGAAGGGACGCCCTAGATTATGGTTGATGTTTATAGCGAGCTATTTTTTTTATGGCTGGTGGGATTGGCGGTTTTTGTCCTTGATTGTGATATCGACGGTGGTGGATTTTTTGGTTGCCCAAAAACTGGAACAGACCGAGGATAAGAAGTTACGGAGTAGGCTTTTGTGGGTCAGTATGACGGTCAATTTGGGCTTTTTGGCCTTTTTCAAATATTTTAATTTTTTCGCGAGTACTTTCGAGGAATTGGCGAATAGTTTGGGCTTTCACCCGGGGCCGCTGACGCTGCATATTATTTTGCCGATGGGTATCTCTTTTTATACGTTCCAGACGATGAGTTATACCATTGATGTATATCGAAAGAATCTGAAGGCGGAGAAGGATTGGCTAAAATTTGCGACTTTTGTCTCTTTCTTTCCGCAATTGGTTGCGGGGCCGATTGTCCGGGCATCTGATTTTTTGCCACAATTCCAGAAGTCACATGATTTTGATTGGAATCGATTGATTACGGGAGTAGGACGGGTATTGTGGGGCTTTTTTAAGAAGGTAGCGATAGCGGATTCGATAGCGGTGATTGTGGATCAAGTGTGGGCATCTCCGGAGATACATTCGTCGTCGTATGTATTGGTCGGGGTTATCTTATATTCGTTTCAGATTTATTTAGATTTTTCGGGATACTCTGATATAGCGATAGGTTTGGCGCGGATATTTGGTTTTGACTTTCCGGAAAATTTTAACACGCCGTATTTTTCGAAGGGATTTTCTGAATTTTGGAGGCGTTGGCATATCTCATTGTCAAGTTGGCTTAGGGATTATTTGTATATACCATTGGGAGGTAATCGCCATGGCGCCTTTAATACCTATCGAAATTTGATGATAACGATGTTATTAGGTGGATTGTGGCATGGAGCCAACTGGACGTTTGTTTTTTGGGGATTTTTACATGGGTTATATTTGATATTGGAGCGCTTTGTGGGTCAGCCTATCGGTAGGTTCATGAAGGGCCGAGTGGGGATCCCGAAATGGATATGGGCAGGAATAAGTATTTTGGTGGTGTATTTTTTGACGAATGTAGCTTGGATATTTTTCAGGAGTGCTGATTTTCATACGGCGATGACGATATTCCGAAGAATTGGTTCATTTGAGCACTTTACGATATCGAGTATTCCGAATAAGTTTTTAATAGTGAAAGGGTTCTTTTTGATAAGTATATTGCTATTTGTGGAAATTACGAATTTTAAGGTACATTACAATAGTATGGCCTTGCGTAAGCCGGTATTTGGGGCGGTCGCCTATTCGGTTTTATTGCTGTTGATTGCGTTGTTTGGGACTTTTGGCGCAAGCGCCTTCATCTATTTTCAATTCTAAGTCATGCAAAAGAAAAGATGGATTTGGTTGATTTTGTTGTTGGTATTCACCTTTTTGGGGGATCGGCTAGGAGGTTGGGTATTGGGGAAGATACGGGATCGGAGTCAATTTAGATATTCTCGATTATATACAGGCAAGGGGCAGGCGGATATTTTGCTGGTAGGTAATTCTCGCGGATTGCCCTTGTTTCAGCCTTATGTGGAAGAGGCGACAGGTCGGAGTACTTTGAATTTGAGTTATAACGGCTTACCTAATTATTTAGGAGTGGCCTTTGTGTTGGATTATTTAGACCGTTATCCGGCACCGGATCAAATTGTTTATGACATTACCATTTGTAACGGAGGCAATCCGCCGCTGACCATCGGAATGGGGCCGTATTCAGACTATTCTTTTCGTGTGGATAGCTTGATAAAGGAGGTTTCGGACCAGGATACGACGGGGCATTTTGATTTTGCTTATAAGGGGCAGAAATTTTCGCATCTGTACCGATATGATAGCGAAGTCTTTTTGCAAATGCCTTATTATTTGACCAAATCGGATAAGTATTGGTTGATGGATCGGGAGATACCAAAGGCGATGGTGGATGAAATGTCCGACTTTAAGCCTTTGCCGTTTGATATTTGGCCTTCTATGTTGACGGACTTGCGTCAAATGGTCATCAAGGCGAAAGCAAAGGGTAGCGAGGTTAAATTTATTGTGGGGCCCTATTATCCGGGCTACGCTGATAAGTTGCCAAATCTGGATGAACTTATCCAAAAAGTCGAAAAGACAACAGGTTTGCCGGTGGCAGATTTTAGTCGAGGGCTTTCCAACGGAGCTTATTTTGCGGATTATCAACATCCTAATCTGAAAGGGAGTAAGGCTTATATTGATTTATTGGTGGAGGTCGGGGTTTTTGAGTAGTTTAGGAGTTTAGGAGTTGAGAAGCCTGTCTGCCTACCGCTTCGCTTTAAGGCGTCAGGCAGGTTGACGGCACCAGATTGCTAAGCTCGGAGCCTGCCTGCCGATTAGGTAGGCTTGCGGAGAGATTGGTAAGCTGGCCTTGTAGGGGAAAGAGTTTAGAAGTTTAGAAGTTGATTTGCTTAAGTCGCCGAAGGCACACGTCCGTAGGACACCTGAACCTGCCCGTTGCAGGCGGGCGTCCGCAGGACATATTGAACCTGCCCGTTGCAGGCGGGCGCCCACAGGACACCTTGAACCCAAAGACGTTTAGAAGTTTACTCGCTTATCCTTCGGACATCGCCGGTGTGGTGTAGGTAGGATGAAAATATTGAAACGATTGCCAAATAAGTCGTTATGTTGGCAATTTTTGAATGGCGTGTTTTATCTATTTGCAAATATTTGGTTTTTTAGGATTTAATGACTATATTTGTGGTCTGAATCAGAGAACAGACAGATTCTAAAGTGTGATAAGTTCTTATTAGTAAATTTCCCAATTTATTTATTGTTGAATTATCAACTTGAACAACACTATGAGAAACAAACTTATTGGGTTTTTTCTCGCCTTTTTTATACCTATTTTTCTTCTCCCCCAAGGTGTATTGGCGAATGAGACCATTGACCTTCCCACAAATTTTGATGGTTTTGCGATGATGGTATTGCAAGGTGGACAGACACTGCCACCCCCACTATGCCCTGATCCACCGCAAATTGCATCTATTGATGTGACCAATACCCAATGCGGGAGTACTTCGGGTGCCATAACGTTGAATATGGCCGGAAGTACATCGACACTGACCTATAATTGGTCGCCCAATTTAAGTTCTAACAATGTCATGTCCGATTTGGCAGCCGGTGTTTATCGGGTGACGATAACGGATACTTCTGTGACGGATTGTGCCATTGATACCTTTGTTATTGTACAGAATACTGACGGGCCAAGTGTGTCTGTGACAAATACTTCTCCGGCGGTTTGTGAGTCCGCCAATGGACAGGCTAGTTTGGAGCCTGCTTCCTACAATTATTTATGGGATGATTTAGTGACGACCAGCTCTAGGATTAATTTGAGTAATCGGACCTATTCTGTGACTGCGACGGATCCGGCGACTAATTGTTATAGCGTACTGACCGTTCAAGTGGGGTCTATCAATCCTTTGGTGACTACGGTGGCCATTGTAGAGCCGGCTACCTGTAATGAGTCCAATGGTACGGCCAATATTGATATCGCCGGCGGTACGGGAGATTATAGTTATAGTTGGGGATCGATGTCAACAAATTCTAGTTTGCCACCGGGTGATTACCAAGTCACTGTGACAGATAATGGTAATGGATGTGTGGATTCTGTCGCTTTTACGATGATGAATGCTAATTCTGCGGGAAGTATTGAATTGGCTTCTGTGACTCCGGCTTCCTGTAATGGCGGGAGTGATGGGACTGCGGTATTTACCACAAACGAAGGGTTTCCATTTGGGGAACCATCTTCCATATTGATTAAAGACTTTAATGGTTTGCCGAAGGTAAATGGTTTTTTGTCGGCCGGTTCATATACGGCTTACTTTTTAGATGCCGGTGGATGTATTGTAGATTCTTCATTTGTGCAAATGACAGAAAATACCTCCTTGAATGCGGTGCCAAATGTTATTGCTCAAACCTGTACGGTGGGTGGTATTATCTCTTTGGATGTGACAGGAGGAGTGCCACCATATACTTATGATTGGGCAGATTTAGCGGGTACGGATGACCCGAAAGACCGGACCGATTTGGTCGCCGGTAATTATTCGGTAACCGTGCACGATGACTTGGGGTGTCAGTTTGTTTTGGGAGCGATCAATGTGGGGAATGAATGCGGGATGGGTGGTTGCACTAATCCGGTGATTATCACGGATGTAGTCGTTGGGCAATCGGACTGTGGTCTTTTTAACGGAAGTGCCAAAGTGCTCATCAACGGCAATCCGGCGGATTATGATTGGGCTTGGTCGCCATCAAGTGGGGTGTTAATAGACCCGGGAAATGAGCGTCAATCTTTAGGCTTAGGTACTTATTCTGTGACGATTACAGATAAATTAAATAACGCTTGTTTTACTTCCAGGTCTTTTGCCGTCACCAATAGTAACGGGCCGCAAGCAACCGTAGAGTCCACGACTCCGGTCGCCTGCAACAGTATGAATGGGGGAGCGGTATTAGTTCCTGCTAATTTGACTTATACTTGGTCGGATGGTTCGCATTTGACAGAACGAAATGATCTGGCAGATGGCTATCATTTTGTGACGGTGACGGATGGCTCTTGCGAGAATATTGTAACGGTGTATATTGAAGATACGAAAACGTTGGATGCTCATGCAGTGATTAATCAAGAGCCTACTTGTGGGATGAGTGATGGTTCGGTAACGATAGAAGTGGGATCAGGTTCGGGGAGTTATAGCTATGATTGGGGAGCGGGTGCGACGCATAATGGTTTGGCAGCAGGGAATTATGAAGTGTTAGTTGCGGACTTACAGACGGGTTGTGATACGGTTTTGAGTTTTGTATTGAATAATCAGATACCCGGTGCATCGGTGACAATAAATGGGCCTGTATTTACATCGTGTGCGGGTAGCCATGATGGAATGGTTGATTTTGATGTGGACTATTTTTCCGGGTTTGCTCAGCCGGCGACCATTGAAATATGGAATCACGCCGATAGTGTGGTCACCAACGGAGAATTGTATGTGGGGCCGCATTGTGTTGTGGTCAAAGATGCGAATGGTTGTATCGCGGGTCAAAACTGTTTTTTTGTGAATTCTCCTTTAGCGCTAAATGTATTTTCATCGGTCATCCCGGTGAGTTGTAGCGATTCGGGTTCGATTGATATAACGGTGACCGGAGGGGAAGGCGGCTACACTTATGATTGGGCTGATTTGCCGGGAATGGCTGATCCGGAAGACCGGATGGGACTTAGCTCCGGCACTTATTCGGTAACAATTACAGACGGGCATGGATGCTCTGCGGCACAGGATGTGATCAATGTAGCGAATATATGTGGTTGTGATGCTTTTGCGGGTACGCTGACGGTAGATAGTACGAATATCTGTGACCAAAAGCCGAATATGTTGATTTCGGCAACTCCTGACGGCAATGCATTTATACCGACGGGTTATGAAGTAGGATATTTTTTGACGAAAGAGTCAGACCATATCCTTCTAAAGATGTCCGGTACGCCGGTTATTTCCGTTGCGGGGTCAGGGACTTTTGTCATTCATACATTTATTTATAGTCCGTTAGAATTTGATTTTAGCACGATTGAATATGGGACAACGACGATATTTGATGTCAATAATCAGTTGATACAGGGAGGCGGATTGATTTGCGCAAGCTTAGATGTAGCTGGAGCTGCGGTTTTAGTCAATAAATGCACGGTGTGTAATATGCCGATGCCGACGGCTTCCGTCACGGATGCGCATTGTGGCGTGATGGATGGGAGTATCGCCTTGCAATTTTCGCAAGATACGACGGGATTTACCTATAAATGGTCGCCGAATCTTGGTGATTCTGCTACTTTATCAGGGATCGAAGCGGGCGCTTATTATGTGACTGTAAGTGAATATGGAGATGCGACTTGTGCGGTTTCGAAGACGATTGTGGTCACTAATGTTGATGGTCCTGTGGTGACGATTGATTCTATAGCTCCGACTATTTGTACATCGGCGAATGGATTTATACGTCTTTCACCGCCGACTTTAGATTATCTATGGGAAAATGGCTCGGAAAGCTATGTTCGATCGGGATTGATAGATACGGTCTATGCGATTAAGGCGACAGATTCGACGGGATGTTTTAGTATGTTGGCGGTCGATATAGACCAAGAAGATCCACTGGAGACTTCGCTGGAAATACTCAGTCAACCGGTGTGTGGTTTGGCTAATGGGCATGTCAAGGTAGAAGTGACCGGGGGCAGCGACCATTATTCTTATTCATGGGGCAACTTTGCAGAAAAACAAGATTTATTGCCGGGGAATTACACGGTGGTGGTGGTCGATATGGAATATGGTTGTCATGATGTCTTGCCATTTACGATGACCAATGAAGACAAAAACTTAATCGCTGCGGATAGTTTGTTTTTAGAATCCGGGAACTGTGATGAAGCGTATCCGATTTGCTTGGATTTACCGGCAAGCAATGCTTTTGGCTATGTCTATACGGACAATGGTCTGGCTTATACGGGCAATATTGTGGCTTGTGGGGCGGATACGATTTATTATTATGAGGCGGATATGTTTTTGACAGGTTCTTATTCGGTCGCGGGGATGTTTAACGGGGTAAATCATTCCGCTATTATCACTAGTCAAGAGCAAATGCTGGATTCTCTCAAATCATGGGATCCGTTTAGTGGATGGATTTTGAAAGATAATCGCTTGGTCGCACTCAACCCTTCGGGGACTTATGAAGATTTATTTTTGACAGACACGAACACGGGAATAATTGCTTTCTTGAGTGTGCAGATAGATGCGGTGGAGCAAGGAGTGGAGCTGAAGTTTGATATAGGTAGCCATGATATTTTTGTTAAAGAAAATGCCACGGGCTGTATAGATACGTTATTTGCCAAAATAGATTGTATCACTTGCCCGACTATTTATTCGGGTGGAGATACTATTTTTGGGGGGATTTGTGGGGTAGATACCGGTTTTTTGTGTTTGGATATTCCGACGAGTGAGATTGCTCATTATACGATTCGGGATAATTGGACACCTTATACCGGATTGATGTCGTCTTGCGCCAATAATAAGACGCAGTTGGCTTTGACTCAAGGAGGACATACGCTCATCGTCACGAATAACGAGACGTATTGTGTGGATACCTTACAATTGTATGTCTATTGTGTGCCACCGCCGGATTTTGTGATTGATACTTTTTTGTATGAGAAGGAGCATATAGAGATATGTATGGATAATTCTATTTTGACGGGTATTCCCATTTTCTCGCAAGAGATGTGTCAGGTGATAGGTACGCCCAAAGTCACGAACTCTATGGATTTTAACACTTTTTGTGTGGATATAGGCGGTTTGACGCTGGGGCGGGATACACTTTGCATCCAAGTATGTGACAATCAGGGAGCGTGTGCGATGACGTATATTTATGTGGATATTTTGCCAAGGATGGATACGATGGAGACCTTTGTGACCTTGACGACGACAGACACGTTTTGTTTGGACACCACGTTGTTTGCGGGTGATATTGCTACGGTCGAAAATTTATGTCCCGGTTTGTCAGGCAGCATCATTGACGCTCAAATATTGGGATTGACGGGTTGCGTGGAAGTGACCGGGATGAATATCGGAGTGGATACTATTTGCTTGGCAGTGTGTGATAGTTATAATTATTGCGATACGACAGTCTTACTAGTGGAAAGTGATGTGCCCAAGCCGGATACCATGGATATAGAAATGGTTATATATGGGGATACGGTGGTATGTGTTGATTTTAGTGATTTGCCGCGACCTGTAGAGAGTTTTGAAGTGATATGTCAGGATGCACCGGGCAAGGCCATATTTCAGATAAGTCCGTCTTCCTATTGCGTAGAGATACATGGATATGATTATGGTCGAGATAGTCTTTGTTTGGCATTTTGTGATGATCAATTTTGTGATACGTTGGTTTTGGCAGTGAATATTATTGAGGATAGCTTGGCATTGCCGGTGGCCAATGATGACCATGTCATGGTTATTTTGAATCGATCGTTGGACTTTTATCCTTTAGAGAATGATTTGGTGAATGGGACAGTTGACACCATAACTATTTCGCAGCCCCCTAATCATGGTTCAGTGGTGATCAATTCGGATTATTCTTTTACCTATACGCCGGATATTAACACCTGTTTGGTTCAAGATAGCTTTATTTATGACCTAAAGAACAAAAATGGCACAGATAATGCAGTAGTCTATTTGGAATTACTTTGTGATGAAGTGACTGTATATAGTGCGCTTTCGCCAAATGGTGATGGACTAAACGACTTTTTGTATATTGAGGGTATAGATAATTACCCGAACAATGAGGTGTTTGTCTTTAATCGATGGGGCAATGAAGTTTTTCACCGAAACGGATATTCTAATAGTGAGCCTTGGGATGGCATGTGGTCAGATACTCATTTGCCGGTAGGCACGTACTATTATGTCATCGTTTTGGGCAATGGAAGTATGAAAAAATATCGAGGATATATCCAAATAGAAAGGTAAGTTGCTAAGATACGTGATAGTAGTAAACCTAAATCCCCTATAAATAACCAAAGAACATGAAACGTACTTTATTTTTGCTATTAGTTGTGTTATTAAGCATAGGGACTACTTCTGCCCAACAGCAGAGTATGTTTACCAAGTATATGTTTAATACACTGGCATTTAACCCTGCTTATGCAGGCTCCAGAGAAGCACTCTCTGCCAATCTGCTGTATCGTAATCAGTGGATGGGGCTAGATGGGGCGCCGGTTACTCAGACCTTGGGTATTCATTCCCCGATTAAGCCGCGTGTGGCTGTGGGACTTGCTATCGTCAATGATAAGATAGGACCTACTTCGTCAACCGGAGTGAATGCGATATATGCTTATCGAATAGAGTTTGGTAAAGGGAAATTGTCGGTTGGGCTTCAGGCCGGAGCACTCAACTGGCGTGCGGATTGGGATAAGCTCAGATATAAAGATCCACAGAGCATTGATGATGCCTTTAGCGGGGGTAATGAATCCAAGTGGTTTCCTAATTTTGGGGCGGGGATTTATTATTATTCAGACCGTTTTTATACAGGTTTTGCGTCTCCGGGATTGTTAGAGTCCAAACTTAATAATGAGACTTCATTTGATTTGAGTGCCAGATTGTATCGTCACTACTATTACAGTATTGGTGGGGCTATACCAATATCCGGTGATATGATTGTTTTTAAGCCTTCGGCTTTGATAAAGGGGGTCAATCTATTTGCTTCGGGTACCAAAACAGCGAGCACGGTCAGTAGCCCAGTGGAATTTGATATTGATTTCGGTTTCCTATTTTATAAGACTTTTTGGATTGGTACTGCTTTTCGCTCTTCTGTCGAAAAATTTACCAATAAATCCAGTAGTTATGATTCGGCGGATATTTGGACATCTTTGCAGCTACGCAATGGATTGAGAATCGGGGCGGCCTATGATTACTCACTAACAAAGCTTCAAACTGTCTCTAAAGGAAGTGTAGAAGTGATGCTTGGTTATGACTTTAATTATGAAGATGCGGCTTTGGCGCATGTGAGATATTTTTAACCGGAGAGCAAATATCAAAAATAACCAATTATCAAAACTCATTCACGGTCATTTAAGGCCGGAAACTCAGCACGGTATTGGTCTAATTTACTTCGATAAAGTTTAAAGGATTCGATATACTCTCCGTCCAAAATTTCAAGTAATATTTCCCCTTTCGGAGAAATAATCATGGAGTTGCCGTTGTGGGGAATTTGATGACCGTCTAATCCAACTCTATTGACACCTATCACAAAGCTTTGATTTTCAATAGCTCTGGCAATAAGCAAGCTTCGCCAATGGTCAATGCGCTGCTCCGGCCAATTGGCGACATAAATCAAAACATCATAATTGGTGGTATTCCTACTCCATATTGGAAACCGCAAATCATAGCAAATAAGCGGTCTTATTTTCCATTCGTTGAGATACGTTTCTAAGAGCTCATGTCCGGGAGTATAATGCTTATCTTCGTTTGCGAATGAAAACAAATGCCGCTTGTCATAAGTTTGGATTTGTTGATCGGGGGAGACCCAAAGCAGGCGGTTATAATAGTTTTCTTTTTCTTGAATAATTAAGCTGCCGGTGATGGTTTTATTGGTTTGGTTGGCAAGTTTTTGCATCCACTGAACGGAGGGTCCATCCATTTTTTCTGCAAAGGATTCGGGGTGCATCGAAAAACCCGTAGAAAACATCTCCGGTAGGATAATCAAATCGGAATCCGAGTGGTGATTCAGGATTAGTGCTTCAATATCGGCTAGATTTTGTCCGGGATTCTCCCAATGTAAATCTTTTTGTATGAGGGTAACGATTAAATCTTGCATAAGATTTGTGCGGCTTTTATGAGGGTTTCGTCTTTTTTGGCAAAACAAAAACGTAATAGGTGATGGTCTATATTGTCTTTGTAAAAAACAGAGATGGGGATGGAGGCTATTTTGTACTGTCTTGTGAGCCTTTCGGCAAATTGGACATCTCCTTCATCCGTAATATTCTTGTAGCTTAGCAGTTGGAAGTACGAGCCATGGGTAGGTAAGGTTTCAAACCTGGATTCTTTTATTAATTCTCTGAATAAATCTCGTTTTTTTTGGTAAAAAGCACCTAGATGTAAGTAGGAAGCTTCATCTTGGAGCATTTTGGCGAAAGCATATTGGGTCGGTGTGTGGGCGCTAAAAGCCATGAATTGGTAGCCTTCTCTCAGGACTTTCGTCAAATGTTTTGGCGCAAGCACATAACCCATCTTCCACCCGGTGGTGTGATAGGTCTTACCAAATGATGCGGTAATGAAGGTACGTTCTGATAAGTCTTTGTCTCCGGCTAGGCTCCAATGTGTCTGTCCATCAAAGATAATGTGCTCATAGACTTCATCGCTAAGTAGGAGAATATCGGTATCTTTTACCAGTTCACGGAGTGCCAGGATGTCGTCTCGGCGAAGAATCGCACCAGACGGATTGTGTGGGGAGTTGAGGACGATAAGTTTGGTCTTTGACGTAATGGCATCTTTGACCTTATTCCAGTCTATGGAAAAGTCAGGGAAGGTCAAAGGGATTTGGATAGGTATTCCCCCATTCATTTCGATGGAAGGTTGGTAAGAATCATAAGCAGGATCAAAAATAATGACTTCATCACCCGGTCGGACTACGGCCGTAATAGTAGCAAAAATGCCCATCGTTGCTCCCGGAACTACGGTTATTTCTGTATCTACGTCATAGGATTTGTTGTGTAGTTTGAGTGTCTTGATGGCGATTTGCTCGCGGAGCTCGGGCAATCCGGCCATGGGAGCATATTGGTTAAAACCGGCTCTCATGGCTTCGTTAAGGTAATTCATCAACTGCGTGTCAATGCCAAAATCAGGAAACCCTTGCGATAAATTAATGGCATTTTCTTCTTTAGCCATCTTAGACATGATGGAAAAAATAGAAGGTTTTTGGTGGCGTATCTTGGACTCAATGTAGGGCATTATGAAGTATGGTTTTGTAAAAGAAAGACCGGTACAAGGGAAGTTTGCACAAGAGTCTATGAGCAAAGGTGTTATTTGATGTTAGAGCCATGCTGCGTGGCAAATGCTCGTCATCAAGGCAATTTGTCTGCACTTTTCAGCCGGTATTTTGTCAAAATACGCTTGCTAGGCCTAATGGTAAGGTAGAATCGCCAGTGCAGACCGTTTCAAAAACTTTCTTCCATGGGCCAAATCTTCCATGTATTTCGGCCGATTAGCCCATTAAATTTCCGCAATAACGGTTCCAATACCTTTGACCTTGTCCCCGATATTTACTTTTATCTTCGCATTGGTCGGAAGAAAGATATCCACTCTTGAGCCAAGTTTGATAAATCCAAGCTCGGTACCTTGTTGGACGAGTTCGCCGACATTGAGATAATTTCGGATACGTCTGGCCATGATGCCGGCAATTTGTTGAATAATGACTTCTGCATTATCGGTTTGGACGATGACGCGCATGCGTTCATTATCGGACGAAGATTTGGGATGCCAAGCGGGTAAGTGTCTTCCGGGAAAATAGTTTCTATCGCTGACAATACCGTTGACGGGGCTCCAGTTGACGTGTACATTGAATGGGGACATGAAAATAGATACTTGAAGCTTTTTTTCGCCAAACTCCTTGTGTTCTACTTCTTCGATAACCACCACTTTGCCGTCTGCCGGTGCATACACGAGATTGTCTTCGATTAATGCCGGTATCCTCGTTGGTGATCGAAAAAAACGAATGATAAGAATGGCTATGGCTAAGGCAACTACTCCAAAAATAAGCGCTGTATTGTGGGGAAGCTTGCTAAACGAAAGCCAAGTAATGAGCGAAAGAGTCGTCAAGCCTATCAAAATCGTCGTAAATCCTTCTTTATGTATTTTCATTTATTCAGTTTCTGTTGTTGAAATCGGGGTACAAAGGAGGGTTATACTCCTAAATAGCGTGGCAAGATAGTAAAAAAGTAGGATTTTAGGGTAAGAAAAAATAAAAATATACAAAAACGGCCGGAATAACAAAGGCAAAAGCATCAAATCTATCTAAAATGCCCCCATGTCCGGGCATTAAGGTGCCGGAATCTTTGACGTTTGCTTGCCTTTTAAATAGGGATTCTATCAGGTCGCCGAGTATCCCAAAAGAACATAGAATACCCATGATGAGCCATTCTTGACGGGAATAATCACGGACATAATAGGCCAATATTTGAGAAACAATTAAGGTGGCCACTACGCCGCCTACCAATCCTTCCCAAGTCTTTTTGGGGGAGATATTGGGCGCAAGCCGATGCTTTCCCAAAAAAATACCTGTAAAATAGGCTCCCGTGTCATTTAACCAAACCAATAACAATAGGCCGATGACCAATAACGGCTGATAAGTGCCTTGCCAAAATGCCATCAATACCAGCATCATATAGGGAAGCCCAATATAGACATAGCCCAGTAGAACGGTGCCCAAACTCTTTATCGGATCCTTACTCTTGTGATACAACTCAAATATAAATAAGAGAAAAATTATCGGTATAGAGCCCACAGCCCAATCTGTAAAAGTCCATGCGGTCGGTAGGATAGAACGTTTATGAAGGAAGGCCAAAAGGATAGGGCTGATGCCTAGACCGATGGCTAATATTTGACGAAAGTCCTTACGACCTTCATAATGGGCCAATTGAAACAATTCTCGGAAAGAGTGAATAGCAATAAAAAGAATTAGAAGCACAAAGGAATAGCTTCCGCCAAAAATGCCAAGGAGCATGACTATGAGAAAAATTATGGCAGTGATGATTCTTTGTCGCATAAATTAGAGTTGCAGGACGCTGATTATCGAATTTTTGTGGTAGCGAATAGCTTTTTAACGGCATATTTGCCACTTTTGTGCACCGCAACGATAAATAATCCTCCGGTAATGGCCAAGTTTGCCATGAAAGTCTTGAGCTCTTCATGGTATTCTATGCCTTCAAAGCGCCAAAATGGATGGATGATAAAGGTCATGGGAATCCAAAAAAGTAGCAGCAAAATAGCGCCAAATCGTATGCGATAGCCAAAACCAACTAACAGGGAGCCAAAAATAAGCAAAAAGATGGCTCCGGCTAACCATAAATTCGGCTGCCATGTAATATGATAGCTGATCATCTCTACTTTCATGTCCTTGAAATGAATCAAATACTCAATGCCTTGAACTAAAAAGAAAAATGCTATGAGCAAGCGCCCCACTAAGTCGTATATATCCTTCATAAGCCAGTCTTTACGGACGGACAAAGATAGTCAATAAAACCGGAGCCATCTAATATTTGGGCGTTTTGTTTTGGATGTGGAGGCCGGAACTTCACATTTGACTAGGGGTTTTGGAGATTATTGCTTATTAGATTTAAGATTTAAGAAGTTAAACAGAGTCTTATTGTTTAGGGATATGCCCAAAATTTGTGACCCTTTGCCCCCTACCTGCAGCAGACAAACTTAACCAGTTAACTAATTCCACAAAGTCAAGGATGAGCGACACCGTTACATCGTTGCACCATTAAACCACTACACCGAAGTACCCAAAACTTTAGTTATTTTAAATGTATTTCATACCTTTGTGAAGTTTTTTGGAGCAGGTGGCTAGAAGTAACTACGAATTATGAGCCTTTACCAGGTCAAAAGCAGCTATTATGAGTAGCAAGTCAAAAAGAATAAGTAGAGTTTTGCGAGGTTCAATAAATTTTTACTAACTTAGCCTGTTCAAGTCAAAAATCGCTCTCGGGGGCAAGAAAAATGGGAATTATGGAAAATATGGTGTTTTTAGATTTTGAAAAGCCTTTGGAAGGGTTGTTTGAGCAATTAGCGAAGCTGGAAGAAGTGAGCGAAAAGGGGGATGTAGATATGTCTGATACGGTCAAAGAGCTAAAAAACAAGATAAAAAAGACCCAAAAGAGCATCTATAGTGATTTGAGTCCTTGGCAGAAAGTTCAGCTCTCCAGACATCCACAAAGGCCTTATTCTCTGTTTTACATCGAGAAAATGTTTAAAAAGGCCACCGAGTTGCACGGTGATCGCCTGAATGGAGATGACCATGCGATGGTAGGTTTTTTGGCCAATTTTGATGGACGGACCGTGGTCGTTATCGGTCAGCAAAAAGGGGCAACAACTAAAGAAAGGCAGTATCGTAACTTTGGGATGGCTAATCCGGAAGGCTATAGAAAGGCTTTGCGATTGATGAAATTAGCGGAGAAGTTTAATTTTCCTATTATTACGTTGGTGGATACTCCAGGTGCCCATTGTGGTCTGGAAGCAGAAGAGCACGGACAGGCGGCGGCTATTGCCCAGAATATGTTTGAGATGGCCCAATTGCGGGTGCCGATTATATCGGTTGTTATTGGAGAAGGTGCATCAGGTGGTGCGATTGGTCTGGCGTTGGCGGATCGTGTATTTATGATGGAATATACCTGGTTTACAGTGATATCACCGGAGTCATGTTCTTCGATATTGTGGCGTTCTTGGGAATATAAAGAGACTGCTGCCGAATTGTTGAAGTTGACTTCCGAAGATATGTTGTCTTTTGGGTTGATAGATGGGGTGATCAAGGAGCCGGTGGGTGGTGCTCATTTTGCGCAAGCAGCGGCCGCCACCGCCGTCAAAAAAGCAATCAAGGAGGCGTTAAATCAATTAGTCGATATGGATCCGGATGAGCGTATCCAACAGCGAATTGAAAAGTACAGTAAAATGGGTCGTTTTATTGATGAAGCAGTCGCAGAATAATCTTTTTCTTGAAAAAACACCTTCCAAATATCATTACATCGGTCAATGTTTTTTTTGGCTCATTGGCGGTTATCGCGGCCTTTCAGGATGATTTGACTATGGTTTTGTGGTGTATTGGCGTTTCGTTGGTGGCTGATTTTTTTGATGGATTTGCTGCTCGCTTGTTGCGTGTGTCCGGGCCTATGGGCAAGGAGTTGGATTCCTTAGCGGATATGGTTTCCTTTGGTTTTTTGCCGGGTATGTTGGCTTATAAGCTGCTGCTTGCGCAAAATATACCCCAAAATGGTTTTTTTACCTTCGCTTTTTTTGGCTTTTTGATTACGGTTTTTTCTGCGGTTCGGCTGGCTAAATTTAATTTGGATACCCGCCAGACGGAAAATTTTATCGGGTTGAATACACCGGCCAATACGATGTTTTTCTTAGGTCTGATGATTTTACAGAAGTATTCCGTTGGTTTTCGGGAATTAATGAATGGTCAGCCATGGTTGCTATTTGTCGTCATTTTAATTTTTTCGGTGCTACTGGTAAGTGAGTTGCCGATGTTTAGTTTGAAGTTGAAAAATTTTACTTGGGAGAGTAATAAATATCGGTATTTACTTTTGTTTGGTGCCTTGGGTATTTTTTTGATTAATCGAGTTTATTTTATGTCGGGGGTTGTGGTGTGGTACTTGGTTTTGAGCTTGGTGTATTGGAAGGAGGGAGGAGCGCGGCCGGAACGCAAGGGAGGAGGTTGAGTAGTTGTTGTTTTGCCTTCGGCGCCCGCCTGCAACGGGCAGGCCCGCCTGCAACGGGCAGG
>JANTGI010000033.1 GCA_024762995.1 Saprospiraceae bacterium | reverse complement strand
TTCATCACTCTGGTAGCCCTGCTACCATCGCTCTTCTCGCCTTGTCTAATCTCAAAATAATCTCGCCTAATTAGGGACATTTATTCTGATTGTGTCCCTAGGCATCAACTTTGATAATTTTTTCGACTTTCTTGTATTCTCCGGCTACTAATTTGTCCTTTACTTTTCCAAAGGCGGCCAGGGTCAAGTCAATGTCTTCTTGGGTATGGTTGGCGGTAGGAATGAGTCGTAAAATCATCATGCCTTTAGGCACAACCGGATAAACCACTACGGAGCAGAAGATGGAATAATTTTCACGCAAGTCATAGACGAGCTGGGTGGCTTCGGCAACAGAACCTTTCATATAGACAGGAGTCACACAAGTATTGGTGTTGCCAATATCAAAGCCTTTCTCTTTTAGGCCATTTTGCAAATTATTGACATTGCGCCAAAGATTGTTTTTTAGCTCCGGCATGGTCTTTAGCATCTCTAATCGCTTTTGGGCTCCTATGACCATGGGCATCGGCAAAGATTTGGCATAAATTTGCGAACGCATGTTGTATTTCAAGTACTTAATGGTCTGCTTGTCTGCCGCAAAAAAGGCACCGATTCCTGCCATAGATTTTGCGAAAGTAGCAAAATAGACATCAATTCCATCTTGCACACCTTGCTCCACTCCGGTACCGCGACCACCGTCTCCCAAGGTGCCAAATCCATGAGCATCATCCACTAATAATCGAAACGAATAGTCTTTTTTAAGGGCGACGATTTCTTTTAATAGACCTTGATCTCCGCGCATCCCAAAGACTCCTTCCGAAATGACCAATATGCCACCGGATCTTTTCTTGTTAGATAGATAATTTTGAGCGCGGACCAGATTTTTTTCCAGACTTTCCATGTCGTTATGCTTAAAAACATAGCGCTGTCCGGGATGCAAACGCATTCCATCAAGAATACAAGCATGGCTTTCGGAATCATATACAATGACATCGTCACGTCCCGCAAGTGTATCAATCGCCGAGACCATACCTTGGTAGCCAAAGTTGACTAAAAAACCTGATTCCTTTTGGACAAAATGGGCCAAATCTTGCTCCAATTGCTCATGATAAACGGTATTACCACTCATGAGCCTAGAGCCCATAGGATAGGCCATACCCCAATCACGAGCCGCTTCTCCATCAACTTTTCTTACTTCCGGGTGATTAGCGAGACCAAGATAATCATTGACACTCCACATCACCACTTCTTTGCCGCGAAATAGCATTCTGTTGCCAATCGGGCCTTCTAAATTAGGATAGACATAATAGCCTTCGGCTTCATTGGCATACTTGCCCAATGGCCCCATGTCTTTCATCTTATCAAAAATATCCATTAAAGTGTTTTTGTTAATGATTGCCGGTTATCCGGCGGATTGTTCTATTTTTTGTGTAAACATAGCATCATCCCTAAGATAGGAAAGCAACTCTTCTATCTTAGGGATGGTCGCTAGGTGATTGTGTGAGATTACATCAATCCTTTTTCTTTCATCCATTCATCATTGAAGATTTTGGAGAAATAGAGATTGCCGTGGTCGGGAGATAAAAGCACCACGGTGTCTTTTTTGTTAAATTTATGTTTGATCTGTTTCAATGCACTGATAACCGCACCAGTAGAAAAACCAACCAAAATCCCTTCTTTGTGGGCTACTTCCCGTACCGCATAGGCACTTTCTCGGTCATCAACTTGCAGAAATTCATCAATCAAATCAAAATCGGTATTGCCGGTGATGATATTTTTACCGACACCTTCTAGGAGGTAAGATTTTACTTCACTTTCATCGTAGATACCGGTTTCGTGATATTTTTTAAGGATAGAGCCTTTGGCATCCACCCCAATCACTTTAATATCCGGATTTTCTTCTTTTAAGTAGCGGGCTGTGCCGGAAATCGTGCCGCCTGTACCGGACGCAGCTACAAAATAAGTCACATTCCCATGAGTTTGACGCCAAATCTCAGGTCCTGTTGTATAATAATGGGCGTTGGCATTGTCTCTATTGAAATTCTGATTGACATAATAGGCGCCCGGAATGTCCTTGGCCAGTTGTTTGGCGCGCGCATAATAGGATCTTGGGTCTGAAGAAGGTACACTACTTGGGCATACTTCTACTTCGGCACCCAAAGCGCGGAGTGCGGATAATTTTTCAGGGGATATTTTGTCTTTTGTGGTGAAAACGCAGCGATAACCTTTGACTGCTGCCACCATGGCCAGACCAAAACCAGTATTACCGGAAGTCGCTTCGATAATGGTACCACCGGGCTTTAAATCTCCCCTTTTCTCGGCCTGCTCAATCATATAATGGGCGATACGGTCTTTTGTAGAGCCGGGATTGCCGGATTCTAGCTTGATATAGAAATTGCCGGGAATATCATCATATATTCTATTCAAACGAACCAAAGGCGTGTCACCGATAGTCTCTAGGATGTTGGGGTAAGTCCTTGCAGAATATGGCTTAACAAAGTCCGGAATACTTTCTTCACGGATTTTTTTATAAGTCTCTTTCTTGAACCATTTCAATGTTGATGAAGTCATAACGTAACGTGTTTTGGTTAAATTAAAGAGCGTAGTTGTGTGTTGTTTGAGTCTCTTTTCGCCTTTTCTAAAGGACTTTTGTTAGACCTGAAATCTAGAAAACTAACCGCAAAGTTATGAAAAATAATCGTAATTGTTTAATAATCCCTGTTTTTAGGCAGAAAAACAGGCCTGCAGGTTGCAAAAAGGGCATTTTATGCCAAAACATGCGGATGTCTAAATTGTGGCGCATCATCTAAAAAACAGAATAACGCCGCAAGTTAAGCAGGCTTTCCCATCAATTCCAAATGGTTTAGACTGTATTAACACTTGATTATCGGTGATAAATATCAGTAGGGTGACCGACTAAGGGACACAATCAGAATAAATGTCCATAATTTGGCGAGATTATTTTGAGATTAGACAAGGCGGGAAGAGAGATGGTAGCAGGGCTACCAGAGCGATGAGCAACGCAGAATAATCTCAAAAGAAGCCGTATAAAATGGACATTTATTTTGGGCGTGTCCCTAACGACTCCGCTTATGATTTTTCCGGAAGGGAAGGAATAATCAGAGATAAGTGATTTAAGTAGGGAGAAAGAATGCCTTGTCTCTGCTAGTTGAAAAAAATATATATTTAGGAATGTTTCCCTATATCGCTAAACTTGTTTAATTTTGGTGTGCTGTTTTGAAATGACTTAATTGGATTTTTTTTAGGAAGAAAAAAGCACTTTTCGTCCTAAGTGGATGCCGGCGAAGTAAGTTTTAACAATGACCCAAAAAATTATTTTTTGGTGGTCATCGTGCGTAACTAAGCGGGGGAGTTGACCGTTATACAGATTCCGTATTTGGCGTGTTAGATGTATGATGATTTCGCCTTTTTTTGGGTGCGTAAAAATTATAACATTTTAAGCCGATGCCCCATCGATTGAGCAGTTGTTTATTGGAAAACAACCGATGTAAATGTTTATTTATTTTGGTTACCATAACCGCAAAACCTGTGAAATGAGCCATCTACTTCTCTGAATGATGTTGGTAAATTCCATGTGTCCGAAGGGTTATAAAAAATCAACACATGAAAAGTATTTATGAGCCTTATTTATTAGAATCTGCTTGGGAGGTGTGTAACAAGGTAGGAGGCATCTATACGGTCATTCAGACCAAAGCCCAATTTATCACTAGGAGATTTGGAGAAAAATATTGTCTGACGGGTCCCGTTTTAGGAGACAATCCTTCTGTCGAATTTGAGCCGTCCAATGATTTTTCCGATACCTGGGGCAAGGCGGTCAATTCCATGCGCAAGGCGGGTTATCAAGTTGAATATGGTCACTGGCTGATTGACGGCAAACCAAAGGTGGTTTTATTTCCTATCGCTCAAGTCTTGCCTAAGTTGCAATCCATCAAGTCGGATTGGGTCAAAACCAATAAAATGGAAATGTCCGAAGACTATTTGGTGAATCAAGTCATGGCCTTTGGTTACTTAAATTATATTTTTCTCAAGCATTTTGAAAAACAGGTGGCCGGCAAAACGCCGGTTATTGCCCACTATCACGAGTGGATGGCCGGCTCGTCCATTCCGTTGATGAAGCAAAAAAAATTGACGGCAAAAATCGTATTTACCACCCACGCCACGATGCTTGGGCGGTATTTGGCAATGAATGAGCCTAATTTTTATCGGGATTTGTCTGACTTCAATTGGTTGGAGCAAGCCAGAAAATATAACATCATTGCGCAAGTTTCGATTGAGCGCCTTGCGGCAAAATACTGTGATGTGATGACGACCGTTAGTCAATTGACCGATAGGGAATGCAAGTATTTGCTGGATCGACCTTCTGACAAAATTTTGCCGAACGGCCTGAATATCAAGCGTTTTGCGGCATTGCATGAGTTTCAGAATTATCATCAAGAGTATAAGAAAAAGATTCAGGAATTTGTCATGGGTCACTTCTTCAATAATTATACTTTTGATTTAGACAATACCTTATATTTCTTTACTTCCGGCCGATATGAATTTGTCAATAAGGGATATGACTTGACCTTGGAAGCCTTGTATCGGTTGAATAAGAAGATGCAGAAAGCTAAATTGGATACCACGGTCGTCATGTTTTATATTACCAAACGACCATTTTACTCCATCAATCCGCTCGTACTTCAGTTGCGTTTTTATATGGACGAGATAAAAGAAACATCCGAAGCCATCAAGAATGAAATTGGCGACCAGTTGTTTTATGCAGCGGCGCAGGGAGATGGGAAAAAGATGCCGGATTTAGATCCGTTTGTGGATGAGCATTTAAGATTTCGCTTGCGCAAAACGATACAACGTTGGCACACCAAGCACTTGCCTATTGTGGTCACCCACAATCTAAAAGATGATGTCAATGATCAGATTTTACATGGTATTCGCCGATTAGAATTGTACAATAAACCGACCGATAACGTCAAAGTCGTTTATCACCCGGATTTTGTGGACTCAACCAGTCCTTTATTTAAGATGGATTATCAGCATTTTGTTCGGGGATGTCATTTGGGGGTTTTTCCGAGTTATTATGAGCCATGGGGCTATACGCCGGCAGAATGTTTGGCGAATGCCGTCCCGGCGATTACAAGTGATTTGTCCGGTTTTGGGGTATTTGCCAAGCAGCATATCAAAAATTTAGATGAGAAAGGGATTGAAGTCATTCGTCGTCGCACCAAGACTTTTGATGAGTCCGCCGAGGACCTTTCGGAAAAAATGCTGGAATTTGTCCATTTGAATCGTCGGGAACGCATAGAGCTTAGAAATCGTGCAGAAGCCCTTTCGGAAAGCTTTTCTTGGGAGAGCTTAGCGAAGTATTATTTGGAAGCCTATGAGTTGGCGGTAGGGTAGGTTTAGGGATTGGTGGTTTTTGCGCTGCTGGTTAAAAAGAAACTCGTTTTATCATGGATGGTCGATGTAGCACCATCGTAGTGATGCGATTACTTCGGTGGCGGCTTTTTTGGGCATTTCGGTGGTCTTGCTGATGGGTGAAGGATATGAAGCGGCGGATGATTGGGAGGCGCTCTTGGCGGCAGGAATCATTTTGTACAATAGTTATTTGATTTTTCGACCGGCTTTAGGGGAAATTATGGATGAGCATTTGTATGATGATTTGATGGGTGAGATTCGGGCAACCGCACTCCAAGTCGAAGGCATCAAGGGGACAGAAAAATGTTTTATACGCAAGTCAGGAATGACCTATCATGTTGATTTACACGCTATTGTGGATGGCGAGATTACCGTAAAAGAAGGTCATGCGCTCTCGCATCAACTCCAAGATCATTTGCGCAAGCAGTTTCCTAATTTTGGTCAAATCTTGATTCATATTGAGCCGGATGAGTAATTTTTCGCGGACCTTCATAAGTCGTCGGGGAATAGCATGTAGAATCATCATCTCACCAGTCTAATGGTAAATTAGAGAGTATAATTTACTTACGTAAAAAAATTTGCATAATTAAAAAACTAATCGTACATTTACGATAAGATAAGGACCATCGCCTATTTGCGAAGAAAAAACAGTTTCTCGGCAGAAGTACCTAGAACCCATTATGGCAAAATGGTGGGCGCGGATGGAAACACAGTCAGCAATTATTATACCCAAAAGCAAACTTGGCAAAGCACTAACTTATACCATTAATCAATGGCATAAAATTCAGACAATTGTAAGTAACGGTAGTTTGGAGTTGGACAATAATTTGATAGAAAATTCAATAAGGCCTTTGGCTTTAGGACGCAAGAATTATTTATTTGCAGGGGCACATTCTGGAGCGGAAAGAATAGCAATCATGTATTCAATGTTCGCTACTTGTAAGAAAAATAATGTCAACCCGTATCTCTGGCTTAAAGATGTCTTGACCCGCTTACCTAGTCAAAGCATACAAAATTTGGACGAACTACTACCAGCTAATTGGGTTACCAAAGAATAGTGAACTAACCTGAATAGGGTGTATTTGCTCGGACGGATTCGCTTTATCAACATTTTCTGACGAAGCTATATTTTGCGTAAGCAGATATAAATCTTCATAATTACCGGGAATCACTAATTATCTCACAAGTCAGGACAATATCAATATTTACAATATTTTGCTTCATTTGGTCCCTATTCTCAGATGATGTAAAATATGGGCGAATAAAATTTCTCCCCCCCCCCAAAAAAAAGCCCCACTCCAAGAGCAGGGCTAATTATAACTAGTTGATTATCAGTAATTAATGTGAATTGTAAGATGTTTTCATTCATCTATTTATTCAAATTCGGTCGTTCGCCCGGCAGCAGAAGGGTCACAAAGCCTGTAAAACCGCTACACCATTGTACCGTTGCGCCGCTGTATCGAATAACTTACATATTCTTAATAATCTCATCACCAAATTCAGAACATTTGAGTAGGGTGGCATTCTTCATCAAACGCTCAAAATCATAAGTGACTCGCTTAGAGCGAATGGCTTTGGTGATTCCTTTTTTGATTTTTTTGGCCGCCTTAGTCCAGCCCATGTATTCAAACATCATCATGCCTGAAAGGATGACAGAACTAGGGTTGACCTTATCCATTCCGGCATACTTGGGAGCAGTACCGTGAGTGGCTTCAAAAATTGCGACACCGGATTCGTAATTGATATTGGCTCCGGGTGCGATACCGATACCGCCAACTTGAGCCGCTAAAGCATCAGAAATATAGTCACCGTTTAGGTTCAATGTCGCAATGACCGAATATTCTTTAGGTCTGGTCAAAATCTGTTGCAAGAAGGCATCTGCAATCACATCTTTTACGAGGATGGCTCCATTGGCGATGGCTTCATCTTGTGCCTTATTGGCGGCATCTTTTCCTTTGTCGGCAGCGATGCGGTCATATTGTGCCCAAGTGAAAACTTGGTCTCCAAATTCTCTTTCCGCAAGGTCATATCCCCAAGTCTTGAAGGCACCTTCCGTAAATTTCATGATGTTGCCTTTATGGACCAAAGTCACTGACGGACGCTTGTCTTTGATGGCGTACTGGATGGCTGAACGAACCAAACGCTCCGTTCCTTCTTTTGATACCGGCTTGATACCCAAAGATACAGTATTGGGGAAGCGAATCCCCGTCACACCCATTTCGTCTATCAAAAAGTTTTTGAGTTTTTCTAATTCAGGTGTACCGGCCATATACTCAATACCGGCATAAATATCTTCGGTATTCTCCCTATAAATCACCATGTCAACAGCTCTGGGGTTTTTGACAGGCGAAGGTACACCGCTAAAATATTCTACCGGACGAACACAAGCGTACAAGTCTAATTTTTGCCGCAAGGCGACATTCAACGAACGAAATCCACCCCCAATCGGTGTAGTCAAAGGGCCTTTGATGGCCACAAAATGCTCCCGAATATCATCCAAAGTCGCTTGGGGTAGCCATTCGCCGGTTTTTTTGTGGGCTTTATTACCGGCATAGACTTCCTTCCAATGAATTTTACGCTTTCCGGCATATCCTTTTTCGACGGCTGCATCTAAGACCTTGCGGGCTGCTGCCCAAATGTCCGGCCCAATGCCATCGCCTTCAATAAATGGAATGATAGGGTCACTCGGAATTCTTAGCTTCCCGCGACTCATTCTGATTTTTGTACCGCTCATATTGCAATTATTTTTTAATTTTTTAGAGTTATTTGACTCCAAAAGGGGTGAAATGGTTAATATTAGCCGCAAATATACTATATTTAACCCTTAAAACAGAAGCAATGAGCATTTTTAAAGGTTTTTTCTACCTGATTATCGTCATTCTGTGGACTGATTGTGGTACGCCTAAGTCCGCTTCTCAGACGATTACTTGCGATACGTCGGGGACTATTGTCGATATGACCGGTTTGGATGGATGTCGATGGATGTTGGTCACGGATGGAGGGAGTAAGCTGCTTCCGCAAAAATGGCCCAAGGATTTTGAACCAAAAGACAATCTGGCAGTTAAATTTCATTTTACGGAAGTGAAAGACGTGGCGAGTATTTGTATGGCAGAAGATAAGATAGTGACGGTGGATTGTATCAAGCCCCTTGCGGGAAAACCGGCCAAACCCACTTGTTATAATACGGTCAAGCCCATGGAAGTCGAATGGATGCGTATCGCCATGACACGTAATGGGACGAAAGTCATCGAAAAATACCCTTATCTGGATAAATATGCTTATCTTTTTAAAGGGGTAAATTTGGATAATGATTTGTATGATTGCCAAGGCACCTTGCTCTGCTCTTATCGCGAAATAGAACAGAATGCCTGCAGCCAACGTTTGGTTAATTTGGGCAAAGGAGTGGTTATTTGGCGCGGAAGATAGACGCTTTCTAATCACCTTTTTACTTTCCACCTTCCGCCTTTAACCCTTCACCTTTCACCCTTCACCTTTCACCCTTCACCTTTCACCCTTCACCCTTCACCTTTAATATTCAGCCACAGCAAATGAATAAAAACCTAGATCCGACAGACGAAAAATATTCACTAGAAGAGCGCACCATTGATAAAGCCTTGCGGCCAACGGGGTTTAGTGACTTTAAAGGCCAGCAGAAGGTCGTGGAGAATCTATCGATTTTTATTGAAGCGGCCAAATTGCGGGGAGAGAGCTTAGACCATGTCTTGCTGCACGGGCCGCCGGGATTAGGCAAGACCACCTTGTCCCATATTGTGGCCAATGAATTGGGGGCAAAACTCAAAATGACTTCCGGGCCGGTGCTTGAAAAACCCGGTGACTTGGCGGGAATCTTGACCAATCTTGAAGAAGGAGATGTCTTATTTATTGATGAAATTCATCGGTTGAATACGGTCGTTGAAGAGTATTTGTACTCGGCGATGGAAGATTATCGGATTGATATTATGATTGATTCTGGGCCGAATGCCCGGAGTATTCAGATTGAATTGAACCCGTTTACCTTGGTGGGAGCGACGACACGGATGGGGTTGTTGACGGGGCCGATGCGGGCGAGATTTGGCATTACTTTTTTGTTGGATTATTATGATGAAAAGACGATTCGGGCGATTTTGTACCGCTCGGCGAAGATATTGAATGTGGAATTGACCGAAAACGGAGCCATCGAAGTGGCCCGCCGTAGTCGCGGGACACCGCGTATTGCGAATGCGCTCTTGCGACGAATGAGAGATTTTGCCCAAATCAAAGGGAATGGAGTCATCGACCAAAAAATATCGAAATTTGGGCTTTCTGCGCTCAATGTGGATAGCCATGGTTTGGATGAGATGGATAACCGCATTCTACATACCATCATCGACAAATTTAAAGGTGGCCCGGTGGGGCTTTCCACTATCGCTACGGCCGTAGGCGAAGAAGCCGGAACCATTGAAGAAGTCCATGAGCCTTTTTTAATTATGGAAGGCTATATCCAACGGACTTCGCGCGGGCGTGTAGCGATGGATAAGGCTTTTAAACATTTAGGAGTGGTGCCGCCGAGTCGGGATGGAAGTCTTTTTTAGAACGCTCTGAATCTACTTCAAAAGCCCCAACTCATCATTTTACAAAACCTTGATAATCGAACAGAATGAACCAAGTCAACAACGATTTAACCCAAAAGTACAGCAAAGGCCAAATCCTTATTCATTGGTTGACGGCGATACTCATCATTGGTCTTTTCCCTTTGGGGAAATACTTAGAAGAATTGGAAGCCACCGAAAAAATGGGGGTATTGAAAATTCATGCTATTTTGGGTTTGGTCGTATTTGTTTTGACGATTATACGGAGTGTGATGTATTTCAAATCTACTCGTCCGCCCCACCTAAAAACAGGTTCTGCGATGAATGACAAACTAATGGTTTGGATTCATAACGCCTTCTATTTCTTGATGTTAGGTATTGGTTTGTCCGGTATAGCGACCATGATTCTGGGAGGGTATAAGGATGGATTATTAGCCAACGATCCGTCGTTATTTGCGAATCACGAGAAACTACCTTCCTTGGCAGCGCATAGTACGATGGCGACCATTTTGATGGTTTTATTGGTCTTACATGTGGCGGGCGTGGTCAAGCATTATGTCTTGACAAAAGAAAATGCGCTACGGAGAATGATATAAATTTGGGTCCACTATTTCACTTCCAAAGCCGCCCGGACTTTGTCTCGAATAATGGCTTTCATCGTTTCGACACCCATTTCCATTCCCTGATTATTATTGATAATAATGTCCGCTTCGTTCATGTAGGGTAGGATATACTTTTCGTAGGTGGGTAAGACGTGGTTTTGGTATCGATAGAGAACATCGTCCAGCGGATAGTTTCGTTCTACTTGATCACGTGTGATGCGGCGAATGACTTTGAGATTCTCTTTCGCTTGCATGAAGACTTTTAGGTCTAGTTGTTTTCGAATCTTCTTAAGGTGAAAAACAAAAAGCCCCTCGACGATAATCACGGGAGCGGGCTTAAAAATAAGGGTTTGGGGGGTGGATTTTTCATTATTGAAGGTATATTCTAACCTTTCAATGGTTTCGCCCTGTAATAATTTTTTGATATCTTCCTTAAATGCCTTTCTGTCTATGGAACCGGGTAAGTCAAAGTTCTTGATTCCTAGTTTATCCGCTTTTTGTTCTTCTCGCGGGCGATAATAATCATCTTGGGACACCACGCACAGTTCATCTTCCGTAAAAGACTCTCGAAGTAACTTAATCAAGGTCGTTTTACCGGCACCGCTGCCACCGGTAATTCCGATAATAAAAGGCTTGTATTTTATTTTCATATCGGGCTCAAAATTACGTGAATTATTCTTACCGTAATAATTTATATCCATCTTTTTTTGATTAGTTCCGAAAAAAGCATAAAAGCTCATCAAAGCTTCTCTAAAAAATCTTGCCATCTAATCTAATAGAGTCCTAATGTCAAGGAAACAGACAGAAGCCACTTTTTAGAACCCTTTGCCCCCTGCCTGCAGCTGGCAGGTTTTTCCTTTAGCCAATTCCACAAAACCAAGAATGAGCGATACCGTTACACCGTTACACCGTTAAACCGAAGTACCGAAATAATATCGCGCAATCATCTCCCAAATGCCTACGCAGAGACTCATCAGGAGCGTCACTTGCGCCAGTGTTAATGTCCTTCGTTGTTGTCGGGGCTTGCGCCAAATAGGGGGTAGAGCCAAATAGAAAAGGGGAAAAATGGGAAACATATATCGCCCTGCCAAACTTAAAATACGATTGGAGCCGACGGGTGACCACTGGATATAAATGACTGTCGCAAAACCTAACATCATGAGCAATCCTACGGCCACCAAAAACAACCGTTGTGTCGGAGTCAATGCCTGGGCATCATTGGACAATCCCATGCCTATCGTAGCGATTAACAATAAAGCGATTAGCCACCCCGGTAAGTAATTTTTCTCCCAACCGAATTTTCCAAAATAGTGAGCCAATGTCGCCTTCAACGAACCGGCGTAGGAGCTAAGGGTTGTTTTTGCGAAAGCTAAAGGATGGTGTATCACATAGTCCAATTGTTGACCGGGATCGGCGCCTTCATTGATTTGTTGTCCTTCTCGAAAAGCCGGATTGTAATCTTTGTAGGGAATGAATTGAGCCTTCGAATTATGGTATATGATGCTGATAATGAATAGGTTAGTGGCTAAGCCGATACCAATAAATATCCTTTTGTTGATTTTGGGACTGAAGGAAAGTAGGTGCCTGAAATGCGCTCTGGGAATCAAAAAGGCCAATAGGAAAATAGGCGTATAGACAATCTTTGTAGCGGCAAGAATGGCCGATAGTCCAATAGGGTAGATCCAGGCCTTTTTGGGGATAGTTGGTGGGCCAAATGCCGTTTTGAGTAACCAAGCGATGAGTAAAAAGGAGACCCCATTGGTCATCATGTCGGCGGTGATTCCTGCATTGATGGATAATGAAGCGGGCAGTAAAGCTAGGATGCACCATATCCATTTTCCGAAAGGAATCCAATCAATCGCCAAACGAATCATGCCTATCCAAACGAATAACCCAAAGAATCTTGTGAGATAAAAAATGAAGAGGGGACGAAGTTTTAATTTACTGGCCACCCAAATACTTAAAATTTGCGGGGCGTATCCGATGGGACTATAAATGGCCGTATTGGGAAAATCCTGAAATCTCACTCGGTTCGGCTCCAGTTCTAGATAAAAAACCTTTTCAAAATCTTTTTGAGTGATTTTTTGATCATAGTGATAACGTAGTTTCCGGAAGGGCTCGAAAACTTGAATTACTGAGACAGGGAGAGTGTCACCTAGGCGATGGTTGACGGATTTTGTGCGCCAATGCCCTTGTGATATTTGGTAAGCTCTAAAAAAGTGATTGGGTTCATCCGGAACATGGCCGGGCGGAATAAGGAGCGCATACAGTATCCCAAAAATCAAGGCAACGGCAGTGAAAAATCTTTTAGGTTGGGGGTGCATAAATGGAACGTTTTTTTCACCGATTAAGCACCCCTAAACTATGTGCCTTTTTTAGCCCGTTCCTATGATGGATTGGCGTCACTTTAAAACTTGGGACACTCAATGGCATGTCGTTTACTGGCATTAGGGTGTCGATAGCTCATGGATACTTCGAAGGCGCCACGACGGTTGGTGGATCTTTGCAAGGAAGAGACATTCATGTCATAGCTTACGCCAAAAGACATCCTTTCTACATCAAAGGTCGTGGAAAAAATAATGGCATCATTTTGAATACCTTTGTCTAGTTTATTAGCGACTCTTGCGAAAACACCGGCGCGTAGGGCAATTTCCCACCAATCCCTGTTGCTATACCGGATATGTCCACCAAAAACAGATTGAAAAGAAGGCCCTTGACTCATCGCCATGATGCCCGGCAACAGACTTATTTCTCTGGTGATGGGGATTTGTCCGCCTAGGAGTCCGGTTATTTTTCGGTCTAATTTCGAATTGTCGTCATAGAACGATACATTGGGTTGATTGATGTGCTGCATGGCGCCCCCCGCATAAATACTAAAATTTTCTCCCAAAATCGAGTACCAAAGTGCACCCACATTAAAGTTGAAATGGGGAGCGGCATTGGTCACCCAAGGTTCATTGGTCGGTGCGGAATAATCGACACTGGTCGTACTCGAATTAAATTGACTGCTAAACCAAAGATTACCGGAATTTAAGGCATATTGTCCAAATCCGGCTTGGGCCCCCACCACCAAATACTGTGGAGTCCGGCCAAACTGACCGTCCCACATCTTTTTGTGATAAGCGACTCCGACATTCCCTTTGGTCAAACTGACCTTGGCGGCGCCGGCTTCATCTCTGAGTAGATTCACATTAAAAGAGAAATAATCTCCTTCTTCTTGTCCTACTTGAATGTCATAAGATGCCGCTGCGGTCTTAAACGCATCCGAACCTATGATGCTTCCCCACTGCGAGCGATAGTTGAGATTGGCTTTAAATTTTCCATTGAATATGCCGGACATTGCCGGATTGATTTCCAACGGAGCTGCCGCAAACTGCGAAAAGTGAGCATCTTGCGCCCAAAGGCTTTTTTGCGCAAGCGCCAAAGTGAATAAAGTAAGAAAAATGTATTTCATAAGTGCCGACTTTATGGAGGCTAGCAATCTTAGTCTCCAAAGTTATTTAATTTTTTGCGATTACCAAATATTTCTATTTGATTTATTTCGGTTTGGTCGTCAATTGACCTAATTTCACTTTTTTTTGTCTATCTAATCAAGGTCGTTTGGCCCTTAAATTCATTTTTTTCACCGTTGTCAAAGGAGACACTGGCTGTCCAAATGTAAGTCCCGGCAGGCATTGCTTGGCCCTTTGACAGTCCGTCCCAGCCGGTATTTGGTTGGTTGGATAGACTACTTTCTTTTTCATATACTAAGCCACCCCAACGATCATACACTCTGAAATAGTGCACTTTAGCTTCGTTTTTGGTATGGCAGGTCAAGAAGTCATTGGCGCCGTCGTTGTTTGGGGTAAAGGCCGTTGGAACAAAAAATTGCTGATCCCGAGTGATGGCGATGTCTATTTCATCGGTGGCGATACATCCTCTTTCATCAGTGGCGATGACTTGATAAACGCCGTGGTATTTGGGGTTTATATTGATATCCATACACCCGTAGCATTCTGTTGTTCCCGCAAGGGGATCGACGACCATAATGGACATGGTTCCATTGGCATTATTGGCTTCAATTGGAATCTCTGTCAACTCTCCATAGCTTAAATGTAAGTCCGGTCCGGCATCTAAACTAAATAATGGTGGTTGCTCGATGGTGACCGTATCTACATACAAGCAACCATTATCATCTTTGGTGTAAATCGGATAAACTCCTGCGCTCATCCCCTCAATGACATTATCGGAGGAAAACGTATTATTGTTGAGACTATAGGAATAAGGCTCAATGCCTCCTGTTGTTTGGATGGTCACACTGGCGTTGCTTTCGCCAAAACAGTTGGGATCTTGGGCTACCGTTGTCGCAATAACCGGTTGTGGCTCCACTAATACCGCAGAATCCGCAATGGTGCATCCATAATTATCTGTGGCGGTGAAGTAGTAAGTCCCACCGGACGTATTCCCAATATTATTAGAAGTGCTTCCATTGGACCAAGCATATTGATAGGGTAGCGCCCCACCTTTTAACGAAACGACAGCCGTTCCATCATATTGTCCATAACAAGCCGGGTCTCTTGTGACTATTTTTGCGACTTTAAAAGTAGGGGCTTCTTTGACTTGTATGAGATTCGTGCCGGTGCAACCCCACGTATTCGATACGGTTACATTGTATAAATCGCCACTTAAGTTTTCTACCGTCGGAGATGTGGAAAGCCCCGCTTTTGGTCCCCATTGGATAGAATAAGGTCCTACATTTCCGGTAATTTGGACGACTGTTGCGGTTCCATTTTGGTCTCCGGCACAAGTGACCGGCGTCGAAGTCAATTCCACTTCAATAGGCTCCGGCTCTGTGACAAAGACACTTGCGGTGCCCTTGCAACCTGTATTTCCTGTGACAGTGACGTAGTACGATTTGTCTCCGACTACATTTTCCAAGGTGGCATCTACGTCGTTTTGGTTCAACCAAGTATAAGAATAGTCGGCTAAATTGGAGCTGTTGCCGCCTTGAATACCGGTCACTTCGACGGTCGCATCACTACCGCCATGGCAATGTGGCTCCGTAAAATCGAGCGTTGCCACAACAGGAGCGAGTTCCGCAATAGAAATATTTGTGGAAGCTTGGCAGCCATTATCATCCGTGGCTGTTACTGTGTAATTGCCGGGTGTCAAGTTGTTGGCGATGGCATTGGATTGGCCATTATTCCAGGTGTAGGTATAAGGGGGCTTTCCACCGGATGCGATTGCATTTGCCTTATTGTTATCGGTATAGGCGCATCCCATGACCGTTTGACTTGCACTCACAGAAAGCGGTGAAGTGGGTTGCGTAAGATTCACTGTATTTTCAGCGGAGCATCCGTTGGCATCAGTAACAGTAACGGTATAAGAACCGGCGGCTTTGTTAGAGATACCGGCAGAAGTTGTGCCATCGCTCCAAACAAAGGAGTAGGGAGATGAACCGCCCGTAGGAGTTGCCGTAGTCGCTCCGTCAGCAAGACCGTAGCAACTGATGTTTTGGGTATTTTCAAAATGGATGGTTAAGGCATCCGGCTGGGTAATCGTTGCGGTACCGTTTAATTGGCATCCATCGGCATCCGTCACAAATAAGTCGTAATTGCCTTGGGCCAGATTATTGATGGACTGGGTATGTTGGGCAGGAGATGTTATCCAATTATAGGTGATTGGTGTCGCAGCTCCGCCGGTGATATTGGCAGATGCCGTTCCATTATTGTCTCCGTGACAAGTGATGTCAGTCGTACTGATATTTAGCACCAAGTTTTTGGCCGGCGCCAAATCAAAAATCATCGTATCTTGACATCCCGCATTGTCACTGACTATCGCAAAGTGATTGCCGGTCGCCAAACCGGTAAAACTCCCCGAAGATTGAGCGGGACCACCATCCAAGGCATATTGAATTGCCGGTGTACCATTGGAAGCAGATAATAGTATTTCTCCGTCATTCACTCCGGTACAAGCAGGTGGATTTACCACAGTCAGATTACCGGTCAACAGACAATCGGTGATTTTTAATTGTAGATTGGCATCACTACCGTCGCATCCGCCGGCTGACAGTGCCTTGACTTTAAAGTTAATTTCGTCGCCTAAAACATATCCGTTTAGTGTTTGCGAAAGCGCTCCGTTGGGAGTTATCCAATTGGTATTATTTACTTTCACAAGATAGCTGCTCGCATTTTGTACGGGTAACCAAGTAAAAATTACTTGACCGTCTTTGTATTCCGGTTCCATAATGACCGGAGGAGAAAGCGCTTCGATGATGGTGACAACAGCAGTGTCCGTATAGGAACAATTGAGATTGTCATAGACTTCCACGATAAATTCACCGGTGGATGTGGGGGTCACAGAAGGCGTTGGACAGTCGGTGCAAGACAGGCCGTTACCTATCCAGTGATAGCCGACGCTTACATCATTTTTTAGGGCGATGTGCCAATTTTGCAGGGTCGCCGTCGTGTTATCTTTGGTTTTGACTAGAAGCTTCCAATCTCCAATGGTAGGTTCATGTTTTAATTTAGACCAGCTATCCGTGGGTTTATAGCTTCCGCTAAAAGGTGCGGTCGCCCCATCGATGGAATGTGTGGCATTAGGTTTCAAGCAAATAGTTGTTTGACCATTTATGAAAATAGAAGAACCGACCAATAATTTTTTGCCGGAAGGCGATTGCAAATAGATTTCTAATTCACTTTGATTCGCTGTCGCAAAAGACATTTCGATAGAGTCCACCCGATAGGCCACACTGTTGATGACCGCCGGATTGACATCCGTAATGGTCAAGGTGCTGGACAAACCGGCCGGGGTAATGTCTGTATTTTCTAAAGCTTCAAAATCAAGGACTTTAATTTGATCCTTGTTAAAGGAGGCATCATAGTCTATATTTTGTCCCAGACAAATGGCTGTATCTTTTAAGCCGGATTGAAAGTCGCTACAGTGATAACAGTTGGGAGATGTCGGGGGCAATACATTGACCGGAACTTGAGTTTCGGCCACACAGCCAAAGTCATTGGCAACCGTGACGAAGAAATTTTTCTTGCCGGCGGAGATAGAGCTGGCGTCAATATTATTTCCATTATTGGCTGTAATCAGCTTGTTGTCAGCCCATTGTATATCAGAAATAGCGGGTAGAAAAGTCTCTCCTTCCGGATAAAGGGACTCATCAAATTCTAGCCCCCAAGAAAAAATAAATCCATTGTCACTGGCCCAAAGATCCGTCACTTCTATCTTCCAGTTGCCATTCAGCGGGCAACCGACCAATTGTGATAATGGCTCTGATGGTTGATAAGCGCCTGCCGGCAAAGTGCTAGGTAAATTTTGATTAACGTAGTCTATCCAATTGGGATTGGTGGCGTTAGAAGACCAAGAATAATCATATCCAACACCGGGAATGGGCGTTGGCAATGCTTCGTCAATTTCGTTAGGTTCTCCCAAAAAGACTTCGCCCCCCGTATTGCCCGGGTGGTGACTTAAAATGGCTTTTTGACCATTGGGACACTCAATGGAAATCTCCAAATCTCTCAGCCAAGAGTGTTCCATATTCACGAAGATGCTTTTTAAGTCTTCTTCATTAGTCAAGGTCTGGCCGGGATTGAATTCGTTGTAAAGGATATTCGATACGTAGGAAGCTCCATTTCCATCGGGTAAAGCTAGAGAATCGGAGTGAGATTTAATGAGTGAATAGTGACCTTCCGGTTGAGTAATTTGTACGATAGAAGAAGGGTCATCCGAAGAAGCAGATAAGTTGAATTCGGTGTTTGCACAAACGTCTTGGGTCGTATTTGTCGCAAGACTTAAGCCGGGTTTTTCCGCTACTCTGACACGGACGCCAATACTATTACTACTTTCACATCCGTATTGATCGATTACTTTTAGTCCCACAGGTTGACCACCGGGCACATCAAATTGATGCGTTACCTGTTGGCCGGTTTGGGTGATTCCATTTCCAAAGTTCCACTCAAAAGTGCAGTCAGCAATATCTTGATGGTAGCCTTGGTCATTGTTTAAGAAAAGGGCATCAGCGTTGAAGGTGACTTCACTACCGATACAAATATCAATATGGTTATCTTTTGGAGTCGGCAAACTGCTCATCATTTTCGCTTCCAAGGTCTGGCAGACCGGTGTGCAGGAAATATTTGCTTGCCAGCCGTCCCCTTCTTGGTAGGCATTTGATGTAAATACGGTGGTAAGGCATCCGGTTTGACCAGTGGCTTGAATCGTATATTCTTCAGTGGCAAAATTAGAAGAGCAAGCCAATAGTGGCTCGTTGGTAGAAGTGCCATCATAAAAGCATAGCACATCACCGGGTCTAAACGCTGATTGTGTGAAACTTAGTCGCACATTGCCACCCGCCGTACCCGGGCAAATCGTAAAGGTATAGTTTTCATTGGGACTATAAGCCCCGGTGTCTTTGCCGGAATCGGTAAAAACCCCTTCGCAAGTACTTACTGAACCGTTGGTTATAGGGACAATCTGGGCTGAAAGAACAGCAGTCAAGAAGAAGAAAAGGCTCAAAAAATAAAATTTTCTCATAGCGCCAAATAGTTTTTCACTTTAGGTATATCGACCTATTGTTTGATTTTTGTTTTTGTATCCCGGTAAGTTTATGTCCGTTTTGACTATTGGGTCAAAAAACGGATATACCAAGGGGTACAACCACGGTTATTTTACAAATGAATATTCTTGCAAGTGGGGGGAAGATGCAAGAGTTGGAGTGGTGTGTGATCTTCGAGATAGCAATTGTTCAAAAGGGAAAAGGACAATATTAGTGCCAATTCAAAGATGATTATTTATATTATTTTTTGTAATGTATTGGGCCTAGAGTAAGATGGGATAATGGATGATGGTTAATCTTCTTGTGTGACCGAGAATTAAGTGTTTGTGAGTTTTGGCAAATTGCTTTCTTGGTGTTTGATGCGCTTTTATTGTCAGAAATTACTTATTGGTATCTGTAAAAAGTAGCTATTTAAGCCTTTGTTTTTTACAGAAAATAGATGTGCCTAACATGAAAAAATTAGACCAAAACAGGCGTTTTGCGAGAGAACCTGCTGTGTCAGGCGGATGAAAATAGAAAGTAGTAAAAGAAGCCGGAATTTAGACGTTTCGGGGTGATTATAGTCATTATCTATACCCTATGATGTCATTGTTTGTGACGCCAATAAGATGTTATCTTTACGGCTAGAAAAGAGGAAGCAAATTAGTCATTTGGTTTTTATCTTTTTTGTAGACTGTTCGATTTTTTGGGTTGGGTTAGCTTCAAAGGGAGCTGACCCATCTTTTTTTGCGCAAGCAATTAATAGAAAAAGGAAGCACCCAACCGTCATACCCGTATCGCCCCATTCACAGAAACCACCGCCCGAATACTAAAAAATAAAGCCAGTACCACCGAAACCATCATCGCCACAAAGATGACAATCACAATTGCCATTTGGTACTTTATCGCCAGCATTGGGGACGAACCACCCAACATTTGCCCAGTCATCATCCCGGGAATGGACACCAAACCCATCGTCGCCGTCGTCGCAATAATCGGCTGCAAAGAAGCCCGGATGGATTGACGAATCCAAGGGCGTAAGGCTTCAAAACGGGATGCACCCAACGACAGCCGATAGAAATATTGCTGTTTTTCCTTGATGATATTCGTATAGAATTTGTCCAGCACGATGATGATGCCTTTCATGGAATTACCCAAAATCATCCCACTGATAATCACAAAATAACGAGCCGAAAACAGCTTGTCAATATGAATAATAAAGCTGTTAAAGTAGAGTACCGCAAAGGTCACCGCAATCACCATCGCCCCAAAAATCGGTTTCCAAAATTTCCGAAAGGATAGTTTGTTGCGCTTGATTGCGCTATGACTGGCCGCCAAAACCATCACCAAAAACCATAGCATGTTTAACCAAACGGCATCCCACTTAATCAGATATTCCAAGAATATGCCCATGAGTGCCAGTTGTACCAACATTCGAGCGACTGAAATAATCATGTCCTTGGCCAGCTTGAGTTTTAGCCAAAAATCCAAAGCCAGCGGCACGGCCAAAAGCAATAGCATCATCAAAAGGCCTAGGGTATTTATATCCGGTGTTTTCATGGGGCTAGAGGAATCAATTTGATGGCAGGAAGTCGGTGCCATTCGTTGTCGTGGGAGATGACGAGAAGGGTGGCATCTTTCCTTTCGGAAAAATAGTGGATGACTTTTTGTTTCATCGGAGAATCCAGTGCGGCGGTCGGTTCATCCAATAAAAAAAAATTTCGGTCTAGTAAGATGGCGAGAATGATGGCCATTCGTTGTCTTTCCCCACCGGAGAGCATGGGAAATTTCTTGTCCAACAGGCTCGATTCTACATCAAAATAGACCAATAATTCAGGCATCTTTTCACGCCAGTGGGTCAAACGGACATTGGATTGAAAGGACATAAATTCTTCCAAAGTCTCCTTCACGACTCCTTGGCCCCAGTCAATAATTTGGGGCACATAGGCTATTTTTTGGCGCAAGCCCTTGATGATGGCCGGGCTAAGCGGTTGATTATCAATTAGTATCGTTCCAGAATCGACTTTTTCAAAACCCAAAATCAATTGAAACAGAGTCGTCTTGCCCATCCCCGAAGGGCCTTGAAAAAGTACCCGCTCGCCCGTTTGAATCTCAAAACTCAAATCTTCAAAAATAACCTTTCGGTCAAATTGCTTATGAACGTTTTTGAATTGGATGAATGCCATGACACAAAGGTAAGTATTTTAGCCAATTGCAGAAAAGAATTTCCGTCACCCGGTTGATACGTTATACCGCCATACCGTTACACTGTCCTTTTATTTTATCACTTTCCGTTCTGAAGCATTCACAAAGAGCACGTTGCCGATTTCGTCATAGCCTTCAAAGATGGCTTTACCTTTATGTTTGATGGAAGAATCTTCAAAGCCTAAGATGGTTAGGTCGGCCATTTTGGATTTAGAAGCGATGATATTTCGTGTATCTTCGTCCGGATTTCGGATAAATTGGATGTTGGAAGGTGAGATAGGGAGTTGGCCTTCTTGGATAAGTTGGAGTAAGTTTTGTCGCTCTCTCTCTAAAATATTTTCGGGGAAGACGGCAAAAATACTGATGGTGGACTTTCGCCAATCCTTGTGCCCCATGATGATATAAGCCAATGGAATCATCAAGCTGGCATTGTCAAAATCCTTTTTAGTAATCCAAATGTGTATCTTTTTGCGAAAGCCAAAACTCCGATCCGAGCTACCCAAAATAATTGTATCAAAATCCACCGCACTAATGAGCTTAAAATTGTCCACCAAATCATGGATTTGATCTACATCGTCTTTGGGGAACTCAAAAAGCAAGAGATTATTTTCGGTACCGGCGATGCCCGGTAGTTGGATGACCTGCGCCACCGTCGAAGTAAATGATGGACTCACCATCGTATCCACTATGACATTGGAATTAGTCATTTCGGACAACTTAATCAGCTCTTCCTTGGTTTCTTTGGCGATTTTATTGGTTTCTTTCGACAAATATCCCTTGATGAAATGGATGTAAGTCCCAAATCCATATCGGTGGGCTATCCAACGCATCATATTAAAGGCATCCAACCGATGAAAGGTCGCTTCCGAAATAGCCACTGCGGATGGTCGCCAACTATGGATTTGTTCTTTGTCTGCATTTTGCAAAAATACGTGGGTCTCCCGCACAATTTGAAACAAAACACCCTGAAAAATCGCTGCCATACTGCCCTTGTCTTTGTTGTAATAGGACACCAAAAAGTAGAGACCAATAATCAAAACCAACGCCGTAAACGCATAGGTCGGATTCATAAAAAACATCAAACCAAAACTGGCCACTGCGCCAAATAGTGAAAAATACCACCGAGATTTGAATGTAGGACGATAGGCCGGATCTGCCGCAAAATGATTTAGAAAAGAAATGAGACTCAATGTGCCGTAACTCACCATAAAAAACATGGATATAATCTGAGCGATGCCATCAAGGGCACCCGCCAAAATAAATAATCCGGCAATGATGATGGTAATTAGGGACGCATTATATGGCTCGTCATTCTTTCCTTTACCGCTGGCCAGCCAATTGTTTATCTTTGGTGTCGGGAAAATTTCATCCCGTGCAATGGCTTGCAGCGTCCGCGGTGCTACCATAATCGACCCTAAGGCCGAAGATATAGTCGCCGCCGCCAGTCCCAACGGAATCAGCCACCAACCCTGCCAAGCAATTTCGGCCATCACTAAGTGGCTTGTGTCGGCCAGTGATGCCGGAGAAGCAGAAATGTATAGCTTGAAAGCAATAAAAATATAAATTATCATCCCAAAAATGGTCGCTCCCAAAGTTCCAAATGGAATAGATTTGCTAGGATTTTTGAGATCTCCGGAAAGCCCAACTCCGGCCGTCATTCCTGTAAAGGCCGGAAAAATAATGGCAAAAACGGTAAAAAATCCAATTGTTTTCCAAGGTTGATTGTCATCTGCAGGCGCATTGTTGGGGGATGCTTCTTTAATTTGGGCGGTCGGTGGAGTAGGGGTTTCTACTTTCGGAAAAAGGGCGGTGTCCGAAGAAATAGCGGATTGTCCTTCTTCTACCACTTGGGGGATGACATCGCTAGTTGCCTGATAATCAGTGCTTCCCGCAAAAAAAGCCATTAGAGAAATCGCCAAAATAATCACCACGACGTATAAGGCTTTGACACCTAAATTGGCTCCTTTAGTCAGCATGATATAGGTCAATATCAAAAGTGCAGGAATTCCAATCGTTTGTTTCATACTCAAGGCTGTAGCCAACCAAGCCGGTAAATCATAATGCCCGTTAAGCCACTCAAATAAAGAAGAAAAAGCTTCCGAAAAGGCCATAATATAAAAAGCCACACTAATCGCCTGCGACATATAAAGGGCAATTCCAATGGTCGAGCCCATGACTAATCCGAATGACCGAGAAATGATATAATATTCTCCACCGCCTTCCACTTTTTGGTTGGTGGCTATCTCGGCGATGGCCATGGCTGTGGGAATGGTGACGGCATGACCAATGAGAATAATGGCGACCGTCCCCCAAAATCCAACGGTGCCGACCGCAAAACCAAAACGTAAAAACATGACCGCCCCTAAAATGGTGGATATGGCCGTCAAAAAAACCGGAAGTGTACCAAATTTTTTCATGGGTTGGTTGGTTTAGGGCAAAAGCTCGAAGGAATTGTTACTTTTTCTCCGGGTAATCCAAGCGCATTAAAGTGCCTTCAATCTCTTTGGTGTATTCGATTAGGACAGGAGGAATCTCATTTTGCATGGTAATGGTTTTCCCGGTGCGTCCATTTTTGACCATGATGGTCGTGGTCGGCAAATCTGTCACCTTATGGGCGGGATTAACGGGATAATTCGCTTCCATTTTAAAAAAGCCTATTTTTTGGGCTTTATTGGTCAAGGCACGCACTATTTCGGGCTTGGTTTGAAGTGTAAAAGACCCGATATGATCCACATATTTCTCTCCTTTGTATAGGATGGTTCCATTATCGTAAAAGCTGGCTTCGTACCAAGGGCAAGAACCATAGCAAGGAGTTCTTTTGATGGTTAGGATTAAGGTGCCGTGATCATTATTGGGAGCTTCGACAGATTCGGGTGCTTTGTTTATTTTTTGAAAATGCAGTTTTTCGGTGGCAGCCACGATGTCTTTTACTAGATTGGCCAATTCTTGGGGGAAATCATTTTGGATGGTGATGGTCTTATTGAGATTACCTTTTCGGATGCTAATTCTAGTCATTGGGAAGTCCGCTACTTTTTGGGCCGGGTCAACGGGGTACTGATTTTCCATTTGGAAGAAGCCGATTTTTTTTGCTTGGGTGGCCAGATTTTGGGTGGTTTCCAAAGGAGTTTTTGCTTTGAAGTCTCCGATTTTATCGACGTATTTGTGGCCGGTATAATAGACGGCACCATCTTCATAAAAGACTACTCTATCCCAAGGGCAAGTACCATGGCAGGGCATTCTATCAAGCGCAATCATGACCAGACCGTGCAAAGTTCCGTCCGGAGCGTACTCGGGTGTTGATTTTTGTTGTTTAATTTCTTCGGTGGTCGCGTTTTTGGATTTGGTAACTGCCGCTTTTCGGGTACAGGAGGATAACATACCTATAGTCAATAGTAGTAAAAGGAAGTGGGTTGTATTCATTATTTATGCTCTTAGTGGTTTTAAAAAGGTTTTCCGCAGATATTTCCCACAGATTTTTTGCGATTGGCCCCTTAGTGTTCTAAGTGTTTCAAAAAAAAAGTCCAGCTTACCGTAAAGTCCAGCTTACCAATCTCTCCGCAAGCCTACCTAATCGGTAGGCTTGCGGAGAGCTTAGCAATCTGGTGCAGTAAACTTCTCAATCTGCCTGACGCCTAAAAAGCGAAGCGGTAGGCAGGCTCCTAAACTCCAAAAAAAAACTACTTCTTCCCCTTCTTCTGTTGTTCTTGGATTTTCCGTTGTTCTTCTACAGCTTTAGCCATTTTTTCTTGGAATCCGGAGAAGCGACCTTTTTTCTTAGGTTTATCTTTATTTTTGAGCACTTCTGCCCGCACTTTATCATCGTCAATGACAAACCGTTTAGTAATTAACGTTTGGGCGATGTTAAAAGTATTACTAAAAAGCATGTAAGCGGTCAATCCGGCTGCATAACTATTCAGTACAAATAGGAATGTTAATGGCATGATGTATTGGATATATTTCATCATTGGGTTGCCTTGGGTCATATCGACTTGTTTGGAATTGTACCAAGTATAAATCAGAATCGAAATTACCCACAATAAGGTAAACAAACTAATGTGATCTCCAAAAATGGGAATTTTATGGCTAAAATGAATCAAATCATCATAAGTCGATAAGTCGTCTGCCCATAGGAAACTCTTTTGACGGAAGTTAATTGCTCCCGGAAAGAAACGATATAAGGCAAACCAAATGGGCATTTGCAACATCATCGGGAAGCAGCCACCGAGTGGGCTTACGCCAAATTCTTGATAGAGCTTCATACTCGCTGCCGAATAACCCTGTTGATCGTCTCCGTATTTCTTCTTTAACTTGTCTAATTCCGGCTTCAATGCCCGCATCTTTGCTTGGGATTTTAGCGATTTTAGCGTAAGCGGATACACCGCCAATTTTACAAATAAAGTCAGTAACAAAATAGCCAGCCCGACACTGCCCACGATCCCATGCAAAAAATCAAACATGGGGCGGATGACCCAACGATTGATAGACCCAAAAATACTATTTCCGAAAGGTACGATGTCTTCTAAGTGCATTCCATAGCTCCGAAGTCGATTGAACTCATTGGGGCCGGTATAAATCTCCATGTTGATTACTTCCTTGGCAGGAATAACGATGTCTGATTTCACTAACTTGAGCGATTCGCTTTCGGCATCCATGGGTTCGACTTCCACCGAAACACTGGGGAAAGATTCATCGGAAATGATGGTTGTATTGAAAAATTGATTGGCTAGGGCGACCCATTTGACGGGTTTGTCGAAAGACTCTTTATCTGCCTTGCTTTTGCTTAGGTGCTCCGAATCACCGTCCAAAGGCTTGTAATGGACTGTCGCAAACCTTTTTTCTCCGTAAGGAGCCGGCAATTCCAATTTATTCAGATAATCTTCGATGTGGAGATTTATCGGGCCATTAATTTTGGAAGCGAGTCCGGGCATTTTGACCTTATAATTAATCTCATAATCCCCATCTTTTAACGTGTAAATCTGCTGGAATTGAACGCCATTAGCTCCCTGAGCGGTCAGAGTCAGCGTTTTTCCCGAAAGGGTCGGCTTAAAAAAGAGTTTGGAAGTAGAAATCTTATCGGATGCGCCATTGAGCGAAAATTGGTAGTCAAATTGATTGGCGGGATTGTCAAAAAGCGTTACCGGTACTTTGGCCTTTTCTCTAGTTTTTGGATCTAAGATGACCGTTTTGACATGGTCTTTGAGAAAAACTTTTTTGATGGCGCCCCCTTTCGTGGAAAAAGTCACTTTCATGACATCGTTTTCAAGGGTCACATCTTGGTTTTCGCCCATAAAAGCCGGAGCTAAGTCGCCATATTGTCTTTGATTGAGCAGTCCTTGGAGTGAATCATTGGCGGCGACCGGAGAAGTTTCCGGCTCGACCAAAGGTTTTGTATTCGTGTCCACAACGGGTTGATCCACTTGGGTGGTGTCAGCAATAGGGTTTTCTGTAGGCTTTTCATCTATTTTTGGTGCGTATAACTTCGACCAGATTAGGAAAAGCACAAAAATCAGCCCCAAGCCGATGATAGTATTTAAATCAGTCTTTTTTTGCATTGACAGTAGGTAATTTTCTGGTTTTGGCCAAAATGCTCAGCCATACATGCTTCTAAAAAGCGGCACAAAGGTATGAATTTAGTCTATCATAAGGGCGGTTATTCGATGTTTTTTGCTTTTTTATCGATGAAGATTGGAGTGTTGTTGGTCTTTGGGACGCTCCCTATGGTCGCTTTTGGTCTTTGGGACGCTCCTACGTCGCTTTGGTCTTTGGGGCGCTACGCTTTTGGTGCTGCCGCAGCGGCTTGCTGTTTAGGCGTACACACTATAAATTAAGCCATGGTGGTAGCCCCAATGCCCAAAAGGACGCAAGCCATTCCAAAGACCAAAAGGACGCAGTCCGCCCTAAAGACCAAAAACGAACGCAGTGAGTGTCCCAAAGACCAAAAGGACGCAGTCCGCCCCAAAGACCAAAAGCGAACGCAGAGAGCACCCCAAAGACCAAAAACGCAGCGCCCCAAAGACTAAAAGCAACCCATCAAACCCTATCCAAAAATTCCATTAACTTTCGCACAGCAATTCCACGGTGGCTAATTTTATTCTTTTCGACCTTAGATAATTCTGCAAAACTTTTTCCGGCATAGCCTTGCGGCAAAAAAATGGGGTCGTAGCCAAAACCACTTTCTCCGGTCTTTTCGTAGGCGATAGTGCCTTCACAGACTCCTTCGAAAAGGTGCTGTTGGCCTTCTAAATTTAGGGCGATGACGGTGCGAAAGCGGGCGGTTCGGTGGGTATTTGCTCCTAGTTTTTGCAGGATTTTGGCCATGTTGGCTTCCGGGTCTTTGCCTTGCCCGGCATATCTGGCTGTATTGACTCCGGGTTCGCCGCTGAGGGCATCTACTTCCAGGCCGGTATCTTCCGAAAAGCAGTTGACTTGGTAATTGTCCGTCACATAATTCGCTTTTTGGATGGCATTGCCTTGGATGGTGGGCTGAGTCTCGGGAATATCTTCGGTGCAACCGATGTCCTTTAGTCCTTTGATGGTGATATGTGTCTTTCCTAGGATTTGGTTGACTTCTCGGATTTTATTGGGATTGCCGGTGGCAAAGATGATTTCCATGGTAGATATTTAGTTTAGGGATTAACGACAGAGAATTAAGTTGGTTCAAAAGAAGTCGTTACAAAAGGATAGGATAATGGCGTTCACGGATTTATACATGGGCCAAATTGGTTGGCCAGTCATTCTGCGACAAATTTGGTAAATCTCTTTGCGAAATTTACCTGCAGCCTAATCTTGCAAACTAAATCATCCCATGTATAGCTCTAATTTTGGGCTTGGCAGCAACCATCTCCTAAAGAGTATTCTTGCGGATTAAATATTATTGTAAAAAAAAA
>JANTGI010000032.1 GCA_024762995.1 Saprospiraceae bacterium | reverse complement strand
TGGTATTGTAAAAAAAAACGAATTAATATTTTGATAATATAGTTTTTGTTTCTATCTTGTCCCGAAATTGACAGACAAAATGGATAGAATCATTGACTTTATTAGCCAGCCTTGGCATTGGGCTGTTTCTGGAGCCCTGATTGCGTTGCTCTCTGTGACCATGACCTTAATGGGAGAGCGTTTTGGTATTTCGGGGTTTTACAATGCTATTTGCTCTGCTGCCGGTGCCGGTAAGCGAATTTCTCTTTTTGATAAGGATTATACCAAAGAATTTTGGCGCTTCTGCTTTATTGTCGGGGCCATGGTGGGGGGATATGTGGCTATGCACTATTTAGCTAGCGATGCCCCTGTCCAAATTTCCGAAAGGACGATTGCTCATCTTAAAGATTGGGGCATTGCCTATCCGGATGATGTCTCCCAAAATCCGGGATTTTTACCTACTGAAATATTTAACTTCTCCAGTGCAAAAGGTATTTTGTTGGCCTTGATAGGGGGGATTTGTATTGGATTTGGTTCTCGTTATGGGGAGGGCTGTACATCAGGTCATGCCATTAATGGGTTGGCGCATTTGCAGTTGCCGTCTTTATTGGCGGTCATTGGTTTTTTTATTGGGGGCTTATTGATGACCTGGGTATTGATGCCATGGATATTTGGCTAAATTCGATAATTTAAATTGTAATGAAAATGAAATATGTAAGTTTTTGTCTTTTGGGTGTGTTTTTTGGGATTTTGATGACTAAATCGGAAGCGATTTCCTGGTTTCGGATTCATGAGATGTTTCGGTTTGAAAGCATCCACATGTATGGAATTATTGGTGTAGCCGTTCTTCTAAGTATTCCGGCGATGTGGTACATGAAAAAGAAGAAAATTAAAACAATGGCCGGTCATGCGGTGACCTATAAGCCCAAAAAATTGAATTATACTCGTTATTTGTTGGCGGGGACGATATTTGGTTTAGGCTGGGCGTTAATGGGGGCTTGTCCCGGTCCGATATACGTGTTGATTGGAGGAGGTTATTATATCTATATAGTGGTGTTGATAGGTGCTTTGATTGGCACTTTGATTTATGGTCTTTTGAGGGATAGGCTGCCACATTGATTGTTTTGATGCCCTGTAGCATCGACAAGGCACGCCTTGTCGATGCTCCTCGCTATTGCCCTCCTACGACGGTGTTTTTTGCTTCGACCTTTGACAAATTTGCACCTCATCTATTTTCCCAAACCACATTCCTTTGAGTATACATAATCTAGGTCACCCCAAAAAGAAAGCATGGTCATGTAGGAGAAATTTGTATAATAGGATAGTTTTGTTAACTTTGCGCAGTACTCATAACAAAATGCAATAGTATGGTAATCGGAATCCTAAAAGAAGCCAATGATCAACGTGTGGCCATTGTTCCTGCTACTTTGAAAAAACTCCAAGACTTAGTGGATGATATTTGGGTGGAATCCAACGCCGGATTAAATGCCGGCTTTGAAGATTCGGCTTATCAGGAGCAGGGTAAAATCAAGTCCCGAGAAGAAATTCTTTCGCAGGCCGATGTCATCATTTCCATCAATCCAATGTCTGAAGATGATTTGGCTAAGATGAAAGAAGGGGCGACGGTTATGGCGATGTTTGCTCCGTTTGCAAATGATCAGATTGTGGATGTTTTGCGCAAGCATAAAGTGAAGGCCTTTAGTTTTGACATGATTCCGCGGACGACTTTGGCGCAAAGTATGGATATTTTGTCTGCCATGGCTTCGATAGCGGGGTACAAGGCGGTCATTCAGTCGGCGGATGCCTTGCCTAGATATTTTCCAATGATGATTACCGCTGCCGGGAGTATCAAGCCGGCGACTGTCTTGATTTTGGGTGCCGGAGTGGCCGGTTTGCAGGCGATTGCGACGGCTAAGCGATTGGGGGCGATGGTGGAAGCATTTGATGTGCGTTCGGCGGCCAAGGAAGAAGTATTGAGCTTGGGCGCAAAGTTTATCGAAGTCGAAGGGGCAGTCGATGATAAAGATGCCGGTGGATATGCCGTCCAACAATCCGAAGAATATCTACAAAGACAACGGGCAGAAGTCCAAAATCGGGCTTCCAAAGCAGATGTTATCATCACCACCGCACAAGTACGCGGACGTAAAGCACCTATTTTGCTGCCTGCGGAGACGGTTGAAAAAATGAAGCGTGGCTCCGTCGTGGTTGATTTGGCGGCCTCTACCGGTGGTAATTGTGCGCTTACGCAAAATGGTCAGACCATCGTTACCGAAAATGGAGTGAAAATCATTGGTGATTCTAATTTGCCAAGTACGATGGCGCAGGATGCCAGTACTTTGGTGAGTAATAATATCTTCAATTTCTTGAAATACATCATCAAAGAAGGCGCCATTAACTACGATATGGAAGATGAAATTATCTCTTCTGCGTTCATCACCAAGTAAACGCTATTCAGCAATTAAAAATCAAAGATTATGGATTCAATCATGGAGTTTTTTAGCTCGAACTTACAGATGTTGTACATCTTGTTGTTTACAATTATTTTGGGGTTTGAGATTATCTCGAAGGTGCCCACGGTTTTGCATACGCCGTTGATGTCGGGGGCCAATGCCATTAGTGGTATCGTCATCATCGGTGCAATTATCTTGATACGGCACTCTGCACCGGATGATTATTTTACGCTTGGTTTGGGGTTTTTAGGCATTGTGATGGGGATGATAAATGTGATAGGCGGTTTTGCTGTGACAGACCGGATGCTTGAAATGTTTAAAAAGAAGAAAAAATAGCTCCAAAACCCTTTTGAAAACGCTAAAAGAAAAATGTAATGTTTGAAACAATTATAGAATTAACCTACATGGTTGGTGCCTTATTGATAGTTTTGGGGCTTCGTAAATTGGGGTCTCCGGATACGGCACGACGTGGTAATATCGAAGCAGGAATCGGCATGGGGCTGGCCATACTCGCCGCTTTAATTGGGCCGATGCAAGGCGCTTCCAATAATTATGGTTGGATATTAGGCGGGATGATTGTTGGTGGAGCTATCGGATGGGTCGCTGCCAAAAAGGTAAAAATGACTGCCATGCCCCAAATGGTTTCGATTTTTAATGGATTTGGTGGGGCAACGGCCGTGGTACTGGGCATGGTGGAGTTAGAGCATTTTTACTCCGGCACCGCAATGGATGGCGGTCAATTAATTGTGACCTTGTTGGCGTTGATTATTGGTGGAGTGTCCTTTACGGGTAGTATGTTGGCTTATTTGAAGCTGGATGGAAAGGTAAAAGATAAAAACGTGACCTTCAACGGACACAGTATTTTGAATATCATTTTGTTGTTGGTGATGATTGCGGCTTCAGTTTACCTATATATGCAGGGTCGGCCGGGAGGTATTACGCTGGCGGTTATTGTGATGGTCATTAGTTTGATTTATGGATTTTCCTTTGTAGCACCGATTGGTGGAGCAGATATGCCGGTAGTGATTTCCTTGTTGAATTCGTTTACGGGATTGTCAGCGGCGGCGGCGGGCTTGATTTATGGTAATTTGGTGATGATTGTCGGGGGAATTTTTGTGGGCGCAGCGGGTACGATATTAACGGTATTGATGTGTAATGCGATGAATCGTTCCTTGTTGAATGTGATCATTGGCGGATTTGGGACGAGTGCTGCAGCGGGAGCCAAGAGTGGCACGGATGGACAGATAGTCAAAGAAATCGGTTTAAATGATTTGGCCATTCAATTGTATTATTCCGATTCGGTTATTTTTGTACCGGGCTATGGGTTGGCTGTTGCGCAAGCTCAAAAAGCGTTAAAAGAATTAGATGATTTGTTGACGGCCAATGGGGTAGATGTGAAGTATGCGATACACCCTGTGGCAGGTCGGATGCCGGGGCACATGAACGTGCTTTTGGCGGAAGCCGATGTCCCTTATCCCAAGTTATTGGATTTAGAAGAAGCCAATGCGGCCTTCCCTGCTACGGATATTGTCGTGATTGTCGGTGCCAATGATGTAGTTAATCCGGCGGCAAAGGATGATCCGTCCAGTCCCATTTACGGAATGCCTATTTTGGATGTATTGGAGGCAAAGAATGTGGTGGTCATCAAGCGAAGTATGAGTCCGGGATACGCCGGTATCCAAAATCCTTTGTTTTTCCATCCAAAAAATAAGATGCTTTTTGGTGATGCTAAAGCGGTCATAACCAAAGTGGCTAGCGAGGTGAAGGATTTGTAATAACATAGTATTGGGGTTATCATTAATAAAAAAAAGAATTTGAGCGATCAAATTCTTTTTTTTATTCTTTTTTTTGAATTTTAAAGAAATTTTATATCTTTGCGATATGAGAATACGAATATTGTTCTCATATATGCAGACTATCAATCAATGATTTCGTTGGGAATTACTTTTTCAAAAGAAAAATAAAGAATATAAATGGATACTCAAGCAGGCAAAGCTTTAGAAGCTCGGCTGAACGATGAGCGTGTCGTTAATGCCATGAATCGAATATTGGATCGACTGGATGTGATCGAGTCATCTTTGGAGAAAATACATGAAGCACCGGGCATGATTAGCATGGTGACAGACATGGCGGACGATGCGGTACGTACAGCATCCGATAAGGGGGTTGATTTTGATGAGCGCTTGCGCGCTGCCTTGGCTATTGCCGAGAAGCTAACCGCTCCGGAAATGGTGGATAAAATCGATCATTTTATTGCTTCTGTGGACCAAGCGCCAAGTATGGTCAGTATGGTTACTGATATGGCGGATGACCTAGTGCGTAGCAATGCCGAGCGTGGAGTGGACATTGACGAACGATTGCGTGTGGCTTTGAGCATGGCAGAAAAATTGACAGAACCGGCTATGGTGGAGCGCATTGATGCACTCATATCAATGACAGATCAGGCGCCGGGTATGGTCAGTATGGCCGTGGACATTGTAGATGACTCTGTTCGGACTGCTGCCGAAAATGGCGTAGATATCAATGAGCGTTTGTCGTCTGCCTTAGTCCTTGCGGAAAAATTGACTTCTCCCCATGTAGTTGAGCAATTAAATAGCATGCTTGCCATGATGGATCAAAGCTCCGGGATAGTGGCGATGGCGGCGGATAGTTTTGATGGAATCATGCAGACAGCTATTGATAATGGAATTGACCCGCAGGAGTTTGCGAAGCAGCTATTTGGGGTGACCACGAAGCTTGCGCAAATGCTAAGTACCAAAGAGATGCAAGAATTACTGGACGGGGGCATGTTCGACGTTCAGACCTTAAAAATCATGGGTGCGGCATCCGCAGCATTAGTAGAAAGTAACCAAGCACCCCGCAAGAAGGTGGGATTATTTGGTATGATGAGAGAAATGAAAAATTCAGATATGCAAAAAGCGATAGGCTTTTTGACAACTTTTGGCCGATTGTTTGGAAAAAAACTCGGTTGATTTACTAACCATAAAATTGACAAAAATATTTAATTATGGCACATCATCAAGTTATTGTTGTGGGTGGGGGAACTGCGGGTCTCGCAGTAGCAGCACTTTTGAGAAATCAAGAGAATCCGCCGGAAGTCGCTATCATTGAGCCTAGTGACAAGCATTATTATCAGCCGATTTGGACTTTAGTCGGTGGGGGTGTTTTTGATCGGAGTATTTCTGAAAAGAATGAAGAGGACTTTATTCCGGAAGGAGCAACTTGGATTCGGGATTATGTGGAGTCTTTTGACCCGGCAAATAATACAGTGACGACCCGAGACGGGACTACTTACTCTTATGATTATTTGGTGGTTGCAGCCGGTATTCAGATCAATTGGGATTTGATTCCGGGTTTGAAAGAAAGTGTCATGAAGCCGGGTACCGGTGTTTGTTCTAATTATTCCTACGATACGGTGTCATACACTTGGGAAAACCTTAAGAACTTGAAGTCCGGTAGAGCTATTTTTACCCAGCCGAATACGCCGATTAAGTGTGGTGGTGCTCCACAAAAAATCATGCACTTGACTTGCCATTATTTGCAAAAGAATAACAGAGATAAAGATGTTGAAGTCGTCTTTGCTTCTGCCGGTGGAGGCATGTTTGCTGTTGAGAAATACAAAAAGAGCTTAGATAAGATTGTTAAGAGAAATGGTGTGAATACCAAGTTTGGACATAATTTAGTCGCTCTTGATCCTGAAAATAAGAAAGCCACCTTTGAAGTATTAGCAAGTGGAGAAAAAGTAGAAATGGAATATGATATGATTCACGTGACCCCACCTATGGGCCCACCGGATTTTATCAAAAATAGCCCTTTAGCTGCGGACACCGGTTGGATAAGTGTGGATAAGTTTACTTTGCAGAGTACTAAGTTTGACAATGTCTTTTCTTTGGGAGATTGCTCGAATCTACCGACTTCTAAGACCGGTGCGGCCATTCGTAAGCAAGCTCCGACCTTAGTGGCAAATCTTAACGCTGCAATGGCGAACAAGCCTTTACCGGCTGCTTATGACGGTTATACTTCTTGTCCATTGGTGACCGGATACGGACGTTTGATTTTGGCTGAATTTGATTATAACAAGCAGCCTATGGAGTCTTTCCCGTTTGATCAATCACAAGAACGTTACAGCATGTATGCCTTAAAGGCTTATGCGTTGCCTAACCTTTACTGGCACGGTATGTTAAAAGGTCGTAAGTTCTAAGGGACTCAGACTTAATCTAAAAAAAAGGAAAGCTATGCTTTCCTTTTTTTTTGTCCTATCCCAAAATAGTGTTGGTATAGAGAGCGCCTTAGTTACCACACCATAACCGATCCATTTTTTTCAGTAGATTCAAGGCCATGCCCAATATCTACTTTTCTAATCTAGTGCAGTTTTCTTGGGTTTTATCCCCCGACTTTGCTCAAAAATATCTATCTTTGTAGCCAGTGCAAAATGGGAGATAGCTTGTTTTTGGGTAACTTCTAGGGAAGGCCAAGGTTTTGTCACCAAATCCCTTTTTTGCGCATTTTTCCTAGATATTTATCACGGGCATCCTAATTATCTATCCCGTGTAAATAACTATTTTGCCTAAAACAGGCGCCCCAAACAATTACAATGAAGAAACTAGCATTATGATAGACGTACTTGATTACATCCCTAAAGCCCCCGGTCGTTCTAAAGAAGCGGAAGAAGCCATTCAAGATTATTGGACTTGTTTGGTTAGTCGTGAGAGTAGTTTGTTGGGTCGCAAGGACGTATTGAGCGGGAAGGGAAAGTTTGGAATATTTGGGGACGGTAAGGAGGTGCCGCAAGTGGCTTTAGCTCGCGCGGTTGGGCGTGGAGATTATCGTTCCGGATATTATCGGGATCAGACGTTATTTTTTGCTTTGGAGCAGATGTCTGTCGAAGGTTTTTTTGCTCAATTGTATGCCGATCCCATTCATGACCCATTCTCCGGCGGTCGGCAGATGAATGGTCATTTTGCCACTCCTTTTTTGGATGAAAACGGGGACTGGTTGGATCAAACCCAATCTCGTCTTAATTCTAGTGCGGATATTTCTAATACCGCCGGCCAAATGGCTAGGGCGTTAGGTCTTGCCTTAGCTTCCAAAAAATATCGGGAATTGAAGCATTTGTCGCAAGACAGCCTTTTTACGCAAGGTGGTAATGAGGTGAGTGTATGTACAATTGGTGATGCAAGTACTTCGGAAGGAGGTTTTTGGGAAACCATCAACGCCGCAGTAGTCATGCAAGTGCCTTTGGTCACCTGCGTATGGGATGATGGCTACGGTATCTCTGTCCCAAGGAAGTATCAAACGGCCAAAGATAGTATCTCAACGGCCCTTTCGGGAATGGCTTCTACAGGAAATGAATCCGGATTAGATATTTATAAAGTGAAGGCTTGGGATTATGTCGGCTTGCGCAAAACAATGGATAAAGCCATAAGTAAAAGCCGTAAGACCCATAGCCCGGCTTTGATTCACGTGGAAGAATGCACCCAGCCACAAGGACATTCCACTTCCGGCTCACACCAGAGATATAAGGATAAGTCGAGATTGCAATGGGAAATGGACATGGATGGAATCACTAAGATGGGCGAATGGATGGTTAATCGAGGATTTGCCCGGCAGGAAGAATTGGAGACGATGCAAAAGGATGCAAAGAAATATGTCAGAAAACAAAGAGATATTGCATGGAATCATGTCTATGAACCGACGGTAAAGGCGTTCCATTTTATTAAGACGCAGGCCAGTTATTTGGCGCAAGCCTATCCGGAAAATGACTTGTTGATGGCGACTGTGGCCGGTACGATGGAGTTGTTTCAACCGGAAATGCACGAATTAGTCAGCAAAGTCCGCCAAATCATTATTGCCTTGCCTAAGGTGTCCCATGCCGCCAAAGATGAGTTGCAAGCATGGTTGGATAGTCAATATGTTTCTGCGACCGAAGATTATGACAGGCATTTGTACAGTGAAAATGCGGATTCCGCCCTTAAAGTAAAAGTGGTTCCGCCCCAATTTTCGGAAGACTCACCCATGAAAAGTGGCTATGAGATATTGAATGCCAATTTTGATGCCTTACTGCAAAAGTTTCCGAATTTATTGGCATTTGGAGAAGATTTGGGTAAGATAGGAGGAGTCAATCAAGGGATGGCCGGCTTACAGGCAAAATATGGGGAAGAGCGGGTATTTGATACCGGTATTCGAGAATGGACCATTATTGGCCAGGCGATAGGTATGGCCATGCGTGGGTTACGTCCTATTGCGGAGATACAGTATTTAGATTATTTGTTGTATGGGATGTCGCCTTTATCTGATGATTTGGCGACGGTGCGTTACCGCTCGGATGGAAAGCAGGCTGCTCCGGCCATTATTCGGACTAGGGGGCATCGTTTGGAAGGTATTTGGCATTCAGGATCACCTATTGGGGTGTTGATCAATTCCTTGCGGGGGATGTATCTATGTGTGCCGCGAAATATGACTCAAGCAGCCGGTTTTTATAACACACTGTTGCAATCAAAAGACCCGGCGCTTATTGTTGAAGTCTTAAATGGTTATCGTCTTAAAGAAAAAATGCCTGATAATATCGGAGAATATACCGTGCCTTTGGGTGTCCCCGAAATCCTTCGGGAGGGGAGTGATTTGACATTGGTTACCTATGGGCCGCTGGTAGGCATCGCCCAAAAGGCATGTAACACATTGAGTCAGATGGGCATTAGTGTGGAGTTGATAGATGTGCAGACCTTGTTGCCTTTTGATTTGTCCCATTTGATTGTTCAATCTTTGCAGAAAACCAATCGGATTATCTTTTTGGATGAAGACGTTCCCGGTGGGGCGACTGCTTATATGATGCGCGAAGTATTAGATAAGCAGGGTGGCTATCATTATTTAGACTCGGATCCTATTTGCCTTTCGGCGAAAGCCCATCGACCACCTTATGGAAGTCGTGGAGATTATTTTACAAAACCCAACAAGGAAGACATTGTCATAGCGGTGAATAACGTGATGCACGAATATAATCCTTCCAAATATCCGAAGATATAGGTGTTTTTTGACGGATTATTCGGAAACATCAAAAAAACGTCGTACTATTGCCACAAAATTTAAGCATTTGTCAGACAGTATCGTAATCATACCTACTTACAACGAGAAAGAGAACATCGAAAAGATTATTCGGAAGGTTTTTTCTTTGGATAAGGCATTTGATATTCTCATCGTTGATGATGGCTCCCCCGATGGTACCGCCCAAATTGTTAAGCAACTCCAAAATGAGTTCAAAGGACGCCTGTTTATGGAAGAGCGCTCCGGAAAACTCGGCTTGGGTACGGCTTATATCCATGGTTTTAGATGGAGTTTGTCGCATGGATATGACTATATATTTGAGATGGATGCAGATTTCTCTCACAATCCCGAAGATTTACCTAGGTTGTATGAAGCTTGCGCTACTCAGGGCGGCGATATGTCTGTTGGTAGTCGTTATACCAAGGGCGGCAAAGTAAAAAATTGGCCTTTCGACAGAATCTTTCTGTCCTATGGTGCTTCTATTTATGTGCGAATGATTACTTGGATGCCGGTGAAGGATCCGACGGCCGGCTTTGTGTGTTATACTCGAAAAGTATTGGAGCACTTAGAGTTGGACAAGGTAAAATTTGTCGGGTATGCCTTCCAGATTGAAATGAAGTTTAGTACTTGGTATTCGGGATTTAAGATAAAAGAAGTACCGATTACCTTTATCGACAGGGAGTTGGGCTCATCCAAAATGAATACTTCAATCGTCAAAGAAGCCATACTAGGGGTGATTGATTTGAGATGGCGGAGTTGGTTTAAACCCAAGAGCTTTCCCGGTTCAAAAATCCACCATTAATGCTCATCCTGCGAACCATCCTATATGCGTTTTCATTTCCTTTTTATTTCGATTTTTCTTATTGTTTTTTGGAGTTGTAAGACTTCTTCATCATCGCTGACACAAAAAGCGACCTTGATTTCGGTGAGTTCCCGAGATGGAGCTGTGCGCTATGTCGGTCGGATAGACAGTACGGATAGAGATAATGTGCGTATATTTTGGCCGGGGACTGCAATACACTTGGCTTTTTCGGGTCAGAATGCCGGCATCCAAGTGAAAGACCAAAAAGGGGAGAATTACTTCAATGTGGTCGTTGATGGTCGTGAACCTGCTGTGATTAAGTTGGATAGTCTAAAGCATTGGTATGAATTAGCCACCGATTTGCCAAAAGGAAATCATCGAATATCTATTTACAAAAGAACGGAATGGGACCATGGATATACGGATATAACGGGTTTTCGGGTGGATGGTCACTTTTTGCCCCCACCTAAACCATCGGGTAGAGTCATTGAGTTTTTTGGTAATTCTATAACGACCGGCTATGCCAATCAAGATTTTTCGGGCGAAGACCGGCCCGATGGGATGAAGACCAATAATTATACCGCCTATGCAGCCATGACTGCCCGCGCATTGGATGCAGATATGATTTGTACGGCCAAAGGAGGGATTGGCGTGCTGGTGAGCTGGTTCCCGTTAATCATGCCGGAGATGTATGACCGGCTGAATCCCAACGATGCGACTAGCCATTGGGATTTCGCTAAAATAACCCCTGACATTGTGGTGATTAATTTATTGCAAAATGACTCTTGGTTGGTGGAGAAACCGGAATATGTGGAGTTTAAGCATCGTTTTGGAGATGAGCGGCCCGGCGAAAAGGATATTGTCGCAGCGTATAAGGCTTTTTTAGAATTAATCAGAAAGGCATATCCTACCACGCCCATCCTGTGTACACTGGGTAGCATGGATGCGACTCAATCGGGTTCATTATGGCCGACCTATGTCCAAGAAGCAGTCAAGCAAATGCACGATACCAAAATTCAAACGCTTTTCTTTCCGTACAAAGGAACTTCGGGCCATCCGCATCCTAAAGATCATCAAAAAATGGCGGATTTGTTGGTGCCGAAGATTCGGGAGATGATGGGGTGGTAGTTTTGGCAGCAATTCCCTATATGGAATTAGCAATCGAGATAAATGGAACACGAATGACACGGGTGTAACAGAATTACACGGATTTCTCGTCAGGACACATAATTTCTACGGATTTTTGCTTTTACTCACGTCGATTTTGTTGTTTTTTTGGGTGTTCGTGAACCTGCCAGCGGCCGCAGCAGGCTGGTCTCCTTCGTCGATTTGCTTCGCAAAATAGATTAGTAAAAACAGATTATCGTAACCAAGCAGGATTATTCATCAGTGGTGAGCCAAATTTTTCTTGGCTATCTCCATTATCTCTGGAATAAACATTAATAATGGGTACTCTGAGATCGTCAATTTCAAAAACTGTATCAGAAGATGAATTATCATTGGTCTTACATCCATCTGCCACCACATTTATAGTTGTATTAGCATAGGTTGAAAGGCCATGGTCTGTTTCTTCTCCGGTATGGAAGCGAAATCCAAAAGCATAGCTGAAATCACCGTTACCATACTCGTAATGTAGCACACCATCACAAGTGCCTTGATAAGTTTGTTTACCTTCCGTCGAATTATTCCGAATATCGTTTATTTGTGTATCCGTTAGGTTCAGTGGAAAGTTATTAGGCAACCATCTATAGGAGTCTCCGCCTGTAAAATGAACTTCATGCACTAAATCCGCTGTATATTCTATTTTGGTCCAGCCTCCTCCGTCAGTGGTCATATCACAATATACCTGAAAGGCATCTTCTGTGCCTCCACCATTGGGGTCAATCCAATAGTTGCCATCACCTACTGAAAATCCATCATCCAGTATGGCTTTACACGTTAAACCTGCTGTATTTTGACTGGTTCCATCTTGGTTTTGGACATGGAAAGCTTGGATGCCGTTTCCCGGCCATTGTGTGTTTAGAATGCCATTATTAGATAAGATGACATCATAATCACCAATTATATTGTCAGATGTTATATTTACTTCCATTTTTGACGGTGATAAAACACTAGTTGAATTTATGGTGCCGTTGAAACCTGTAAAACTGATACTGGTTGATGGAATAAAATTAGTTCCTTCAAAGGTTATAGTTTTGGTTTGTGAAATTCTCATTGTTGGGCTATTCGTTAAAATCGGAGTCGGTGTATAGGAGTTGTTTATCCAATCTGTTCCTGTAGCGGTTGAGCTGAGTACTTGGCCCGGTTGCCCAAAATCACCGTTGGAGTCTCTGATTCTTCCTGTAATGCTCATGTTGCCATTTATTTCCAGACTTTCAGATGGCGTATTGGTGCCGATACCCAGGCGTTTATTGGTATTATCCCAAAAGAAATTGGAATTGTCTTCGTCTGGTTGTCCTGAAGTGCCGGCAAAGGGGACGGAGCCGATTGTTGCCCCGGAATTAAAACTGCTAATCCAAGAAGTACCATCGAAAACATAGAGCTTTAAATCTTCTGAATTGAATAGGAGTGCCCCGGCATCAGGTGTAATACTATTCATTTCTGCGGTGGTTGCCGCTGAATGAATTTTAACTAGTGACTCCGGTGCTACTTGTGTGAAACCGGTTTCTTGCAAGAATAGAACAAATACTGAGAGTAAGAAGATTGATTTCATTTGGCTATTGATCGTTAGAAAATGTCTAAGTCATTGACATTCAAATAAAGTGCCATGTTTATTATATGCTCTATTTTGTCGAATATTCTTACAAATTCCCATTTGTAGATAGTACAGGTTTTAATTTTTTTTATAGCCAAGTTGGGTTAAAACTACTGGAGTCTTTGAAACTGTAGTTTTCTTTTTATCGGAGTGCCAAAACCCAAAATAAAAAACCCTCCACTCATAGAGCCATCGGCAAGAACAATCAAGTTATTTTGGTTATCTAGCCATAAATATAATTTTTCATGTTGCTGCTTGTAAAGAAGTAAAGGTACACCTGAATGCCATTTATTTTTTTTAATGTAAAGGTATTTTTCATGAATGATATACTTAAATTCTTTTGAAAAAGTAACCTTATTCGACTCTATTAATTCAATGGTTAATCTACGCGGGGAAGTGAATTTTATCCTAATCTTAGATTTTTTCAAACTAGAATTTAATTGGCGGGGATTATATTCAGGGAATGGAGGTTCTATTAAATAAGATGAGTGAATAGATCCATCCATTTTAGTTTCGAGATTAGAAAATTCGCCTTCAATTTTTTGGAGTTTTTCCGGAAGGACATCAAGACTATTTTTCAAGAATGATTTTGAAGAACAGGATATCTGGAAAAGGATGAAGAATAATAGTAGAGTTCTCATGGTTGGCTAGCATTAATTAATTCAAAAACAAAAATATAGCCTTCCGCGGTACCAGAATGTTGACTTTGGCGAATGTCAAGTTAAGGTCTTAATAGTTCGTTATAAATCGCTGGAAATCAGTAGATTATTGTAACATCGGCGACCTATTTTCTATCGAAAAAAATATCATCGGTCAGTTGGTTTTGAAAATACTCCGATTTAGACATCACAAAATGCCACCCCAATTTCATCCAAGATACCATAAAGATTATCTAAATTATCTTCGGTCACTAGACGTTGGCGATAGGGTTTTATGTTGGAGAATCCCTTAAAGTAATTCGTATAATGCCTTCTAGTTTCTAGGATGCCCAATCGTTCGCCTTTCCATTTTGTCGCCATATTTAGGAGTCTTTTGGCGGCTTCCACCCGCTCTTCTATGGTGGGTGGGGGCAATAATTCACCGGTTTTTTGAAAGTGCTTGATTTCTCTAAAAATCCAAGGGTTACCGATGGAAGCACGTCCAATCATGATGCCATCAACACCATATCTTTCTTTGTAGGCTACAGCTTTTTGCGGAGAGTTAATGTCGCCGTTTCCGAAAACAGGGATGTGCATTCTAGGATTGTTTTTGACTTCGGCGATAAGCGACCAATCCGCTTCTCCTTTGTACATTTGTTTTCGGGTGCGTCCGTGGATGGAGATGGCTTCGATGCCCACATCTTGGAGCATTTCGGCGACTTCGACGATGGGTTTGTTGGTTTCATCCCATCCCAATCTGGTTTTCACCGTTACCGGAATAGAGCTTTTTTTGACGATGGCTTCCGCCAAACGAATCATGAGCGGGATGTCTCTTAAGATACCGGCACCCATCATCTTAGAAGTGACTTTTTTGACCGGGCAGCCAAAATTGATGTCCAAAACATCCGGTTTGATTTCTTCGATAATTTCGGTAGCCCGAATCATGGAAGACAATTCTGCCCCGAAAATTTGAATCCCAATGGGTCTTTCCGCTTCCGCAAAATCCAATTTAATCGTACTTTTGGCAGCATCGCGAATCAGTCCTTCTACGGAGATGAACTCTGTGTACATCATATCCGCTCCCTGTTCTTTGCACAATACTCTAAATGGCGGGTCGCTCACATCTTCCATGGGTGCCAGCAAAAGTGGGAAGTTTCCCAAGTCTATGTCTCTAATTTTGGTCATGTTGGCTGCAAATATAAAGGTAATGGTTGAAAAGTGTAAGTTTAGAATCAACAAAATGATTGCCATTGGTACAGTACAAAAATACGCTATATATGGGACGATTGGGTTGGCAAGATTATAGTAAATTACTTTTTAGACTCAAAAGCCCAAAGAAAAAAACCTGCAATCGGGACTTTGAAGCAAAAAAGGGTGTGCACCATCATCCAAAAAACCAGTAAATTCTTTTTTGACTCAAAAGCCCAAAGAAAAAAACCGGCAATCGGGACTTTGAAGCAAAAAAGAGCTGACATCTTTATTTTTCAAATATAGTTCCCCAACTCAGGATTTGTGATTTTTTAAGCCGTTGAAAAATTGGATTAAGCTTCCTGATTTTTCACAAATCTAGCATTGGAGAACTATAACTTTATGCTGCGTGACCGACACTCCTAAACTTTTAATGCCCTTTCCCAAAAGGTGTTGTCTTTAAAACAATTGACCGGCAATGACAGTTGCAATGGGATACCGGATGTGACCCATTTTTACCAAACCATTCATTAAATTTTTGGTAACATTCAAAATTATCGTAATTTGGCAGCCGGAATATACGTTCCATGCAAAACGATGACCATGCCACTTAGCAAATTCCTATTTATTTTCCTTCTTTTTTCTAATTCGTTACTCGGCCAAACAGATATCACTATCTCCGGCAAGGTAACCGACAAGGAGACGGGATTACCCATCGCTTACGCTAATATTTATGCCCAAGAAGTGGGGACAACGAGTAATGAGCAGGGGGCGTATTCCTTGACGGTTCCACTCAAATCTTCCTTTGAAGTGACTTGTTCGTTCTTGGGTTATGAGCCGGTGTCTGTTATCGTTCGAGACCAAAAGGATCGGGTGATGACACAGGATTTTGCGATGGTGCTGTCTGACAACTTGTTGGAGACGGCGGTGGTCACTAGTGGACGTTTTGAGAAAAAACTGAGTCAGACGACCGTGTCTTTGACGGTTTTAAAGCCCAAATTACTGGAATCCACCAATACCATCCGGGTGGATGATGCACTCAACCGCCTTTCGGGAGTGGATGTGATCGATGGACAAGCGAATATCCGCGGTGGTGCCGGTTATTCTTACGGAGCGGGCAGTCGGGTGCTTTTATTGTTGGATGGGATGCCCATCATGCAATCCGATGCCGCTTTTCCCAATTGGGACGATATGCCCATCGAAAATGTGGGGCAAATTGAAGTTTTAAAAGGGGCATCTTCTGCGCTCTATGGCTCTTCTGCGATGAATGGCATCATCAATATAAGGACAGCGGTGCCCACCGAGAAGCCTTATCTGCGAGTGGCTCCATTTTATACCACCTATCTAAGCCCCAAGGATAAATCTCAAAAGTGGTGGGACAAATCACCTTATGGAGCGGGTTTGAGTGCGGTTTTTCGGCAACGAATCCACCATGTCGGGCTGAGTGTAGGCGGTTTTTATCTTTCTGAAGAAGGATTTCGACAGCAGACTTATAAAAAATACGGACGAGGTTTTGTGGGCTTGGATTACCATTTTTCTGAAAAGATAGAAGCGGGCATACATGCCTATTATAATCCGGGCTCTACGGCTACTTTTTTCTATTGGGCAGATGATACCACGGGGATTTATCGGCCGGCGCCCAATACGATATCGCGGACGGAGCGTACTCGTTTTAATATTGACCCTTATGTCAAAATATTTGATGGCTATGGCAACATACACAAGATTCAAGGGCGGTACCTTTCGGCAAAAAACAAAAATAGTGGGCAGCAAGGGGTCGAATCTTCGATGCGCTTTGCAGAATATCAATTTTTGCGAAATTTTAAGTCCGTGGGCTTGACAATGACCGCAGGTTTGGTGACTATCGGCTCCAAGGTTTCCGCAGAATTATACGGAGATACCACCTATACTGCCCGAAATAATGCCCTTTATGTGCAACTGGAGAAAACGATCAATCGGTTGACCTTATCGGGTGGGATACGATACGAATCCAATGTATTGCGCAGTCCGGAAGTCATCCCAAGTGATGTTTTCGGGACGATTAGTTATGATACGATTCCTGGCGGGGTGACTAAGGAAGCCAAGCCGGTTTTTCGGGCGGGGTTGAATTGGCATTTGGGGCAAGCCACTTATGTCCGGGCTTCATTTGGGCAGGGATATCGCTATCCGACCATTGCGGAGAAATTTATCTCTACGGAGTTTGGCGGTGGGGTTCCGATATTGCCTAATCCGACTCTTTTTTCGGAAACGGGTCAATCGTTTGAGATTGGAGTGAAGCAAGGCTTTGGATGGGCACGACTAAAAGGATTTTTGGATGTATCGTACTTTAGTACCACTTATCGGGATATGATGGAATTTTCCGTGGGTGGTCGGGATGGGATGACCTTAGGGTTTGCCTCCTTGAATATAGGAAATACGAAAATTACAGGTTTGGAGCTGACCCTTGCGGGAAAAGCAGATATCTATCAATTAAAAAATATTTTTCAAGCGGGGTTTATGCATATCAATCCCCGATATTTGGATTTTTCCGGAAGGATAAAAAACTCTTCCAGTTCTACAGAAAATATCTTAAAATACCGGTTTAAAAACAGCTGGAAATTGGATTGGGAGTCCACCTATCACCAATGGGCGGTGGGCGTGTCTGCGATACATAACGGACCAACGGAAGCCGTGGATGCTATTTTGGAAGATTTGGTCAAAGGGAGTAAGAGATTTAGAGCGGAGCACAATGGATTTACGCGTTTGGACGTAAGGACATCATGGGCATTGACTCCTAAATACAAAGTATCGGTCATCGGTCAAAATATATTCAATGTAGCTTATTCTCAAAGAATCGGCAAATTAGAAGCACCTTTAAACGTCAGTTTGCGTTTAGATTTGTTATTGTTCTGAACGATGGTTGCTTATAACCACTCAATCCTTCTTCAATTAACAGACCATGAATAGAGCTCCGGCCCTCGCACAATTATCTACAGAAACTTATGATTTACTCATTATCGGTGGTGGAATCACCGGCGCGGGTGTGGCATTGGATGCGGCATCGCGCGGGATGAAGGTTGCTCTGGTAGAAAAAGGAGATTTTGCGTCAGGAACGAGTAGCAAATCCACGAAATTAATTCATGGCGGATTACGCTATTTGAAGCAATTGGAGATAGGATTGGTGCGGGAAGTTGGTCAAGAACGGGCCTTAATTCACCGTTTAGCTCCGCATCTGGTCATTCCTGAAAAGATGTTGTTGCCATTGATAAAGGGCGGGACTTTTGGCAAATGGGCGACGACCATCGGCTTATTTACTTATGATTTGTTGGCAGGCGTGTCCGGTAAGGATCGGTTTCGGATGTTGGATAAGGAGGAGACATTGACATTGGAGCCTTTACTGCCGACGGACGTATTGCTTGGCGCCGGTTTGTATGCGGAGTATCGGACAGATGATGCCCGATTGACCATCGAAGTGATGAAAACAGCGGCTCGACATGGTGCCTTACCGTTGAATTATGTCCTTGCGGAAAAATTAAATTACACGGACGGGAAGGTTTCCGGCGCACATTGCCGGGATGTACTGAAAGGTCAATCCTTAGACATCTCTGCGAAAATAGTGGTCAATGCCACCGGGCCTTGGAGTGATTTTTTGCGCAAGCAAGATGGCTCTTTGACAGATAAGCGGATGTATTTGACAAAAGGAGTGCACCTGGTCTTTTCTCAGCATAAATTACCTATCCGACAAGCGATTTATTTTGATGTTCCGGATGGTCGGATGATATTTGCGATTCCCCGACAAGGGACGGTGTATGTGGGCACGACGGATACGCCTTATCAGGGAGATTTAGACGATATTCAGGTGGAAGAAGGAGATGTCTCCTATTTGTTGGAAGCGGTTAATCAGATGTTTCCGACTATTGACTTGAGTCCGGCAGATGTGTTGGCATCTTGGGCGGGCGTCCGGCCTTTGATTTATGAGGAAGGGAAGACAGCGTCTGAGATTTCCCGCAAGGATGAAATATTTGAGTCCGAGTCAGGGCTATTGACCATTGCCGGTGGCAAGCTGACCGGATATCGGGTGATGGCTGAAAAAATTACCAATCGAGTGAGTAAGCGGTTAGCGAAGGCGTATGGTTTAGTATTTTCCGACTGTAAGACGAAAGACATTCCGTTGACGGAGCAGCCTTTTGAGTCCTATCAAGCGGTATTGGACTATGAGCAAAAATTGGTGCCTGTCCTTGCGGAAAAAGGAATAGCTGCCCATGTAGCCCGGTATTTAGTCCAAAATTATGGTCGCCGGACTGATGCTATTTTGTCACAAATGGAGGGCAGGGGAGAAGCCGCATTGATAAAGGCAGAGAAGCATTTTACGAAAGTCAATGAGTGGGTGGAGCAACCGGATGATTTTTGGGAGCGACGGACGGGAAGACGGTTATTTCAACCCGATTAGGCACAAAGTATGGTTATCGCAAGATTTTAGTGGGTTCTTGAATATTCTGAAAATATCACTGATAAATATTAGCTTTTTTCTTGTTATTTTCGATTTATGCCATATCTTTGTGTTCTATATTCGGCAGTCTAAGCCTGTCACAATGTTACCAAACAGCAAAAATATGAAAAAGTTACTGGTTTTATTCCTATCCTTTGTGAGTCTTTCCCTTAGTGCCATACAAACGAAATATGTCTTATTTGATCCCCACTGTATGGATCGTTTGGAATACCGATACGCCGGTGGAAGTACAGATTATGTAACCTACCAAGTGCGTACAGCCTCCGGTATAATCGCCTTAGAAGTGGGCGTGGAGAATGTCAAAGATTATAGTCGTATTCCGCAAGGTGCCATCGGATGTGGCCATAGCCTTTTTGACGAAAATCTAGTGAAATCTATTAATAACCGGTTGATGGATGTCTATGTGGTCATGCCTTTGGCCAATGGGCATTATCGGATATCACCTGCCAGAATGGCCGGTTATATGAGTAATGACCCTAATTCGGGGAAGATTATTCGGCCGGATTATGAGTGTGCATACAGTGACAAAGACCTGAATAGTGGGGGCAACTTGGCAACCACTCAATCAGAATCACAGGTTTTTTATTCGGGAGAAGTAGCGAGCAAGTGTACGCCCTATCATTTTACGAGTATCAGCAAAAATACCTGCCGACCCAATACCGAGTTGTATTATCTTCATGGAGTGGGCATCGTTGAGGAGCGGGTCGGAGCGACCATCGAAGAAGAAAATAAGAATAAATACGTACTAAGGACCATTAATGGAGTGTCGTTGGATGAATTTAAAAAAGCCTATTGCAAGGGGATACGTATCGAACTGGGGACAAGTCCTAAAAAAGCGGCACTCACAAAACCGGCTGAGACACCGGCAGAAGTTTTTGTACCGAAGCGCTGTCAGGGGACGGCGAAACCTAATCATCATTTGGTCCAATATGGCGAATCTTTGTTTGGCATTGCACGTCAAGAAGGGGTAACTGTCCGCCAATTGCGTAAGTGGAATCATTTGAAATCTTCCAAAATATTGGCTTGTAGCCAGTTGCGAGTCAGAGCGCCCCGTTACGCTTCCGCAAAATCGGTCAAAAAGGCGCCTAAGAAATATGTACCTAAAAAGCAGTTTAAGGCCAAAGGAATCGCCGCCAAGAAGCAGGTTAGTCAACCAAAAGCGTTACCTGCCAAAAAGTATGTTTCTAAGGTGCACCCTAAGAAATCGACGACTGGTGTCCATATTGTAGGAAAGGGGGAAAATTTATACATGTTGGCGACCTTATATGGTTACACAGTGGATCGTTTTGCACATATGAATGGTTTGGAGAAAGATGCGATATTACAACCCGGCATGGAATTATTTACCACAGATTGCAGTTGTCCGACGACTACTCCCGAAGAAGCAAAGCCGGCACCTAAGAAGGCCGTCAGCCTGGAAACCATTGAAATAGACGATGAAAAAGAGATGCCGGTGTTGTCCAGTAGTTCTAAGCTGCCATCGGAGAGAGTAGTTGCCGCCCCGAAAGTAACTTACCATATTGTCAATGAAGGAGAGACCATTTGGTCCATTGCAAATTCCTACGGATTTGATACCAGCGAACTAATGAAAAGAAATAATCTGGAAGCCGGCGAAGTATTAATACCGGGCCAAAAAATTTATTTTCCGAAGTAAAAATGGAAAAAAAAAGGGCTAAAACAACGTTTTAGCTTTTTTTTATTCTTCTTGATTCCCTATCTTTGGGTAATGCAACGGCAATTGTTCTGTTATTTTGGACAATTTCAATTCCACATTGGGTTAAATTATTACTAATAATTGCTTCCTATGTTTTCTTAATTATTGATATTGTTTGGCTTTTTACTACATACTAATTTAAAAGTCGACCTACCGGCATGCATTTATCTGGTTCGTTCATCCACTTTACTCTAGCCCCCGCTGGTGCATTGCCCTTGCGAACTAAATAAAAACAGACTCGCTCGACAGACCGCAAGTCGCATCATAAAAAGCCTAGGGATTCCACCTGCATACAACTTCCTAAGACATTTTCTTGGTCTTTTTACGCTTTTTCTTCATTTTTTGTAAATCATCATCGTAGATTTTGTGGTATCGGTAGATGATTTTGTAATCGGAGCCCATGCCTTTGACCACCGGCTCAAGCATCATATTTAGTAGATTTTCGACTTGTTTTTTCGATTTTTCAAATATATGGCTGTTGTAGGCATCCTCCCGGAAAGCTTCTCGCAGACTGTTAAAATAGTCATTAAAGTCTTCTTTGTTTAAGTTCTTCATCCAACCGATGTCTAATTTGTCCACTCTGGGATAGACTTCATGAGAGAGTATCTCCGGCTGTGGGAGCGTAACAATGACTTCCTTTTTTCGCGGTTTTAGGGCAACCGAAAATTGTCGATCCAATTTATAGCCTACTTTTAACACACTTATGGCAGAAACCTCTACATCGGTAGAAGAGACATCAAAACCTAAAAACTTAGAAGTCAATCTTTTCTCCAACGCCTTTTTATCCCGCACTTCCATGACGGCTAATTCGGCGATGGTGGTCTCCACTTTTTCTTCTAACAATCCTTTGCTTTCGCTAAAATCATCTATTTGGGCTCTTTTTTCTAACCTGTCCAACATGGGATACATCGCTTCTTCCAGTGCTATTCCGCAAGGTGTCTCCATATTTTTATTTTTCTTCAAAAAATCATATCCGCCTTTTTGGGCAACCGTAGAAAAGATAAGATCGACTAGGTAGCAAGTATATTTGGAAGCGACTTCATTAAACAATTTGACGGAACTAGATGCTTGATTTTTGTACCAAATCCGGTAGAGATTAGAAGTGGTATCTTTCAAAGACTCAAAGTCTCTCAGATACATTTTTTTCATGTATTCATGATGGTGTTTGTATTCGGTTTCTACTTCTTTTTTAAGGTCTTTGGGCAAGTCCATACGATTAGCGACGTGATTGAGTACCTTAATATTGATATTATAGACCAATTTACCAAATTCACGCGAATGTTTTTCCGGATTTTTAAGAATGGTAATAATCTGGTCTTCATCCATATTCAGGTCAAAATCCGCCGGCACAAAGGTCAAGGATTTTTTCTTCTTATCCTTAAAGGATCTGGCCGATTGGGCCGAATTGTGCAAAAGTCGGCTAGACGGATGCTCCGAACCGACCCCGGAAAAAGTCTTGTAAATAATCATCCCGGCGATGCCCAATACCACCATAAAAAGGATGATCGGGCCTATGCCCTTGACCAACGCACCACCGGCGCCTGACTTTATATTTTCACTCATAATGGGCAAAGATAAGGAGATTTTTTAATATGATAGATAGGAATGGGATATAAAAAAAAGCAGCCAAGCAAGGCTTGGCTGCGATATATATTAGGATTTTACGAAAATTACGGCTTAATCATAATGCTAACAGGCTTTGTGTAATTTCTGTACCATCTTCCGGATGGAGAAGTTTCACGCGAAAATCCATTTTCCGCCACTACCTTAGCATTTACGATTAATTCTAATGTCGTATCTACAACGGTGGGAGCAACATAAGTAAAGATTAATGAATCCGTCTGAGACACTTCACTATACGCTTCAACATAAGGAACAATCACAGAATCAAGCATCATTCCACCCAATTCTGGATAAAAGATGATCTCTTTAATTGGATCTGTACACCAGTATCTTAAATCAAGTGAAAGCTCCGTTCCTGAAGCTGCTTCTCCGTCTGGCGAGATTGTAAAGGCCGCTATCAATGGAACATAGCCTAAGACTTCAGTATTCTCTTCTGTCCATCTTTCTTCCTTGTAGCATGATGACATAAAGATGCCAATAGCAAGGAATAAAACAGACAATTTTATTATATTATTTTTCATCATTAGAATGATTTTTTTGATTAGAAAATCGACCAATTTTATTGATCCCTCCACATTTTTTCGATATTGGGTTTTATCACTTTGTTTACTTCATTACTGTTTCTAGACAACTCCGAAGAAGGGTAATCCATTCTATAAATGGCACCATTGATCAAAGAATCCGGATCCGGTATGGCAAAGTCTGTATAGATATTCGCATCATAGTTATAACGACGCATATCTACCCAAGTTTCTGGCATCAAATAAGTAGCCTTGTATTTCTCCTTCATGATAAGGGAAATTGTCAAATTGTCCATCCCTACAGCAACCGCTGGGTCTGCCAAGTATGCTGAACCGTCCACGCCCATTTTGTCCATATTCGCTGCAATACCATCTAAATAGGCTTGATAAGCTATTGCTTTATCTACCGGAAAAGCCACTTCAGCTTCGATGAATTTTGCTTCCGCAAAAGTCAAAAACTGATAAGGAGAGTTGATGTTAGACAACCAAGTTGTTGTTTCCTTGAATGGTGTATTGTGCGCATCACTTCCATAAGGCAAACCTGCTGGAGAAGCACCGACAGGCTCCGCCCCATTCAACCCATTCGTATCAACAATTGAATATAGTCTAGGATCATTATTGGTCTTTAATAAATAAACAATATACCCACCAATATCCACAGAATAGTTACCAGTATTATTATTTTTGGCCACAATATACCAAGAATTATTATTGATTTCATTATATCCCAGCTCCCAGTCATCACCATTACTTTGCAAACCATTGTCAATATAATCATCCAAAATCTCTTGATTATTCAGTCCTTTATTAGACAAATGCAATGCGTATCTGGCTTTTAGGGTATAAGCTACGCGCAACCATTTCGCAATGTCGCCATGATAAATCAAATCACCCGCTTCACTGACTTCATAGGCCGATGTTTTATTCAAGTTTATAATCGCATCATCCAATAATGAATTTATATCACGGTATAGCGCCATTTGAGAATCATAAGCAGGTGTCAGGTTGTTTGTTGACTTCAATGCTTCGGAATACGGCACGGACTCCCAACTATCCGAAAGAAGACCTAAGTTTTCAGCCATTAATACCTGTGCGATTCCTGCATATTGCCATGCACCCAAAGTATTGGCTTTATCAATTAATTCAACACAGTTAGGAAAGACATGAAGGTAGGCTGCAATCCATGCGCCATCTGAAGTAATTACTGCTGGATAACCACCAGAATTAAAACCAATTTGCTGAGTGATTGCGCCACTACTACGTGCAATAGAATAATGTGCAGCAGAAGACCTTTCTATCACAGTGGGTAAAAGATTTTCAAAAGGCACATCTTGAGCTCTATTAGGATCATCATTAACGTCCAAATACTCTTGGCAAGACGAAAACGCAAAAGCCAAGGCAAAAAGGAACATTAAATGTTTTATATTAAATTTCATCATTTCTTATTTTGAAGTTTAGAATGTTAAACCAAGGCTAAGCGTATAACTCTTTGTCCCTGGAGTCTTTAGACCGGTATATCCTAAGATATTACTACCGGAACCAAAGAAATTAGTTTCGGGGTCATAACCCCTAAATGGTGTGTTCAAGAATAGATTAGTTGCTGTTAAGCTAATATTGGCTTTTGCAATATTAACAGATCTCAAGAAATTTGTGGGAAGTGCATACCCAACAGTGACACTACGCAATCTAACCCAAGAACCATCTTGAATTAAAATTTCGGCAGCCCTATTAAATCTATCCGAACTTCTATAAAAGTTACCTCCATAGATTTCTACGGGTTTGGTATTTTTCTCGTAAGTAGGATTGCTTGGATCACCGGTTTCAACGACTCCATCAAAAATCACTTCAGCATATCTCAATTCGGTGTCTTTTAACAAGCCATTTCTTGCAGAATTTCTATAAGATAAATCAACTAAGTCACCACCACTTTTCCATTCTAATAACGCAGAAATGGAGAAATCTCCAAAATGCAACGTATTATTAAATCCAGCGACAAAATTCGGCATGGCATTTCCGGCAACGGTCAAAGTATCTACTCTTTTTGGGAAACCATCAGAGCCAATTAGTAATTCACCACTTGGAGCACGACCGTATTTACGCCCCCATAGGTCACCAATTTTGCCACCTTTCACCAATTTTGATACGATGCCAGTATAACCACCACCATAATACTCAATGGCTTCGATGCCATCTGCTATTTCTAGTACTTTGCCTTCTGCTTTAGTATAATTCACATCAAAATCCCAAGAGAATTTTTTTGTTTTAATTGGTCGAGTAGTCAACAAAATTTCAATTCCATGATTCTCAATAGAACCTGCATTGGTCACAAATCTGGCCTTTCCTGTGGTGTTACTTACCGGCACACTTGTAATCAAATCTTTACTTATAGCTTTGTAGTAAGTAAAATCAATGCCTAATCTATTTTTTAAGAATCTAATATCTGCTCCATATTCAGTAGTATTTGTAAATTCCGGGCGCAGATTAGGATCTCCATACGTTGTGCTTTGTTCATAACCAAGTACTCCTCCAAAAGGAAAGTTGCCACCTGGATTATAATAAGAACCAATTCTATGTGGCAATGCGTCCTTACCAACTTTCGCCAAGGAAAATCTCAACTTTGCGAAACTAATTGCATCAGGTAAGTCTGTCATATCCGATATCACCCAAGACAAACTAGCAGATGGGTAAAAATAAGAATTATTCGCTTTTGGTAAAGTAGAAGACATGTCATTGCGACCTGTAACATCTAGGTATAGAAAGTTTTTGTAACCAAGACTTAATAAACCAAATACACCAACAGTTCTTTTTCTTCTACCATAAGCACTTGAAAACTTATTGGTTGTGTTATTCAAACTATGAAAATTATCTAGTACATAATTTTCTCCACGGGTATTGACAGTTTGGCTTTTAGAATCTAAGATATCGTTACCAACTGTTAACTCCGCAGAGATGTCTGACGACAAGTCCTTTTTAAATTTCAGCATTAAGATGGAGTTCAATTCACGAGAATCAACACTTTCTTCAATAACAAAACCATGCATTTTTGAGCTAATATCAAATCCAGGCCCCACAAATCTTTCTCTAAAATCCGAATACTGGTCAAGACCAAATTTATAGTCGAAACCGAAAAATTCATTTAGTTTATAGGAAAAACCTAAGTTTCCGTATGTTCTATTCACGTTATCTTGGAATAAAGTCTTTTCAGCTAAATATCGTGGATTATCAATCGTTCCATTGGTCAAGTCTTTCATTGAACCATCTGGATTGATATAATCGTTAATATCGGTGCCGGTAGTATAATATGCCAGTGCACTTAGTACAGACTTATCGCCTTCATGTGGTCGTTTTCCACCAGATTTCACGAAGTTAACGCTACCAAAAAAATTCAATTTTTCAGAAGCCTTCACGTTTCCTCCCACTCTTCCGGTATATCTTTTCCAATCAGAGCCGGGTACAATACCAGATTGATTCTTTTGGGAAAAGGAAGTAAAATAAGTGGCTTTTTCATTTCCACCACGTACACTTAGGCTATTGTCCACTCTTTGTCCCGTTCTGAAAAAATCAGCAACCGGATCATGAACTTCGGTAACACCATCTTTAACCGGTGGTCCTAAAGTGTACCAATATTCATATTTGTTACCTTTAATTAATCGACCGGAGCGCCCCATTCCATATTTGAATTGATAAGCAGGTCTTTTCCCTAACACATCAGATCCTATAGATGTATTAAAAGATACCTGTGCTTTTCCAGCCTTACCTTTCTTTGTTGTAATCAACAATACTCCATTGGCTGCGCGGATACCATACAGGGCGGTTGCGGAAGCACCTTTTAAGACACTTACTGACTCAATATCCGCAGGATTAACATCCATCAATCTATTAGAGAAACTTGATTGTCCGTTGTTGGTGGCTACACCACTTTTCTCTTTTGGTAGCATACTGGCTACATCCGTTGAATTACTCACAGGAACACCATCAATAACCACCAATGGGCTATTTGAGCGACTTGGATCCAAAGAAGTAATACCCCTTATCATAATATCTGCACCTGCACCAGCGGCACCACTCGTTTGATTAATGGATACACCTGGTATTTTACCTTGTAAACCTGTAATTACTTGACTAGGTCGAGATTTCATTAATTCATCTCCACTTAATTCTGTTACTGCATACCCCAAAGCCTTTTTCTCCCGGCTGATACCCAATGCCGTAACCACGACATCATTAATCAATACACCGGGTGATAAGACCACATCAATCGTTGGGCCCGAAACGGTTACATCCTTCTTTTCATAACCGACATACGAAAATTCTAAGACATCGCCGTCATTGGCCGCAATACTGTACTTACCATCAATGTCGGTAGTTGTTCCGGTAGTCGTTCCTGCCACTATGATGGAGACACCTATTAGGGTCGCCCCATCGGGATCGGTCACAGTACCGGAAACCATCCTTGTCTGCGCAAACGCCCCTACCGATAGGAGCATCATCATCAGAAAGGAAAGTAAATAGTTTGTTTTTACTTTCATGATTATTTGTTTTTAGTGAAAAATCTATAGACAAAGCAGTATCCTGCTTTCCTAATTTTGACCTAAAAGTACAAAATAATTTAATTTAAAAGCCTTTTTTTTTATTTTACTGCTTCACCATTTCTATTTTTTGGCAAAAAATATTCTTTTTGGGTGTATTGAACCGACCTATGCCGTCAGACAGGGCGTATTCTTTGGGTATGGCGCAGGGCTTTGTGAGCGTAATCTCCCGGGGACTCCTGTTTTTAGAGAGAAAATAGGCATTTTATGACAAAAACCGGTGATTATCTATACATTTAACTAAAAAGGCCTCTGCTGATATGAATCAATAATTTAAGTTCAGCGGTAAAAATCCCCGCATAATAGGTCAAAACTTATAAAAAGACACAGAAGCAGACATTTTTCCTTCTTTTATGGTATAGGCGCCTTTCGGCAAATCAGAAATATCTAGTTGGACTATGGATGTACCTTTCGGCAAAATCCTTTTTTCCGCAAGGTAGAGAAGGCCGAATCGATCAAATACTTGGAAATTTGCTTCTTGACCATACGCATTCGAATAGGTAAAATGTAGCGTGGTCGTGGCCGGATTGGGGTAAATATCCGAGATCTCTAAACCATTTTTAGGCTCCGGACTGTTTTCGCTATCCGGCGGGCTTATCGCACAATCCATTTCCATAATAAAGGGTTTTGCCACCCACTTATTGACCATCTGCCAAGTGCCTGCCCAAAAATTCATCACGGCAAAGTCATTTTCCATACTATTCTCATAGCTTTGGTTAAATCCAACGGGCTCTCCATTTGCCCAAGCCCCGAGTCCTTCAGTTTCTTGATCATTGTAACCGATGAATACCATTTGATTCCCTATTCC
>JANTGI010000031.1 GCA_024762995.1 Saprospiraceae bacterium | reverse complement strand
GGAATGGGTTCCGGAGTTTGGGCGACGCCAGAGACATTCGCTAAAAGCAAAACAAAGAAAATGGGAATAAATGATTTCATTTTATTGGATTTGGTGAAGAACAACACTGCTTATTACACCGCCCACATGCAAGGGTTCATATTTTTTGTGTAGTCTTCAGAAAAAATTACTTTGTACAGGACAAAACCTTTGGACTTAGGCAAACCAAGTATTTTTTAGCCATAAGCCCCCATTCTGCAAGGGGGATATTTGGGGGTTAAAAATAGAAAAATCAAAAAATACTTGGTTTTCTTCGATGTAACCAACTTTATCCTGTACTTAGAAAAAAATAATAAAGTAAGATCAATGTTATTAGTTTTTGGCAACATACTTGAGTAGAGCATACATAAATCTCCTCCCATCACTTCTTCACCAATAGCTGACCATGAAAAATACCATCAATTTTCTTATTTTTCTCTTTATCATCTCTCAGCCCAATTCCATGTTTGCACAAAAACTGGGTCTCAGAGCAGGGGCCAATTTGTCCAACATGGTTATTTCCAACAATGCTTCCATCATGGGCAAGGCACCACAGAAAAAGCTAGGTGCACATTTCGAAATCATAGGCGACTACGCTCTCAATCGGTTATTTTCAGTGGAAACAGCCGTCGGTCTTTCGACAAAAGGTTATCAAGTGAAATTTGAAGAATATAAGCCACTTTCCGGATACCAATACAATATTATTGGCCAACGGAATCTGACTTACTTAGACATTCCCTTGCGGGTAAAAATGCAAATTGAGCGTCCGGCCATCAAATATTTTTTCGCTGCGGGCCCTCAATGGAGCATCGGACTGATCGGAAAATGGCACACCGAGAAACAATTGCAAAACCAAAATACCACCGAAGTAAAACAGGTTTATTGGAATAACGCTCAAGACATCAACTCCCTAGCACGGACAGATATTGGTTACTTTGCGGGATTTGGAGTGGAGATTAATTCGCTCATGGTCGAATTATCCTATGCACAAAGCCTAAAAAATATCTCTGCAAACACAAACGCCCAAGCCCAAAATTGCGTAATCAGCCTTTCCGTTGGTAGGTACTTATTGAGAAGTACCCGAAATATCACGACAAAAGAAATCTTGACCCCCACCTCTATCAAATCCACCACTCATAAATATCCAAAGATGTCTGCCAAAAAGAAGAGAAAACACAAAAGACATTGAGGGCGCCATAGAAGATGAGTTGACCCGACTTAGACTCAGTCGGAGTTTGGCTCCCCTATTGTTTAGTTGCCTTTGGCGCCCGCCTGCAACGGGCAGGTTTAATTGTTCGGGCAGATAAAAACAGTTGTAGTGGTTAATGAATCAATCATATTATGTTCCCCACTATTTGTCACACACTTAATTGAAATGGCGGATTTTTTAAAGAAAAAAAGAATCCTAATTTACCCGGCCAAAAATCAGCACATGGTCACCTTGTATTGATTTAAGTTAAATATTTATTAACGTCCCCATTCAAAATAACATTTCATGCCCATAACTTGTTACTTTGACCTACCATTTTTGCGCAAGCACACTGATTAGAACCACTGACTATGAACCTACTTAAAATATTTGCCTTCCTGCTTCTACCTGTCTTGGGCTTTTCACAATCTAAGGTACATTGGCTGACCATGGAAGAAGCTATTGCTAAATCCAAAGTGGAAAAAAGAAAGATTTTTATTGATGTGTACACGCATTGGTGCGGCTGGTGCAAAAAAATGGAAAAGTCAACCTTCCAAACCGATGAAGTCGCCAAAATCCTAAATGAAGACTACTATCCGGTCAAATTGGATGCCGAACAAAAAGCTCCAATCACCTTTAACGGCAGAGTCTTTCAATACGTCAAATCCGGGCGGGGCGGTTATCATGAATTAGCCGCCTACTTTTTAGATAGCCAGATGAGCTATCCTACTGTGGTTTTTTTGGATGAAAACTTAAATATTATCCAAGCCATCCCAGGCTATCGAGATAAAAAGGAGTTTGCACTAATGGCCAATTATTTTGGTAAGAATTTTCATAAAAGGATGTCTTGGGCGGCTTATAGCAAAAAGTACAAATAGCCTAATCCCAATAGCATTATCCACTTGATTTGCTGGCTGGTTTGATGCAATACCTTCACGTCTAAAGACTTCATCGGTAAAAAAAGCGTAAAAATCGTCAAACCAATAGGCAAACACAAGTAACTTAATGCAGCCCAACGATGCGCCCCCCAAAGAAAACGACCATAGTAAATCATCAATCCCAGCACTACTAAACCTAAAAAGGAAGCTATTTTTTGCGCCAACGGCATCCCGTACTTGACCGGTAGAGATTGAGAGCCATAGGCTTTATCCCCCTTCAAATCTTCCATGTCCTTGATGATTTCCCGCCAGGCCGTCGTCAAAAAGGCCATCAAGGCGTAGCCCAAAAATACATTCCTGATAAAAAGGGCTTGGTCCCCACTCTTTTCCGCAAGGAGACGGTAGGATGCACGCTCAGCATACCACAATATACCCGGCACAAAGGCACAATATAATGCCACCACGATATTTCCTGCAATAAAACTTTTCTTGAATTTTTTGGCGTAAGCCCACAGCATCAATATCGCCAGCGGATAGATGAGTAACTGCTTGTAATCTTGGATGGTATAAGCCAAATAAACCGCATCCACCGCCCCTAATCCGACAAAAATTCCATATACCCACCAAGATTGCCGAACAGTGAGTAATTTGCTGACAATCAACTTTTTAGGCTTATTAATCCGATCGATTGGATAGTCATAAATATCGTTGACAATATATCCACTCGCTGCAATCATCATCGTCGCTACAATCAACAAGGCAAAATTCCAATGAGTCAATAACCGGTCAGGAAGATACTTGTATAAAATAATCCCCAATAATACCTGGGTCAGGGCCACTATCCATAAATTCGACAGCCGGATAAGACGAAATATGCTGATTATTTTAGACAAATCATTTAATCTTCAATAACGGGCCAAGTACCTTGAACCCGCATGGTTTTTTCAATCACATCCCGCACACAGCCGGCACCACCTACCAAAGGAGAAATATATTGGGCGATTTCCACGATTTCGGTAGCGGCATCTGCCGGACATACCGGAAAACCAACACGACGCATCACTGACAAATCCGGAATATCGTCTCCCATATATAAGATGAATGATTCATCCAGTCCGTGCTTCGCAATAATCTCTTCGTAAATCGCCATCTTATCTTGAATACCCCAATAAACCTCCTTGATGCCCAGACCCTTGAGTCTTTTAACGACTCCTTGAGAAGAGCCACCCGTAATCACGATGAGTCGCAAACCGGCACGTAACGCCTCTTTGACCGCAAATCCATCGCGGACATTCATCACCCGAATCATGCTCCCATCTTCTAATACCGTTACTCGACTGTCCGTAAAAACTCCATCGACATCAAAGATGAGCGTTTTGACATAGTTAAATGGCTCTAGCAGGTTTATCATCAGCGTATTTTTAGCTGCCAAAGGTAGCTATTTTTCGGCAACGTTTCAGTTCTAAGACAGAACAATCGCCAACAACATCAACAAATCCATAAATTATCCGTTTCTTTGTGCAATGATAGAATTCATCTACCTAAAGGACAATTAATTGTAACTCCTTTGTATGAAGAGTTGAGATGGACAAGTCAGTTTGCAGCATTCAGGCATGCAATGACCTAGTTACAAGTAAAATACAATATGAAATTTTCAGAATTTGGTTTAAATGATGGTTTGCTAGAAGCTCTAGGCTATATGGGCTTCGTAGAGGCGACACCCATCCAAGAAAAAGCCATCCCACAAATATTAAAAGGGCAGGATCTTATCGCTGCCGCACAAACCGGAACCGGCAAAACAGCTGCCTTTATCCTGCCTATCCTACACAAACTAACGCAAGAACAGGACGGCAATATCAATACTTTGGTGCTGGCGCCAACGCGAGAATTGGCCATACAAATTGATAATCAGATTCAGGCATTCACCTATTTTACCAATATCACTTCCATTGCGATTTATGGGGGAAGTAGCGGAGGGGATTTTTCTCAACAAAAGAAAGCACTCACCCATGGGGCGGATATTATTGTTGCCACTCCGGGCAAATTGCAATCCCACTTGAATATGGGCTATGTCAAATTTGGGCATATCAAGCATGTCATTTTGGACGAAGCGGACAGAATGCTGGATATCGGGTTTTATGATGACATCATCAAAATCATTAAACATACCCCGAAATCCAGACAGACACTCCTTTTTAGTGCCACCATGCCCCCAAAAATTAAACAACTCTCTAAAGAAATCTTGCGTAATCCTGCGACCATTTCTATCGCCCTTTCCAAACCGGCCGAAGGGGTTACTCAAAAGATATATAAGACCAATGACAATCAAAAGGTGCCGTTGATTCATCAAATCATCCAGGCTAATCCTGATTTTCGTCGCATCATTGTTTTTAGTTCGACCAAAAAGAATGTGGGCAAAATTGTCCGAAACTTAAAAGCCAAAGGTCACAATGTTGAAGGAATTTCTTCTGATTTGGTACAAACCGAAAGGGAAGCCGTAGTCAATCGGTTTCGGTCCAAACAAACTAGAATTATCGTTGCCACCGATGTCTTGGCTCGCGGTATCGACATCAAAAATATTGATTTGGTCGTCAATTTTGATGTGCCCGGAGATGCGGAAAGCTATGTGCATCGTATCGGTCGTACCGCCCGCGCCGAAACCAAAGGTCTTGCCGTCACCCTAGTCAATCGGGAGGATAACTATAAATTTAAGCAAATCGAACAACTCATTGATAGAAGATTTGAGTTTGCTCCGTTGCCGGAAAACATCGCCCAAATCAAAGGCTCTTCTTCAAATAGCCGCTCTTCCGGTCGCCACCGCAGCAACAATAGAAATTCCAAAAACCGAAGCCACCATCATAAAAACCGAAGCCGAAATCATTCGAAGGGTAATAGACCCAAAAAGAATGGCCATCCAACTCAAAATAAGACCAAGGATTCCAAGTCTTGAGCCGCCAACCGGGCAGATGGAGTTACTGAAAATTGGGTGACGATACCCCCTATCTGCCCATCAAAACCAACAAAACCGATATATCCGCTGGACTTACCCCACTTATCCGTGATGCTTGTCCGATATTTTCCGGGCGGATTTTTTGGAGTTTTTCACGAGCTTCGGCGGAGAGTGAATTGACTTCTAAGTAATCCAACTCTTCGGGTAATCGGACACGTTCCAAACGGTTGATTTTGTCCACCATTTCTTGCTCCTTTTGGATATAGCCCTTGTATTTGATGGCTATTTCGGCAGAATCAACTGCTTCAGGGTGGAATTGAGAGAGCATTTTATCCAATTCCGGCAAATTTTGGCGCAAGCCGCTCACCTGTACATGCGGACGCAACAACACCTTGTGAATCTTCATTTTTTGCGTAAGCGGAGCCGAATTTAAGCTTTCCAAATAAGAGGCTATATCCACCGGAGCCACCGATGTCTCTTTCAAAAAATTACCGATTTCTACAATAGCTTGCTCTTTTTCTCGGACTTTTTTCATCCGTTCATCCATATTCATCACGCCCAAGGCGTCCGCTTTTGGCGTAAGCCGTAAATCCGCATTGTCTTGACGAAGCAATATCCGGTATTCGGCACGCGAAGTAAACATTCGATAAGGCTCGTCCGTCCCTTTGGTAATCAAATCGTCGATCAATACCCCGATATATGCTTCGGAGCGCTTCAAAATAAACGGAGCTTCTTCCTGAATCGCCAAATGTGCATTGTAGCCGGCCATCAGACCTTGGGCCGCCGCTTCTTCGTAGCCGGTGGTACCGTTGATTTGTCCGGCAAAATACAAGTTCTTGATCAACCGAGTTTCCAAGGTCAATTTCAACTGAGTCGGCGGAAAATAATCATATTCTATCGCATAGCCCGGACGAAACATCTTGGCATTTTCAAAACCTGCGATTTGCCGCAAGGCCTTAAATTGGACATCTTCCGGTAACGATGACGAAAATCCATTGACATATACTTCATGTGTTTCCGCTCCTTCCGGTTCCACAAATAATTGATGTCGATCCCTTCCGGAAAAACGCTCCACCTTATCTTCTATCGACGGACAATATCTAGGCCCGACGCCCTGTATCCGCCCGGCAAACATCGGTGACCGCTCAAAACCTTCGCGCAGGGTATCATGCACTTCGGCGCTCGTATAGGTGATGTAACAAGGGGTTTGGTTGACCAACTTAGGGGTATCCGTATAGGAAAATTTAGCCGGATTTTCATCGCCCAACTGAATGGTCATCCGGTCATAATCAAGGGTCCGACCATCGACCCGTGGCGGTGTTCCGGTCTTCATACGCCCGGATTCAAAGCCCAAGTTAACCAGTTGTTCGGTAATTCCTTTGGAAGCTTTTTCAGATGCCCGTCCACCGCCTAGGGCTTTTTCTCCGATATGGATGATGCCATTAAGGAAGGTGCCGTTGGTTAAGATTACTTTTTTGGCTTTAATTTCCAATCCCAGACTGGTTTTTACACCATAGGCTCTTCCGTCTTTCGCCAAAATTCCTACCACCATCTCTTGCCAAAAATCAATATTCGGGTGAGCTTCGAGCATCAACCGCCATTTCCATGAAAACTTCATGCGATCACTCTGCGCACGGGGACTCCACATGGCCGGGCCTTTGGACAAATTCAGCATCCTAAACTGAATCATCGTATGATCCGTCACAATCCCCGAATAACCACCTAAGGCATCAATCTCTCTCACAATCTGCCCTTTGGCGACACCACCCATGGCGGGATTGCACGACATCTTGGCAATCGTCTCCATATTCATGGTCACCAACAAAACTTTGGAGCCTAAATTGGCCGCCGCTACCGCTGCTTCACTCCCCGCATGACCGGCGCCTACTACTATGACATCGTATTCTTGAAACATATTTCTTAAAATTGAGTGCAAAGGTACGGGAAAAAAAGCACTTTCGATATGGTCTTTGGGGGGCTTTTGGTCTTTGCGGGGCTTTTGGTCTTTGGGGCGCTCCTTCGTCGCTTTTGGTCTTTGGGGCGCAGCAAGCTGCTTTTGGTTTTGGGGGCAGCAAGCTGCTTTAGTTTATACCGGAAGCTTTGTTTTGGTAGCCACAATAGCTAGGATTTGTTGATCTTTTAGGTATTTTGTCCCGACTATGGTTCATCGGCTCAAGGTTTGTGATTTTCCAAGTCTTTAAAAATTGTGATAAACTTCCCGCTTTTCAAAAAGCCAGCAATGTGAACTTTAGTATTGCAAAGGGACGCAATCGGCGTTTTGTCTCCCCTTTTCAAAAGGACAAAATACCGACTCACCTGCTGCGCCACCGGTCGGTCCGTGTCTGTAGCACATTTCTATTTTTGATTAGAGATGGGGATAAAACCCGACTGCGCTTCGTCACGACTCTTGCCACCGAAATCCATCCACCTTAAAACCGGCCAAATCCAACACCCGACTCACCACCGTACCGGCCAATTCTTCAATCGTTTGGGGTTGGGAATAAAAAGAAGGAATCGCCGGACAAACCAAAGCGCCCGCTTCCGCCAAAAGGGTCATATTACGTAAATGTATGAGACTAAACGGCATCTCTCTGGGGACAACAATGAGTCGGCGATTTTCTTTGAGCATCACGTCAGCCGCTCTGGTGATTAAACTATCGGATATACCATTGGCGATGCGGGCCAGTGTTCCCATCGAAGACGGGATGACAATCATGGTATCATAGCGCGCAGAACCGGAAGCAAAAGGCGCAAAAAAATCATTATTTTTATAATAGTCGAAGATAGGCTCTTGCGAGAAAGGGTACCCCAACTCTATTTCCCAATTGATAAGGGCATTTTCCGTCGAAACAACAGCGACTTTACTCCATTGATTCGCTATTTGCGAAAGCCCATCCAATAAAAGTTTGGCATAAATACTGCCACTAGAACCTGTAATCGCGACGACAATTTTGCGCATTTTCTTATTTTTAAAACAAATAACGGGTAATTTTGCCAATATCGAACAGAATAATTCAGTTACCCAACCCAATAGTCCTTGCCATTTAAAATCAATACATGAAAAAACTATCTTTCTTCGTCCTTTTACTACCCTTTTTAGCATTTGCTTTTGTCGCATCACCCCATCAGCCACCGGCTAAAAAAATCCATTGGTACACTTGGGACGAAATGGTCTTGGCCAATGCCAAAAACCCCAAGCCTATCTTTGTTGATGTCTATACAGACTGGTGCGGATGGTGTAAGAAAATGGATCGCTCTACTTTCCGAGATGCTAAAGTCGTCAAAATTCTTACGGATGACTTTTATGCGGTTAAATTGGATGCAGAACAAAGAGAATCCATTCTCTTTCAGGGGACTGAGTTTAAATATGTGGGCACTAACAGACAGGGGCACCATGAATTGGCCGCTGCTCTCCTAGACGGCCAGATGTCCTTTCCTACCACAGTCATGCTCACTCCCCAATATGAGCGTATCGCCATCTCTCCGGGTTATAAGGATGCCCAAACAATCCTAAAGGAATTAGAATATGTGACTTCCCGAGCTTATGAGAAATGATTTTAGATTCGGCCTGCCTGGCGCAGCAAGGTTAGAACCACTGATTTTCGAATCAAAAAGTTTAGTCATGCTCAAGTGGCGATTCAATGAACAATCAGCGGATTTCCCTATTTAATATTGCGCTAATCTCTTGGGCACAATCCACAATCATAAAGTGCTGGGCTCCTTTGATTAATATGGCCTTTTGATCCTTTGGCGGAAGAATTTTATCCTTAGAGCCACTGATTTTCAAGCAATTATTAATCTTTTCTTGGTTATCCCAATGAGTAATGGCGATGGCTGCCCATTTGGCGAAAGCCGGATCCGTCTCGTCTAAAATCTGCTTTAAAACCGGATTCTTTGTCCCAAATAAAAACCAAGCCATAGAAATAGAAATATCAAAAACCCTTTTGGGAAAAAGAGGCAAGACTCTCGTTTTACCGATAAGTCGATAAACCCATCTCAATTCGGTTTTTGTTTCTGCGGAAGCAATAAGAATGGTTATTTTGGGATTCAACAATTTGGTCATTTCAACGGCAAGCATTCCTCCAAAACTCACGCCTAAAAACCCAAATTCTTCTCGCGTATCCACCTTCTGCGCCAAACGCTGCGCATAAGAAGCCAAGCTTTCTCCCGCTAAAGGCACTATCCAATCCAACGGAATTAATTCGTGGTTTAAATCCAAGTGCTCAAAAACTCTTTTGTCCGCTCCGAGTCCTGCAATAGCGTAGATTTTCATTTCCGGAGTTTTAATGGAGAAATGTTTGTCTTCAACTCATCATCAGGTGCAAAAATCTAATTATCCCCCTTCAAATCAATAATAAGGTCGCAACATAAAATAAATCACCGGCCCCGTTATGGCCACATACAACCAAAGCGGAAATACCCTTCTAGCCAATTTTTTATGTCTTTCATATTGCCCCGTAATCGCTCGAATATAAGTAAACAAAATAAACGGTAGAATCGCTCCGGCCAAAATTATATGAGTCCCCAACAAAATCAAATAAAGTATCCGTACCAATCCATCCCCTCCAAACTTGGTCTCCGGAGTCGTCAAATGATAAACCACATAACTCACTAAGAATAAAGAAGATAGGATGATTGCCAGCGACATTACTCGACGATGCGATGAAATATTTTTTTGCTTGATTTGCCAAAGTCCCAATAGCAAAAGAAGCGTCGTCACGGTATTAATCGTCGCATTAACAGCAGGTAAAATACTAAAGTCTATGCTCGTTTCAATTTTAATTCGGCGCATCATGACCACTGTCACAAAGACCACTACAGAAACTCCAATCGCTAAACGATTGAGTATTTTCTCTCGATGTTTTTGGGAATTTCTCATTTTTCGGTCTCTCGTTGTAGTTTGGGTTTGGGCGTTTTTTTGGGGGGAAGGAAGAGCGCAATTTGTCGAACAAATAACTGGACATCGTCCTTATTGGACAAATCATATCGCTTGCGCAAATGCCCTTTTCTGTCCACCAAAAAACCGGAACCTTTTAATGCGGAATAGGGCAAACCCAGTGCGGTCGTAACCGCTAGTTGATCAGCATCCGTAAGTGGAAGCATCTGGCTGGAATCAACCAAAGCATAATCACCATCCACATAAAAAATCACATCTTGGCGATTATCAAATTGGTGATGCATCTGTGTCAGCGCCTCCCTGTCAGCAGATTCCTTATCAAGAAAGAAAATAGCCAAGACTTGGCCTTCTGTAGAGTCGGGACGGGCTCTAAACTCCCCTAAATCATCCAATTGGGCAAAAAGGGCCTTGCGGTACCGAACCCCTTTATTCATATAGTACATGGCAACCAAGGGAAAACCAATCAGTACCACGAGTACCACAATAAAACCCGTTTTATTTTTTTTAACCTTGTTTGTCTCCATGATGCAAAGATAGCACAAAAACTCCGAAAGGAGTCATTGGGATAATTGTAAATGTGTATAACATATTGCACCTTTTATAAAATATCGGTCAATTCAAGGTCTATAGGAACGACAACTTTGTAGCCCTAAATAGTTACAATTCGGTCAATTCCAAGCTCCATAGGAGCGACAACTTTGTAGCCCTAAATAGTTACAATTCGGTCAATTCCAAGCTCCATAGGAGCGACAACTTTGTAGCCGCAACGTTAGTGGCGGGACAAAAGCACACCCCAACTGCAAGTCATAGCAAGCTATGTTGGAAAAACCAACGCAGAGTAAGGGAAAATTTGAATTATTTAGTAACTGGTATTGTCTAAAAAATAAGCTTCAAATTTTTTCTTAATCAAGGCGGATTTTGAAGGCATAGCAGGTTATGACGGCCACTAGCCTAGCCTTGAATATTGTTTTTGCAATCTGAAATACATACCAACTGTAACCGAACAGATTACACGGTCATTCCCTCATTCAATGTGCAACATCATGAAGGCTATGCTCAGCTACAGGTGGCTTTTCGGGAAAATGTTCATCTCCAGATCTTTCCCGGCGTTGTTCAAAAGTATATCCATCTTGCGAAAAAGCAATGGCCGCCCAAACCAGCAAAATTAAGGGAATAGCCATACCCACACGCAAAGCTTTGGACTCATACTTTAGGTGCATAAACTCTCCCAAAATATAAAGCGCCTTAATCAAACTAAACACAGCCATCAATATAGAATAAAATGTCTTATTCAAATGAAAACCTTCAATAATTTGCCCTTTGGCCAACAAGGCGATTGCCACCTCAACAATAGTAATGACTCCAAGGAATATAAGCCCCTTAAATACTACTTTTTTTGATTCTTCGTAACTCAAATGTGCCATCAATAATTCTTTTTAAAGGAGGTAAAAAACAAGAAATACATATACCCAGACTAAATCCACAAAGTGCCAATACAGGCCTATCTTTTCGACCATTTCATAGCCATTCTTTCGCTTTTTGTAAATGCCGCTTATGACGTTTAACATAATAATCAGCAAAAACAAGACGCCCGAAAAGACGTGAAATCCATGAAATCCCGTGATTACAAAAAACAATGCTCCAAAGGCGCGCGGCCCAAAAACTTGGGTTTTTATAGTGCCGGCTTCCGGACCGGAAGTGACTTTGTATTTCTTCGGAGCCCAATGCCCATCATGTTTGTGGACCAAATAGCCCGAACCCGCCCTAAAGGTCTCCCCTTCAGAGCCGTCCTCATTGATATACACGCCGTCCGCTTCATATTTTCCGAAAGGATTCGTATATAAAGAGACATGCTCTTTGGTGATTAAATTAGTCCATTCCCAAGCCTGACAGCCCAAAAAAGACAAACCACCCAAAATAGTCAATCCCATCCAAAAAGCAACCCCTTTTTGGTTCTCTCTCTGCCCTTCCTGCACAGCTCTGACCATCGTCACAGAGCTCAAAATCAAGATAAAGGTCATCACCGTCACAAATATCAACGGCATATGATGAAACCCGCCGGGAAAAGTCGAGAAAACAAAATCGGCTTCCGGCCAAGTCGAAGAATTAAATCGTAGTGCCGAATAAGCAATCAAAAAACCTGAAAACGTAAAAGCATCAGATAGCAAAAAATACCACATCATTAGCTTGCCATAGCTTGCCTTTAATGGCTTATCACCACCTTGCCAAGCTTGGCCGTAATCCACTTCCGGATGCTCCTCTACAACTGTTGTATGTTCAGTCATACTGAATTATTTTTTATTGTGTAAACAAAAAAAGCAATAGGTAAACCCACAAAAAACCTATAAAATGCCAGTAATGTAATACCAGCTCAAATCTATTCTTTCTCTTATAAGTCGGCTTATAAGGCAATTTAAAAGCAAATACCAACGCCAATATTAAAGCCACTATTCCGCCCAATACATGCAAGGCATGAAAACCGGATATCACATAGATGAAGGACCCGGATGGATTGCCGGACAATTCAATCCCTATTTGGTGCAAAGCCGTCCAACCTTTATATTGCAAGACCACAAAAGCCAAGCCGGTCACAAAAGCAGCAACCAACATGTACTTATATATATTTTCTTTCCCTTTCAGAAAGCCTTTATAGGACATCTGCAAAAAGACACTACTTAATAATATTACAAAGGTATTGTAGTAGAATATTTGCGGAAGCTCAAAATCCAACCAATTGCCGGCAGCTCGCTTGACGACATAAGCACTCGTTAAAGCCACAAACATCATTAAAATAGAACCCAAAGCCACCCACAAGGCCAACTTGTGCGGATGGATTTTATTCCGGTAATCTATTCTGTCTCTGTGTATCATGCTCATACTTAGACATTTAAGGAGTAAGCCAACAATACTGTTGGTAAATATATAAACGACGCATACATCAACCGTCTGGCTGATTGATCATCACTATCTCTGTACAATTCGTAACTCCGATACAAAAAGAAGCCGCCGGACAAGACCACGATGAGCAAGGCCACAACACTATTGAGCCGAGTCACAAAGGGCATAACAGATAAAACAATCAACGGAACACAAGTCCACATACTTATCAAGCCTACATTTTTATTCTTTTCGCCATCAAAAGGCAATAATAAATATCCGGCTTTTTTATAATCCTTATCGCCTATCCAAGCAATCGCCCAAAAATGTCCAAATTGCCAGAAAAACTGCATCCCAAATAGATATATCGCATCCACAGAAATAAATCCATGAAAGGCCACCCCGCCTATTAACAATGGAAAGGCACCCGGTATCGCTCCAATCAGCACCGCAATATTTGAAAATCGTTTAAATGGCGTATATACAAAGGCATATAAAATCAATGACAAAGTGGACAAAAACGCTGTCAGCGGATTAATCAATGCCAATAATGATATGCCGCCTAAGGACATCAATCCGGCATAAAATAACCCTTCCGCCGAACTCATCCGACCGGCCGGAATAGGACGATTTTTTGTCCGTTCCATCATCGCATCATAATCCTTTTCAAAGACTTCATTCAAAGCACTCGCCCCTCCGGACACCAAAAAGCCTCCCAGACCTAGTAACAAATAAGTGGTTAAAACAGCCTGACCGTTGGAGACCACATATAGGGACACCAACGATGAAAATATCACCAAGGCACCTAATCGAAACTTGGTCAGCTCTACAAAATCCTGAATATAGAGCTTAGCTAACGCAAAACTGTTTGTTTTTACTTGACCCATCTCTAATGATTTTCTGTTTCACCGGCTAAAGGCGGCTGAATCTGCGGAATAAAATCAAATCCATCTTTAGAATAATCATAAGGCCAACGATGCACCGTAGGTATATTACCGGGCCAGTTGCCATGTCCCGCATGAATCGGAGTCGTCCATTCCAAGGTATTGGATTTCCATGGGTTCTTTTCCTTTACTTTCTTTCCAAAAAAGATGCTGTGGAAAAAATTAGCGATAAATACAATCTGCAAAAAGAAAGTGATAATCGCGGCTACCGTAATGAATTTATTCAAATCAGAAAACTGCGAGAAGGTATCAAAAACATCAAAGGAATAATATCTTCTTGGGACACCGGCTAATCCTAAATAGTGCATCGGCCAAAAAATAAGATAGGCCCCAATCATCGTCCCCCAAAAATGCAGCTTACCCAATGTCTCATTCATAAACCGACCATACATCTTCGGAAACCAATGATAGATACCCGCAAACATCCCAAAAAAGGCCGCTACACCCATTACTATATGAAAGTGGGCGACTACAAAATAGGTATCATGCATCTGTATGTCCAAAGCGGAATTTCCCAAGTAAATACCCGTCAATCCACCGGATATAAACATAGACACAAATCCTATCGCAAACAACATCGCCGTATTCAAACGAATACTCCCCCCGTACAAGGTCGATATCCAGTTAAATACTTTTACTGCCGATGGCACTGCGATGATCAAGGTAAATATCACAAAGAAATTGGAGATAAACGGATTCATTCCCGACATAAACATATGGTGCGCCCATACTAAAAACGATAAAAAGGCTATCGAAGCAATAGATATCACCATCGCTTTATAACCAAATATCGGCTTGCGCGAATGCGTTGACAAGACCTCCGATGCGATTCCCATCGCCGGTAGGATAATTATATACACTTCCGGGTGTCCTAAAAACCAAAATAAATGCTGGTACAAGATAGGACTTCCCCCCACATTGTCTAAAGCATGTCCGTTTATAAATATCTCACTTAGATAAAAACTCGTGCCCAAACTCCTATCGGCCATCAACAACAAAAATCCGGAGACCAATACAGGGAAGGACAATAGTCCAATAATCGCTGTAATAAAAAATGACCATATCGTCAACGGCAAACGCCACATACTCATCCCCTTTGTCCGCAAATTCAAAACCGTCGTAATATAATTAATACCACCCAAGAGTACCGATACCACAAAGAACGTCAAACTAATCAGCCACAAAGTCATGCCCATGCCCGAGCCCGAAGATGCTTGCGGCAACGCACTCAATGGAGGATAGGCCACCCAACCTCCTGCAAACGGCCCGGTACTCACAAACAAAGACAAAAACATAATCACACTCGCCAAAAAGAAAAACCAATAAGACAGCATATTCAGCAAGGGAGAAGCCATGTCTCGCGCTCCTATCTGCAAGGGTATCAATAAGTTACTAAAAGTTCCACTCAAGCCGGCAGTCAATACAAAAAAGACAATAATCGTCCCATGCATCGTCACCAAGGCATAGTAAAACTCCGTTGCTAGATGCCCGACACCCGCACTATCTATCACTATCCACTTACCTAACAAAGGCTTTATCCAAGTCATACTGTCTTCAGGAAACCCTAACTGCAGCCTAAAAATCACCGACATCGCCGCTCCGATGACTGCCCAAAACATTCCTGTAATCAGAAACTGTTTGGCAATCATCTTGTGGTCCATCGAAAAGACGTACTTAGAAAAAAAGTTAGATTGGTAGGGATCTTCATCATGGTGATGATCATGAAAATGGTCATCATAACCATTTTCTTTTAACAACTTCTCATCATCAATAAGTAGAGAATTATTTTCCATTTATCTGTTAGATTGGTATTAAAAATTGTTTTAGCTTGCGCAAAAATTAAAGGGGAGCCTTTCCGCTTTAGTCCCCTAAAATTTTTACTTCTGTTCGACGATTTTTCGCACGTCCTTCGGGTGTGTCGTTGGATTCGATGGGTTGGGTTTCTCCATATCCTTTTGCGACAAGGATGGTCTGTCCGATTCCTGTCTTCATTAGATATATCTTGACAGCTTCCGCTCTTTTTTGCGAAAGCTTCATATTAGCAGCATCATCTCCTTGGTTGTCAGTGTGCCCACTCACTTCCAATTTTAGCCCCGGATGAGCGCTCAAAGTTTTAGCTAAGCTGTTGAGTTCCTTCCAAGACTCATGCGTCAATTCTGCGGATCCTGTCTTAAAATGGACATGCTCCAGCTTGATTGAGCCTTTGCCGGCAGAAAGCATTTTTTCTACATTGGCGGTAACATCTTCTACCGGCTCCACCTTAGTCTCCGGCTTTTTTATATTGGTCAAATAGTAAGATTTTTGCTTTTTGAGCCATGCTTCATACTCCGCAGGCTCCACCACTTCCACTTCTCTTCGCATACTATAATGCCCCTTCCCACACAACTCTGCACAAGCCAACTCATATTTAAATGTCTCCCACTTTTTAGGGCCATCCGGATTTTCAGGGTCAGCGGGCACCATATATTCCGGTACTCCTTTAAGTCTTTGACGATATTCTTCCGTCGTATATTTCGGAGTAAAAATAGCATAAGTCGGCATGCCGGGCACCGCATCCATTTTTACACGAAAGTGGGGCAGAAAAAAGCTATGCAATACATCCCTTGCGGTAATTTTTACCCGTACTTGTCTGCCTTTCGGCAAAACAATCTTACCCACATGTACATCATCATAGTTTTTGGGATCTTTCCAATCTTGTCCCAGCGGATTAGTTCCACTTATCAACCGAAAATTTCTAGCACCAAACTCATTGTCAGGCCCGGGATATCTCAATATCCATCCAAACTGAAAGCCGGTCACTTCCAACTGCACCAAATTAGACTTATCCTTGACATCCGGCATAATCTTATTCCATATATCCAAACCCGAAAAAACCAACAAAGTCATCACTACTGCCGGTGTAATCGTCCATATCAACTCTAACTTATTGTCGTGGGAGATATATTTTGCCGAATGCCCCTCTCTCTCTCGATATTTGTAGCCAAACCAAAATAAAGCGATTTGCGTCAAAACAAAAACAAAACCGGTCACCAATATCGTTATCCATAATAGATGATCCAACTCTGTTCCATGTACAGACGCTGCATCGTGGGGCCCAAACCCCAGCATATAATTGCGATAGTGAAAATTAAAGTAAAAAACGCCCCCCAAAAACAGCACCATAAAGACAAACAATAAGGTGCCTTGGATTTTACTGGTTCTATATCGAACTTCCTTTGGATTTTTCAAGCTCTGAGCCACCTCTATCAACTTAGAGGCACGCAACAAGACCAACAACACCAAAAAAGTGAAGATAAGCAATAATACTAAAGTCATGATTTCCGAATTATTTCGAGCAAAGATAACAACCTTTTTTATTTTTTAGTGACTTTTATCATTGGTTTTTTATTTTTTTTATGATGATTATCACTAAGCGCCTTGTAGCAAGGGTTGCCCAAAAGGCCCGAATTAATAAGCTAGTTGGTTCCCTTCCTTACGATTCCAAACTTCAAACTTCTCGGGCAACCATCCTTCATTTCAGGGATTGCTCAAAAAAAACAGGGCACAAGCTAGTTATTCCCCAAAAATAAATTTATCTTTGCAGCGAATTTAGGAAAAGTCAGATGACTATTAAAGGTAACTATAAACAGGTCATATACCATGATTGAAGGATTTGAAGGAATCACCCACCAAGAATTTGCGACTCTTAGAGATGCACTACCGATGATTGCCGCACTTGTAGGAGGCGCTGACGGTAATTTTGATGCTAAGGAAAGATATTGGGCAGAAAAAATGGCTAATATTTATAGTTTTTCCAAAGGAGAGTCTCTAGATGCTTTTTTCAAAAAAGTAGCTGATCACTTTTCTGATCGAGCAGATGCCGTTTATAGACATCATCAAGGTTTAGAAGAACGCAACAAGTTTCTTTCCGAAGAACTCGCCAAATTAAATGACATTTTCCCTAAGCTGAGACCAATGGACGCCTACAAATTGTACCGTTCTTTCTTACAATTTGCGGACGAAGTGGCTCATGCCAGTGGGGGTATCTTCCGCATGGGCAGCGTAGATGCCAATGAAGCCAAATGGGCCAAATTACCCATGGTCAAACCTGTTCCCAAGCCTATCAAACCGGACCCCGAAGCTTAACAAAACTCCATATTAACCTTTTTGACTAACCTGCTTCCCCTTTCGGGAACGATAGGAAGGTACATAATGTGTTCTGCCGATTAAACAATAGAGACAAGGTCATGCCTGGTCTCTATTCCTAACCCTTTAACCATCATCCTCTTACCAATACCACACCGTCAAGAATAAGCGATTCCGTTGCACCGTTAAACCGCTGTACCGTTAAACCGTCACACCGCTACACCGTATAAGCGAGCCTATCCATTTTGCAAAACCAACATTTTTCCGTAGCTTCGCCCAGCTAAAAATACAACCATGACTCTAGACGATTTTACGATAAAGGCCCAAGAAGCCATCAATAATGCCCAAAAATTTGCTGCCGATCTAGATCAAAAGATGGTGGACACTCCACATTTGATGAAAGGCTTACTCAGCGTGGACAACTCCATGGTGAAGTTTATTCTCGAAAAGCTTTCCATCGATACGGATACGATAGCCAAAGGCATCGACAACATGATTTATGACAGCCCCAAATCAAAAAACACACCCAAACAATCACTCACCAGGGAAGCCAATAAAGCCCTCGCAGAAGCCAAAAAAAAAATGGCTTCATTTGGGGATCATTTTATTTCTATTGATTTAATTTTACTGGGCATCTTAGACATAGACTCTCCGACTTCCTCTTTTTTGCGCAAGCAGGGACTGACCCCAAAAAAAGCAGCCGAATCTATCATCGCCTTACGGAAAGGTCAAAAAATAACCGGACAATCATCTGATAATCAACTCAATGCACTCGCCAAATATGCTGCCGACCTTAACAAAGAAGCCAAAGACGGGCTCATCGCCCCGGTCATCGGTCGCGACGAAGAAATCAGAAGACTACTCCAAATCATGTCTCAACATCAAAAAAACAATCCCCTTTTGGTGGGAGAACCCGGAGTCGGCAAATTAGACATCATCAAAGGCATTGCTCTGCGTATTATTAATGGGGATGTCCCCGAAAAAATTAGCCATCAAAAAATATTCTCTCTTGATTTAACTACTCTTATCGCCGGCGCCAAATACAAAGGGGAATTTGAAGAAAGACTCAAATCTGTCATCGACGAAGTGGCCGACTCCGACGGTCAAATCATCCTTTTTATCAATGACATACACGACTTAGTTAAAACAGGCGGCAACAACGCCATGAGTGCCATCAATATCCTTAAACCGGCCATCACCAAAGGAAATTTACGCATCATCGGGGCAACCACTCCCAGCCACTTTCAGCGATATATCGAGAGAGATGCCTCTTTGATCCGGCATTTTCAGATTGTTGACATTGCCGAGCCTTCCGTCGAAACGGCGCTCTCCATCCTACGTGGCAAGCAAGAAAAATTTCAAAACTACCATCATATTACTTACCAAGATGAAGCATTGGTGGCCGCTATCCAATTGTCCAAACGATACCTAACCAATCGCTTTTTGCCTGCAAAGGCCATCGACCTTATTGATGAAGCCGGCGCAAAACTGAGATTAGAGCTGGATTCTGTCCCGGATGAAATCGATGAATTGCAACGAAAAGTCAAGCAATTGACCATTGAAAAAGAAGGCTTACTCGGTGCCAACGGAAAATCAAAAAAACAATTAGAAGCCGACCTCGCTTCCGCAAAAAAAAGATTGGAAGAGATTACCAATCAATGGAAACATGAAAAAGCACAAGTCGAAATCATCCAAAACGCCAAAGCGCGCATCGAAGACCTCGAACTCATCGCCGCCAAAGCAGAAAAAGACGGGGACCTCGAACGTGTCGCCAAAATTCAATACAAAGACATCGAAGCAGAATTGGCCAAAATCACCAAAGCTGAAAAAGAACTCCACAAAACCCCGCAAGAAGACCGTTTGACCCGCGAAGTGGTCACCGCTGAAGACATCGCCGAAATCATCGCCCGACAAACAGGCATCCCCGTCACCAGAATGCTCGACAGCGAAAGAGAAAAATTACTCCATCTGGAAGAAGAAATCAGCAAAAAACTCATCGGCCAAAAACAAGCCGTCAAAGCCGTTGCCGATGCCGTCCGCCGCAATCGTTCCGGACTTCAAGCTCCGGGACATCCTATCGGCTCCTTCATTTTCTTGGGACCTACCGGTGTCGGTAAAACTCAACTTGCCAAGTCTTTGGCGGAAGTCCTTTTTAATGACGAAAAAGCCATCATTAGATTGGACATGAGCGAATTTCAAGAAGCCCACCAAGTTTCCAGATTAATTGGAGCGCCTCCGGGATACGTAGGATATGATGAAGGTGGCCAATTGACTGAAGCCGTCAGAAGACAACCTTACGCCATCGTTTTGCTAGATGAAATAGAAAAAGCGCACAAAGACGTGTACAACTTACTCTTACAAGTACTCGATGACGGAAGGTTGACCGATAATCGTGGGCGTGTGGCAGATTTTGGAAATACCATCATCATCATGACCTCCAACTTGGGAGCATCCATTATTTTGGACAATTTTAAAGACATTGAAACCTTAGAAGGCGAGCACTTAGAAGATGTCATCGCCAATACAGAATACGATGTGTTTGAAAAATTAAAAGAAAAAATGCCCCCGGAATTCTTGAATCGTATCGACGAAAAAATCATGTTCCGCCCTCTTTCGAGACCCGAAATCAAGAAAATCATGCACTTGATGTTGAAAACCACCAACAAAATGCTCGCCATCCAAGAAATAGATATGACACTGTCCAAAAAAGCCGAAAATCTATTGGTTAGCAAGGGTTATGACCCGCAGTTTGGCGCAAGACCCATGAAAAGAGCCATCCAAAAGGAATTGGTCAACCCCTTAGCAAGCAAACTAATTGCCGGGGAATTTAAAGCCGGCGACCACATTTGGGTAGAAGAAAAGAAAGGGGCATTAGATTTCTCTCACAAACGCGCTCCCGCTTCATCCCCTCCAAAAAATAAAACCAATTAAAGACCAAAACTCCAATCCAATGCCCACCAAAGCACCCAAAATAAGCATCTCTTAAAGCAAGGGAAAACCATTCGTTTTTATTTTCACAAATGGTTTATAATCAACCAAATACACATTAATTTAAAGAATGAAAAAGATATTCAACATAAACATACCGGTCGTCGCTTTATTAGTGATGCTTTCATTTGGGATTTTTTCGTGTGCATCCGAGCCCAATAAAGGGGCCTACCACTCGCTAAATGGAGCCCGGCAAAAAGGGATTGGGGAGATAGATGACATTGTTGTCATCAGTGATAATTCGCTCTGGAATACGGCTCTAAAAGATACGTTTGAGTATTATTTTGAGTCGCCCTATCTACTCCTCCCCCAGCCCGAAGCAGTATTTCGCCTCAAGCATTTTTCTTATAATGATATCATGGCGAAGCCCTTGCGGAAAAAATTCTTGACGATGTTGGTCTTAGCAGATATGAGCGACACCGATTCGCCGGAATCCAAAATGGCATTAAAGGATTTGGGAGAAGCCCGAATCAAGGAATTACTCAGCAGCCCCGTGGCAGGTTTTGCGACAGCCAAAAATAAGTGGGCCGAAAACCAACTCATCATTTATTTAGTGGGTGATTCGCAAGAAGACTTGGAGCGGGCCATTGCCATAAAATTTCCGGCCATCGCAGCCAAAGTCCGCCAACACGACCAGCCTAAAATCCACAAAAGGGCCTTTTACAATGGGACCAATGCCGCTGCCATGGAACTGATCAAAGACACCTTTGGCATATCCATCCAAATACCATCAGATTTTATCGCCAGCAAAGTCCGTAACCACGAACTTATTTGGATTCGAAAAGAAACCAACAAAACCAGTTCTAGCCTTATAGTCTCCCGTATTCCCTACACGAGCCAAAAGCAATTAAACCCGGACACCCTAAAAAACTATGTCAATGCCATCGGCAAAAAATACATTGCCTCTCGTGAAGAAGGCAGCTACTTCGCCATCAATGACCATGATCTGCCACTCATCAAAAACACGGTCAACTTCAACGGGCATTCCGTCATCGAAATCAGGGGCATCTGGGAGCTAGAAAATGACTACATGGGCGGTCCCTTCATCGCTTACCTTGTCCCCAATCCCAATAAAAGCGATGAACTCCTCTTACTCTTAGGCTTCATCTATGCACCACAGAAAGAAAAGAAATCGTACGTAGAAGACTTAGAAGAAATCATCCGCACCGTAAAGTTAGACAGAGAGCAGTGATAAATTATTTAACTTTCGGCCTGCCTGACGCAACCTATGGCAATAGGCAGACAGGTACTTCGGTTTAACGGTTTAACAGTTTAACGGTACAACGGTGCCGCTCTTTCTTGACGTTGTGGATTTGGAGAAACCTGTCTGCTGCAGGCAGGGGTTAAGCTTGCGTGCTAAAGTCCAGCTTACCAATCTCTCCGCAAGCCTACCTAATCGGCAGGCAGGCTACGAGCTTAGCAATCTGGCGTCATCATCTTCTCAACAAAAATCTACGGAACCCTACCTTCCGTCGGGCAGTAGGCAGGTCTGCGAATCATCACACCCCATTATCCAAAGTCATCAAAAGCAATATTCTCTTCGGGGACACCAAGCGAGTCAAGCGTATCCATGATAGACTTAGCCATCATCGGTGGTCCGCAGTAATAATATTCGACTTCTTCCGGAGCCGGGTGATTCTTCAAGTATTGCTCAAAAAGGACTTGCATGACGTAGCCTTTGAAACCATCGCCTTCTTCGTCATAAATATCCTTTTTAACCTTCCAATTATCTTCCGGTAGTGGATTATCAAGGGCAACATAAAATTTGAAATTATCAAATTCCTTCTCGATGTCCTTAAAATCTTGTATGTAAAACAACTCCCGTCGTGTCCGCCCACCATACCAATAACTGACCTTCGACTTTCTCCATTTTTCCGTGTGGAATAAGTGGAATAAGTGAGACCGTAGGGGCGCCATTCCGGCTCCACCACCAATATAAATTTTTTCTTTAGGCGTTTCTTTGATAAAAAATTCGCCGTAAGGCCCCGAGATGGTCACCTTGTCCCCAGGTTTGCGCGAAAAGACATAAGATGAGCAAATTCCCGGATTCACATCCATCCAGCCGTTCTTAGCTCGATCCCAAGGCGGTGTGGCAATACGGATATTCAACATAATGATATTTCCTTCGGCTGGGTGATTGGCCATGGAGTAAGCTCTAAAAATCGGCTCCGGGTTCTTCATTTTCAAAGGCCAAAGATTGAATTTGTCCCATTCTGCTTTAAATTCATCCGGCTTCTTACCCATCCGCGGATGAGCCGTAATATCCATATCTTTATAATCCACTTCGATAGGCGGCACATCAATCTGAATATATCCCCCTGCTTTGAAATCCAAGGTCTCACCTTCCGGAAGTTTGACGACAAACTCTTTGATAAAAGAAGCAACGTTGTAGTTAGAAACCACTTCGCACTCCCATTTTTTGATACCAAAAACTTCTGCCGGCACTTCAACTTCCATGTCTTCTCTCACTTTGACCTGACAAGCCAAACGCTCATGATTCGCTATATCCTTACGGGAAAGGTGGTTGGCTTCAGTCGGCAAAGCTTCTCCCCCACCGGAAAGCACACGACATTCACACATGGCGCAAGTCCCACCGCCCCCACAGGCAGACGGTAAGAAGATTTTATTATTAGCTAAGGTGCTCAACAAAGAAGAGCCCGGCTCCACTTCAAGCGGATGCTCGGTATCTCCGTTAAGGATTAATTTGACCTTACCTTGCGGCACTAGTTTTTTTCTGGCAAAAAGCAGCCCCAACACCAGCACCAACACGATGGCCGTAAAAATCAATATTGAAATTCCTATACTGTTAATCATTTTTAATGTCTGTTTGTGATTAAATCCCTGCCAAACTCATGAAGGCTAAGCCCATCAAGCCGGTAAGAATAAAAGCAATACCTAAACCGCGCAACGGCGCCGGTACGTTAGAATAAGCCATCTTTTCTCTAATGGCCGCAAAGGCAACAATCGCCAAAAACCATCCTAATCCACCACCCAAACCATAGGCCACAGATTCCGGAAGGTTATACTCTCTGGATACCATGAATAGCGAACCACCCATAATGGCACAGTTTACGGTAATCAACGGCAAGAAAATACCCAATGAATTATATAAGGCCGGGCTGACTTTCTCGACGACCATCTCCACCAATTGCACCATGGACGCAATCACCGCAATAAAGATAATAAACCGCAAAAAGGTCAAATCCATGTGAAATAAGCCATTTGCCGAAAGGAGATAATGGTTGATCAACCAATTGATAGGCACAGTAATCCCCAGTACAAAAATAACCGCCAAACCAAGACCTATCGCCGTCTTGACGGTTTTGGATACCGCCAAAAAAGAACACATCCCTAAGAAATAGGCCAAAACCATATTTTCTACGAATGCCGACTTGATGAATATATTAAACAACTCCATGATAGAAGATTTTTATTTTTAGGAAATGTCCACTAATTTTTTGTTCCGGCTACGTTGAACCCAAATAATAATGCCAATCAAAAACAAGGAAGAAACGGGCAAGGCCAATAAGCCATTATTGGTGTACCAAGACATCGCTCCACCACTCGTATCTATCCAGTATTTGACCAAATCATTGCTTTTGCCTATGATATTGAGTTGGATAGGACTACCGGCAAACAAAGTACCTTTGCCAAATAATTCACGGACAACACCCACAATTATCAATATCACTCCATAACCCAGCCCGTTGCCGATACCATCCAAAAACGATCGCCATGGACTATTGCTCATCGCAAATGCTTCAAGACGACCCATCACAATACAGTTGGTGATAATCAAGCCGATAAAGACCGATAATTCTTTCCAAATCGCATAATTATTGGCTTTTAAGACCAATTCGACGATGGTCACCAAGGTCGCAATAATGACCAATTGGGCAATCATCCGCACTTGCGAAGGGATATAATTACGCACCAAACTGGTAATCAGATTGGAAAAAGCCACCACAAAAATTACCGCAATGGCCATCACCACACTCTTATAGACTAAGGATGTGACCGCCAAAGCAGAGCATACACCCAAGACCTGTACAGTCACCGGATTGTTGTCATTAATAGGATCCCAAAGCAGACGTTTTTCTTTAGGACCAAACAAAGGAGTTTTTTCTTTCTTAGTCGTCATAATTTACTTTTTATGCTTTTGGAAGTAAGGCAAATAATATTTGATGCCCCGCACCATCATTTCTGACACCCCATCACTGGTCAAAGTAGCGCCTCCGATACCATCGACTTGGTGCTTAGGGTCTGTCACCTTTTTGACTACTTTTACGGAAGTATAAGTATCTCCGTCAAAGATGGTCTTGCCGATAAAACTAGCAGGGAAAGTGGGATTGTCTTTGATCTCCGCACCCAAACCCGGTGTTTCCCCGGCATGGTCAAAGGCCGCACCTACAATGGTCTTATTGTCATCTTTCAGGGCGATATAGCCCCAGATTTTGTCCCAAAGTCCGTTGCCGTAAATGCTGATGATGTTGATATTTCCATCTTTACCCTTGTAGGTAAAAATAGGCAGTTCCATATCGGCTTCATTCTTTTTAGATTCCGCTTTCATGCTGATTTTTTCAGCGATGGCTCCTTCGATGATATCGCCTTTGGTATTAACCACCTTTTGTTCCATTTTGTCCTTAAAAATTTGGAGTACTTCTTCGTCGGACATTTGCGCAAGTGGCTTGTCCAAGTGAGAAGCAATAGAAGACAAAATCGCTCTTTTATTGAAAACTTCTTCATTTCTTTTGGCAGCCGGCTCCGTTGCATAGAACATGCCCGATAGCGCCAATCCCGCCAGTACAGTCAAAGCAACTGTAAATTTGATGATATATCCTGTAGTATTATGCACGTTTCAATCGTTTTTTCATATTGCCCTGAAGTACAAAGTAATCAATCAACGGAGCAAATACATTTAACAATAAAATAGCCAACATCCATCCTTCCGGATAAGCCGGATTCGATACACGTATGACCAATCCGATAGCACCGATTAATAGACCGTATATCCATTTGCCCCGATTAGTCGATGCAGCTGTCACCGGATCCGTTGCCATAAAAGATATAGCAAACAAGAAACTTCCCATCAAAAAATGGTCATACCATGGCACATTCATATAGGCGTTAGAACCGCCAAAGGCATTAAAAATCAATCCCATCACGGACATCCCGATAATGCCCCCTAAGATAATACGCCAACTAGCTATTCGCGAAAGCAACAAAAACAAAGCCCCCAAAATAATAAGCGGCTTAGAAGTCTCCCCTATAGAACCGGGGATGACGCCCCAAAACATTTGTTCCGGTGTATAATGACTAATGACTTCGGTCCATCCACCACTACTGGCCATCGCCAGCGGGGTCGCCCCCGTAAATCCATCCACTCCACTCACCCAAACAGCGTCTCCAGAAATGGATGTTGGATAAGCAAAAAAGACAAAGACCCGCGCCAATAAGGCGACATTCACTACATTCATGCCGGTGCCACCAAATGCTTCTTTTCCTATCAATACCGCAAAAACAATAGCCAATACCAATATCCAATAAGGCAGACTGGCCGGCATAATCAACGGAATCAAAGCACCGGTGACCAAATATCCTTCTTCGATGCCATGTCCTTTTTTGTAAGCGAAGTAAAACTCAATACCCAAGCCGACCACCATACTAATCACGTAAATCGGCAAGACTTTCAAGGCGCCATACAAAAACTTAGCACCAAGCCCTTCTGTCAAGCCCGTCATCTCCCCCATCGCCAGATAGTGCTGATGCCCCACATTGTACATCCCAAAAATATAGAGCGGTATCAAAGCATAAACCACAAAAATCATGGTTCGTTTCAAGTCTATATGATCGTGTACATGCGACGCATTTTTCGGGCGCTTATTGGGCACAAACAGAAAGGTAAAAAATCCATCATACAGTGTATGTAGAAAACCGGATTTTTGCTTATCTGGCTCGATCTTTTTAAAGAAATCTAAAAGACCCATATTCTTTATTTCATTTTGTTAAATAAGATTTGCTTGCGCAAAAAAACTTGTAACTCGCTGTTACTCAGCATATAACTCACTCAATCCTTGTCTGAGTATTTCCTGCAAAGGCTGCTTAGAAGTACAAGCAAACTCACACAAAGCAATATCTTCTTCACTTAATTCATGGATACCTAAGCCTTCCATTTTTTCATAATCAGCAGTAATAATCGCCTTCATCAAGTGCTGGGGATAAATGTCCATCGGCAACATTCTTTCGTACTCGCCGGTCATCACAAATGCCCGTTTTTCTCCATGCAAATTGGCATCAATATCCAACGGCTTGCCCGAAGGAAATAATCCCCTCCAATAAGTTTTTGAAACCGTCGGTGTTTTTTTGGTCGGCATCGCCCATCCAAACATCTCAAAATAATCCCCTTCTCCGATGACGGTGACTTGATTGTCAAAATAATTAAGAAATTCTTCTCTTTGTTTTTTCTCCCCGGTCAACATATCGCCGGAAATAATGCGTCCGTCCTGTCCGTCACCTTCCAATAAGTCACCCATCATAGCGCCCATATAAGTTTGGACGTATTTTGGTTTTTCGACTTGATTCCCACCGACGGCGACGACTCTGGAAGCATCATACTTTTGGCCGGTCACTAAGGCGCCAATAGAAGCCACTTCTTGCACGCCCAAAGTCCACACGATGTCCTCTCCGTTTTTGATGGGGGCAATATGGTGGATTTGTACGCCGACATTTCCGGTTGGGTGGAATCCGGCAAACCAATGTTTTTCTACACCATGAGCTTCAGAAAAAGCCGTACTCACTTTGGCGACTCGCCCGTCCAATCCTAAGTGGACCTTACCGGATGTCAGCTTGCGCAAAATATCTAATCCCCCTTGAAAAGCCACTTCTTTGCCGGCGATTATCTTGGAAGCATCCGGCGCTAAAGGAGCGGTATCAAAAGTAGTCACAAAAATATCTCTTGGCACTGCATCCAAAGCCGGTATCACATCATAAGGTCTTTGATTAATCATGGGCCATACGCCATTTTCCGCAAGGAAGTCCACCAAATCTTCACGTGAAATGGTTTCTAAATTAATAGATTTCACTTCACGATAAGATTGCTGACCATCCGCTTCGACCACAATTTCCGCAATCGAGCGTTTGGCGCCGCGCTGAATCTCAATGACTTTACCACTGACCGGAGACGCAAACTTCACCTTGGGGCGGTCTCTGTCATAAAACAACACATCCCCGGCATGAACATGATCCCCCACTTTAACGGGCACTTTCGGAATCGGGAAGATGTACGGAAAGTTTTTAGGTTGCAGGGCAAACCGGGTCGTTTTGGCAGCTAATACTTCTCCCTGTGGTGCTCCCTTTACAGGAATGTCAAAGCCTTTTTTCAAAACTTTGACATTTTTTCCTGAACCATTGACGGTCGGTTTCTTTTGGCTGAAGATAGAACCTATATATAATAAGGCCATCAAACCAATCAAACCATAAACCACGTAGCTTAATATCGGAAACATAGCGCCAAAAATGGCAGCCAATAGGAAAGGTAGATTAGTGCTTAAAAAAGCTATACTCATCTCATTATTTGTTTATTTGAACAAATCGCAGGCAAAGGTATAGGTCTTTGCTTCATAAACAAAGAATTACCCTAAGTTTTTACACTAAAACTTGAAGTATTGTTACGTCAGGATAAATTTATAAAAAACCCAAACAATCCTATTCCGCAAGCCAAGAAAATGCGACACCGTTCTATCGTTGAGCCTTAAGACCGAAGTACCTGTCTGCCTACCGCCGTAGTCTATGCTGCGCCAGGCAGGCCGAAACTTTATTCATTGACTTCTTAGTCAAGGAGGCCCCCATTGGGATCAAAAATGTTTTCACAAAATGAAATAACCGCCATTTTCTACAAATAATCAACACATCAAATACAACATACTGAATATCAAACACTTATACAACAAGTCAATAAAAAACACTTCTACAATCCCATAAATATGTGTTTTGTCTAATAAAAAGAAAGAATTATCTTGCATCAAAAAAAAAATAGAATATGAATATCCGACCTATTTTCGTCATTTTTATGGCTCTCCTTTTTAGTTTGTCTCCGACCACAGGATACGCTTGCTTACCCAATGGCATCACTTTCACCACCCAAGGGCAAATAGA
>JANTGI010000030.1 GCA_024762995.1 Saprospiraceae bacterium | reverse complement strand
AATGGTTACCATTTTTTACCCGTTAGATTTGCATCAATTTGTGTTTAATTGTGCGAATTTTAAAACATAAAAATTCAAATTGATATATTTCTACCCAAAAATTAAAGGATGTAAAAAAAAGATGATATTTTTTCGGGTAATTTGTGGTAATTTTGGAACCTTTGACTTACCTTTGTGGTATTATACAAAAAAATAATTCATGTTTTTTCTTGATGGATCATATAACTGTGCGATAGATGACCGGGGTCGGGTTCGGATTCCTGCGCGGTTGTTAGATGCGTTGGGAGAAGGAAATAATGAGAGTTTTTATGTGAATAGGGGACTAGGCGCACACAATATGCTTCGTCTGTTTCCAAAGCCCATGTGGGATGCCGAAGTGCGGAAGATTAGAAAGAATATGAATCCTTATAAGCAGGATGAAGTGGAAGCCGCTCGGTTTTTCTTTAATGGAGCCGAAGAAGTAGAAGTGGATAAAGTGGATCGGATTCGGTTGCCCAAAATGCTCCTGGATTGGATTGATGTACATGGTAAGGATCAATTGGTGATTAATACGTTTTTGGAGTTTATTGAAATCTGGAAAGCGGATGATTACCAAAAATTCATCAACCAACAAAAGCACGAAGGGGAGCAGCGAATCGACCAAGAAGTATTGGCTCGATTGGTTAAGGAGACGGACGACGCAAAGGACGAAACTAATTAATGAATACCGATTACCATTTACCGGTACTCCTTGAAGAAAGTATTCAGGGATTGGATATTCAGCCGCAAGGCATATATGTGGATGTGACTTTTGGTGGTGGCGGGCATTCTTCGGAGATTTTGAAGGCATTGGGGAGAGATGGGCGATTGATTGGTTTTGACCAAGATGCGGATGCGCTGCAAAATGTATTGGATGACGACCGTTTGACGATTCAGCCACATAATTTTAGGTATCTGAAAAAATATCTAAGGTTGGATGGCATTACGCAAGTGAATGGGATATTGGCAGATTTAGGCGTTTCTTCTTTTCAGATAAATACGCCGGAGCGGGGATTTTCTTTTCGATTTGATGCCGATTTGGATATGCGGATGGATAAAAAAGGAAAAAAGGATGCGGCGTCCATCATTAATAAGTATCGGGTGGAAGATTTGCAGGCGGTATTAGGTCGATACGGGGAAGTGAGAAATGCAAAGTCTTTGGCGCAAGCTATCGTCGAAGCCAGAAGGAAAGCCCCCATAAAAACGACCGCCAAGTTTTTGGACATTATCGGGCCTTGGATACGTGGAGATCGAAATCGGTATTTGGCGCAAGTCTTTCAAGCACTTAGAATTGAAGTGAATGATGAGATGGGAGCTTTGGAAGATTTTTTTAAAGATGCCATTGATGTGTTAGCCCCTGGCGGGAAATTGGTGGTCATCAGCTATCACTCTTTGGAAGATAGGATGACCAAAAATTTTATGAAGACCGGCAATGCAGAAGGGAAGGTAGAGAAAGATTTTTATGGTCATATTCATCGACCGCTAAAAGTTATTACCAAGAAACCGGTATATCCGTCGGAAGAAGAATTAGCAAAGAATACTCGTGCAAGAAGTGCCAAATTACGGATTGCCGAAAAAAAATAACAACCATTTGAGCGCCTTTTTTTTAGAAAGAAAATAGGAGTGCCAAACGGTTACAAAAAATAAACACTGAACAACACCTAGATTATTAACCATGGCTGCTAAAAAAAGTCCTTTTAGTTATTTCGCTTTCTGGCCGATGTTTGCCGGGTGGGTATTGGGCAATATCCGGTTTGTTCTATTGATAGCTTTATTGGGGGTTATTTATATCGCTTTTTCTCGAGAAGCGGAATATAATGTACGAAAAATTCAGGTTCTCAAAAAGGATGTCCGAAAGTTGCGGTGGGAATATATGAGTTTGCAATCCGAACTCATGTACACGAGTACACAATCGCAGATTATCAAAACCATGGAAGCTAAAGGTTATACCGTGGACAAAAAAGGACCCCAACGCATTATTGTTCCGAAAGGAAGCATAAAATTGAATGATTAAGTGGCCATTAAAAACGAAATATTATATCAAATGTATATCCTGCTCTCCCTGGTGGTGCTGGCAGCGGTTGGTATTTTTGCGCAATTGGTCAAAGTCAATGTTTTTGAGGGGGAAGAATTGCGGGAGCTTATCGATCAAAGTTATATCGTCGAGAAGAAGATTAGGGGTGAGCGGGGAACTATTTTTGCGGATGACGGAGCCATTTTGGCTGCTTCCACGCCGCTATATAATTTAAGATTTGACCCGCATGCCGCCGGTTTGACGGAAGAGATTTTTAGAGAAAAGTTAGACTCCTTGTCCTATTATTTGGCGTACTACTTTGATGATAAATATACGGTCGGTGCTTGGCACGACCGCCTGGAAGAAGCTTACGATAGGGGTGATAAATATTTTTTCTTAAAAAACAATGTCAGCTATCCGGAAGTGGAGTTATTGCGGAAGTTTCCTATTTTTCGTCGCGGACGAAATGGGGGGGGCTTTATCGCTGACCGTAACGAAAAACGTGCGCATCCTTTCCGGATTTTGGCAAGAAGGACCTTGGGCTATGTAAAAGAAGATGTGAAAGTAGGACTCGAAGGAAGCTTTGATGATTACCTTAAAGGAGAAGAAGGGACAGGGTATATGCTAAAAACTCCGCAAGGGGACATCCCACAGAAAAATCTTGAAAATATTACGCCCAAAAACGGAAGTGATATTTATACAACTATTGATGTGAATTTACAGGATGTCGTACAAAATGCCCTGTTGCGCGGATTGCAATATCATGATGCGGATCAGGGGACAGCGATTTTGATGGATGTTAAAACAGGAGCCATCAAGGCCATCAGTAATATTGGTAAAGTGTCTAACGGCTGGGCTGAAGTGTATAATTATGCGGTGGGTACGGCTACCGAACCGGGTTCGACTTTTAAACTGGCTTCCATGATTGCGATGCTGGAAGATGGCTATGTTAACTTGCAAGATAGTGTGGTGCTCAACCAAGGAAAGACTCAGTTTTATGATAAAGAAATGGTGGATGCTTCTCCGCATGGATTAGATGAAACAACAGTGCGTCACGCCTTTGAAATTTCTTCAAACGTGGGTATTGCGAGCTTGGTAGATAAGCATTACAACCATTCAAATAAGGGGCGGGAGCGCTTTGTCAATCGTCTGAAAGATTTGTATTTGCATCTGCCCACAGGTATTGAATTAAGGGGGGAAGCCTTGCCTTATATCAAGGAGCCGAATAGTGCGGTGGACCAATGGAGCGGAACCACAATCCCTTGGATGGCAATAGGTTATGAAGAGAAATTGACTCCTTTACAGATGTTGAGTTTGTATAATACTGTCGCCAATAATGGCAAAATGATGAAACCTTATTTGGTGCGGGATATTATGAATTATGGTGACGTGGTAAAGCATTTTAAGCCGACAATCATCAGTTCAAGAGTCATCAGTCCAAAGACTGTAGTCAAGGTACAATCACTGTTGGAAGGTGTCGTAGAGCGTGGAACCGCTAAGAAATTAAAGTCGGATTATTATCGCTTTGCAGGAAAAACAGGGACGGCCCAGATGGATTACAAACAAAAGAAGGCGAAGCATCGCTATCAGGCTTCTTTTGCGGGTTATTTTCCGGCCAAAAATCCGAGATATTCTTGTATCGTGGTCATTTATAATCCAAGAGAGCATGGATATTACGGGTCTGCCGTGGCCGGTCCGGTTTTTAGAGAAATCGCCGATAAGTGTTACATTTTGGATCCGGATTTGAAGTATCCGCTCAATGCCCATGTTGCTAAATTAGACAGCAAGAAATTGCCTTCTTGGCAAGTCGGTTATAAGGATGATTTGGTGAAGGTGGCGCAGGAGTTTGATGTTCCTGTAAAGGATTTGGCCAATGAATGGGCCGTATTCAAAACCTATAATGACGTGGACTCTCTTTTCTTGTTGAATAGAAAAATGTCCAAAAAGATCATCCCTAATGTACAAGGTATGGGACTCAAGGATGCCCTGTATTTGTTGGAAAACAGACAGGTGAAAGTGAGATTCAAAGGGAATGGAAAAGTATTAAAACAGTCTATACGCGGTGGAACACCCGCCAAAGGACAAACTATTTATTTGAGATTGGGATAGTGAAGAGCCTAAAAGAAATATTAGCCGAAGTGGCCGTTAAGGATGCCGATTCCATCAAAGATGTGCAGGTGTCCGGCATTGAATTTGACTCGCGGAAAATTCAAAAAGGCAACGTCTTTGTCGCTGTCCAAGGCACTCAGGTAGATGGTCATGAATATATTTTTCCGGCAATTCTGAAGGGGGCGACTGTTATCGTGGGGGAAGTTAAGCCGGAAGTATTTCCGCCGGAGATTGTTTGGGTCGGAGTCGAAGATAGTGCTTGGGCGTTGGCTCAATTGGGTAGTGCCTTTTACGGTCATCCTTCGCGCCACCTAAAGCTCGTCGGTGTCACAGGGACGAATGGAAAAACGACCACCGTTACCTTATTGCATCAACTTTTTACAGGCTTGGGGCAAAAGGCGGGTTTGCTGTCCACGATAGAAAATAAAATTGGAGATGAAGTTTTTGAATCGACTCACACAACACCTGATTCAGTCACCATTAATCGCCTCCTTTCGGAAATGGTGGCTGCAGGTTGTGTGGTCGCTTTCATGGAAGTGAGCTCTCATGCTATTGATCAACATAGGATTGGGGGCTTGCACTTTGCAGGAGGGGTTTTTACCAATCTGACAAGGGAGCATTTGGATTATCACGGGACGATGCTGGATTATCTGAATGTCAAGAAAAAGTTCTTTGATTTTTTGCCGAAAGGCAGCTTCGCTCTGGCCAATATCGATGATAAAAATGGCCGCGTAATGATGCAGAATACCAAGGCGGATAAGCATACGCTTGCGCTAAAAAAAATGGCCGATTTTTCTGCAAAGATTCAATCTAATTCTTTGGATGGATTGCATCTGGAGATAAATGGATACGAAGTTTATGCCCGATTGATTGGTGGGTTTAATGCCTATAACTTATTGACAGCCTTTGGAGTAGCGGTGTTGTTGGGAGAGTCAGAAGAGGAGATTTTGGTGGTGTTGAGCGGGTTGCCGGGTGCTCCCGGACGGTTTGAGAAAATTGCCGATCCGACATCTCGAAGAATGGGCATTATAGATTATGCACATACGCCGGACGCGCTCGAAAAGGTCTTGGATACGATTAATGAATTGAAGGAGCAAAACGCCCGACTCTATACGGTTGTCGGATGTGGTGGAGATAGAGATCGAACCAAAAGACCAATCATGGGGGGGATGGCTGCCGCCAAAAGTGGACAGGCTATTTTTACCGCAGACAATCCGCGAAGCGAAGAACCTGAAGACATCATTAAGGAGATGTGGGCGGGAGTCGCCAAAGAAGACAGACATAAAGTCCTGGATATCGTCGATAGAAAATCCGCTATCCGTACAGCTTGTAGATTGGCCGGGCAAAGCGGGATTATTTTAGTCGCCGGCAAAGGACATGAGAAATATCAAATTGTCAATGGCAAAAAGTTGCCCTTTGATGATAAGGCTGAATTGCTGAACGAATTTTTGATACAAAACTAGAAACACCACACACACGAAATGCTATACAGCCTTTTTACATATTTGGATGAAGCCTATAATCTGCCCGGAGCGGGATTATTTCATTTTATTTCCTTTCGGGCGAGTGTGACAATGATTTTATCATTGATTATCTCTATCACTTTTGGCGATAAGATTATTGCCAAGTTGAGGCGGATGCAGATAGGGGAGACCGTCCGAGAACTAGGTTTGCAGGGACAAAAAGAGAAGGAAGGCACCCCGACGATGGGGGGGATTATAATTATTCTGGCCATTTTGGTGCCGGTCTTGTTGATGGCTAGGTTAGATAATACCTATATCTTATTGATGATTGTCGTGACGACGTGGCTTGGTGTTATCGGGTTTATTGACGACTACATCAAAGTATTTCGCAAGAATAAAAAAGGCCTTAGCGGCAAGTTTAAATTATTGGGGCAGGTGGTTTTAGGCTTGATTGTGGGTTTGACGATGTTGAATAGTAACCATATTGTCGTGAGTATGAAGCCCGCTGTAGCCGCAAGAGAACATTACGAAGTAGTGAAAGAAATAAAGACAAAGGCCAAAAGTGGTCATGAAGAAGTGACATCTGTGTGGGTCAAAGCCCCGGTGACAAATGTGCCTTTTTTGAAGTCTTACGATATAGATTACGCAAAGATTTTAGGGTTCGTGGGAGAGCCGAAAGCCCGGTCGTTGGTCTGGTTGGTATTTATTCCGATAGTCATTTTTATTGTGACCGGAGTATCAAATAGTGCTAATTTGACTGACGGCCTTGATGGGCTTGCGACGGGATTGTCGGCGATTATGGCCATCGTCTTGGGAATATTCGCCTATGTGGCCAGTAATAAAATCGCTGCGGACTATTTGAATATTTTGTATTTGCCGGGCTCATCGGAGCTGGTGATATATATAGCCGCCTTGTTTGGTGCGACGATAGGATTTTTGTGGCATAATTCCTATCCTGCATCCGTATTTATGGGCGATACGGGGAGTTTGATGTTGGGTGGAGTCATTGCTTCTTTGGCGATTTTATTGCGCAAAGAATTATTACTGCCCATTTTGAGTGGGGTGTTTATGGTGGAGACCTTGTCGGTGATGATTCAGGTGACTTATTTCAAATACACCAAAAGAAAATATGGAGAAGGTCGGCGTGTTTTTAAGATGTCTCCATTACACCATCATTACCAAAAACTGGGAATGCCTGAGATGAAAATTGCCACAAGATTTTGGATAGTCGGGATTTTACTGGCTATCGTTACGATAATAACACTGAAGATTAGATAACAAAATGGCAGGAGCAACCAACATATTACGCAACTTAAAAGGCGACCGGGTCATCTGGGCGATTATGTTTATTTTGGCCTTAATGTCCATTTTGGTGGTATATAGTGCGACCGATAAGCTGGCTTATCTCCACAAAGGTGGAAATACAGAGTATTATCTGTTGAAGCATAGCGCCATTTTGCTGTTTGGATTTATCATAGCCTATGTGGCCTATAGCCTGCCGTATCAAGTTTATATGAGAATGGCGCCTTGGTTGATTTTGATTAGTGTCCCGCTTTTGATTTTTACGATGGCGATGGGGGTCGATGTCAACTCCGCCAAAAGGTGGTTGTCTGTACCCGGTATCGGTTTGACTTTTCAGACGTCCGACTTTGCCAAAATTGCCCTTGTGGTTTATGTGGCCAAAGTGATTACAGCGAATCAAGAGACCATTAAAGACTTACAGAAGGGTTTTGCTCCGGTTATTATTCCGGTCTTAGTCATTTGTGGGTTGATTGCTCCGTCTGATTTGTCCACTGCGATGATTTTGTTTGTGACAGCTATGGCGATGATGTTTGTGGGGCGGGTACGATTGAGTTTTTTGGTGACCTTGATGACCGGAGGCATCATCTTGTTTAGTTTTTTGGTGACCATTGGTAATTTTTTCCCGCAGTATGTACGTGTGGGTACATGGATACAACGGGTGCGTAATTTTATGACCGGCGGGGGAGATAATTTTCAGGTGATGCAAGGAAAAATGGCGATAGCCAACGGCCAGTATTTTGGAGTCGGCCCGGGCAATAGTATTCAAAGGAATTTTTTGCCTTCATCTTATGCTGATTTTATTTATGCCATCATCGGTGAAGAATATGGTCTTGTCGGAGCTTCATTTATTTTGTTGATTTATGTGGTGTTGATGTTCCGGATAGCGAGATTAGTGACAAAAAGTCCCAAGGCATTTGGCTCCATCTTGGCGGTAGGGTTGGGATTTATGATTGTGTTGCAAGCGATGGCGAATATGGCCGTATCCGTTAATTTGTTGCCGGTTACGGGATTGCCACTACCCTTGGTGAGTATGGGGGGGAGCTCTGTGTTGGTGACGGCGACGGCTTTTGGGATGATTTTGAGTGTGAGCAGATATATTGAAGGACTTTCGTCAAATGAAGCATAACTCATGAAGGTAATTATTTCAGGTGGCGGTACAGGAGGGCATGTTTTTCCGGCTATTGCGATAGCCAAAGCATTGATAAAGATGGATGCGGATATGGCTATTTTGTTTATCGGGGCAGAAGGGAAAATAGAGATGGAGAAGGTGCCGAATGCCGGGTTTAAAATCGTCGGCTTACCGGTGAGTGGATTTCAGCGCAAGCTCACCTTGCGGAATCTGTCCTTCCCTTTCAAGTTGATTCGCTCACTCCTGAAGGCAAGAAAAATAATTAAAGATTTTAAGCCGAATGTAGTGATAGGTACAGGTGGATATGCGAGTGGCCCGGCTTTGAAGATAGCGAGTAGGATGGGTATTCCGACGGTGCTTCAAGAGCAGAATTCTTATGCCGGAGTGACCAATCGGCTGCTTGCGCAAAAAGCGAGTGCGATATGTGTAGCGTATGACGGATTATCAAAGTTTTTTCCCGGTGATAAAATAAGAGTTACCGGTAATCCGGTCAGAAAGGATTTGATTATTGATGAAAATGAAAAGGCTTTTGCGAAAGCGCATTTTGGCTTGGACAATAATAAGAAAACCATTTTGGTGATGGGCGGGAGCTTAGGTGCCAGAACGATTAATCGGGCGATGGAAGCAGCGAAAGAACAGATTGAGCAGAGACCCGATGTACAAGTGATTTGGCAGATGGGACGGCTTTATGAAGACCAATTTATGAACTGCCCAACCGCTCAATTGCCCAACGTGCACCCGATGGTTTTTATTGACAGAATGGATTATGCCTATGCTGTGGCCGATGTTGCGGTCTGTAGGGCAGGGGCGTTGACTATTTCGGAGTTGATGGTGGCGGGCGTGCCGGCGGTGTTGATTCCTTCTCCCAATGTGGCAGAAGACCATCAGACCAACAACGCCATGGCTTTAGTGAATAGTGGCGCCGCATTGATGGTAAAAGATGTAGAAGCGAAAGAAAAATTATGGCCGGCTACCATTCAATTGTTGGATGACGAAGGCTTGCGCAAAAAGTTGAAAACCAAGTTGTTATCCTTGGCGAAGCCCGATGCGGACACCGAAATTGCAAAAATTGCGGTATCTGTAGCAAAAGTATAGTGACTCCCAATCGGCGCCACTATAAAAAATGGAGAAATGAAGTTATTAGAAAAAATAAACGAAAAATTACGCAAGAGCTACTGGATGCTCGGAGTCGGCTTATTGCTGGTCGTCGCCATGTCTGCGGCTAGGGTTAAGCGACATAGCCACACAAAGGAGTTGGTGGTACAGATTGCGTCTTTGGAGACGGAAGGCGGGGGTTTTTTGATTATGGAAAGAGATGTAAAACGCATCATTCAAAATAGCTTTGTGGAAGAAATAGATGGTATGGACTTGAATCAAGTCCAATTGGACAGAATGGAAAAGGTATTGGAAGATGACCCATTTGTGAAGGATGCGGAAGTCTGGATTGATGCCAATAATAAAGTACATATCAAAGTCTTGCAACGCCAGCCCATTGTGAGAATTATTGACAACAATGGATTGAATTATTATTTCGACAAAACCGGTAGAAAGATGCCGACATCCAAGTATGCGACGGCTAGAGTGCCGGTTGCTACCGGGTATTTGCCGGCTTATTTCAACGAGTTTCGGGACTCGGCAAATCCCTTGAATGATGTCTTTAAGCTCGCTAAATTTTTGAATAAGAATGAGCTATTATCGGCGATGATTTCACAAATCTCCGTCGGAAAGTCCGGAGAGATTACCTTGATTCCCGAGTTTGGGAAGACCAAAATAATCCTTGGTAAAGCAGATGATTTGCCGGGAAAATTTAAAAAATTACTCATCTTTTATAAGGAAGCTATGCCGCATAAAGGATGGAGAAAATATCAAACCATTAATTTAAAATTCGCTAACCAAGTAGTTTGTAAGCGTTGGTAGAACGCTAAAGGATTACACAAAATTATTGACTATGGAACAAGCAGAAAAACAAGTCCAACAAAACCCAACTCCCTTGACTGTTGCCTTAGATATAGGTACCACTAAAATCTGTGCAGTAGCCGGTCGTTTGGATAAATTTGGCAAGCTGGAGATTCTTGGCGTGGGCAAAGTGGCTTCCACCGGGGTCAACCGTGGGGTTGTATCCAATATTGAGAAGACCGTCAGTGCCATCAAAGAAGCCATTGATACCGCTGAAAAAGCTTCCGGTACTACCTTCTCCGCAGTACATGTGGGGATTGCCGGCCAACACATCAAGAGTCGTCAACATCGCGGCATCTTGACTAGAGATAATAATCACGATGAAATCAACCAAGCAGATATTGCTAAGTTGATTACCGACATGCATAAGCTGGTATTACCGCCCGGAGACAAAATATTGCATGTTATTCCACAGGAATTTACAGTGGATTCTGAGCAGGGGATTACAGATCCTATTGGAATGTCCGGTGTACGGTTGGAAGCCAACTTCCACATCATTACAGGGCAGACGTCCGCTTCATCTAACATCTTTCGGTGTGTGGAGCGGGCCGGCCTGAAAGCCATTGATTTGACTTTGGAGCCTATTGCTTCTGCTCATGCCGTCCTTTCTGATGAAGAAAAAGAAGCCGGGGTCGCTTTGGTCGATATAGGCGGGGGAACAACTGACTTGAGTATCTTTAAGGATGGGATTATCAGACATACCGCTGTGATTCCTTTTGGCGGCAACGCCATCACCGGGGATATCGCCGAAGGCTGCCACGTGACCAAAAAGAATGCTGAAAAACTAAAAGTGAAATTTGGTTCTGCCCTTGCGGACGAAATCTTTGAAAATCGAATCATTTCCATTAATGGAATCAATGACCGGGGACACAAAGAGATTTCCGAAAGGAATCTGGCCTTAATCATCCAAGCTAGGGTAGAGGAAATATTTGACTTCGTCCTTTGGGAAATTAAGAGAAGTGGCTACGAACGCGGCTTGATTGCGGGTATTGTCATTACCGGTGGTGGGGCTTTGTTGAACCATTTAGACAAATTGGTAGAATATCATACTTCCTTCAATTGTCGGGTCGGTGTCCCTAGAGAGCGTTTTGCTCATGGTTATGCGGAGAGTTTGGCCAATCCTATCTATGCAACCGGTGTAGGCTTACTCTTACACGGTATTGAGAACGGACAGGTCGAATCGCCCCAAGATACAGGCGATGCTCAAAAGAAAGACGAGAAGCAACAAGGAGAAAGAAAAACATCCTTCTTTGATAAAGTCTTCAAAAAAACCAAAGAGTGGTTTGAAGTAGAGCCTGACATCCATATTTAATCACTTGCAACAATTCATTCCGCAAAAACGAATTTGTTCAAACACTAAACTTAACTAATCATGAAATTTGAAATTCCTAAAAGTGAGCAATCAATCATAAAAGTCATCGGTGTCGGTGGCGGCGGTGGCAATGCCGTGAATTATATGTACCAACAAGGTATTGTTGGGGTGGACTTTATCCTTTGCAATACGGATGCACAGGTGCTAGAGACCAGCCCGGTTCCGAATAAAATTCAGCTGGGTCCTTCCTTGACCGAAGGTCGTGGGGCAGGCTCGAAGCCGGAAGTCGGAAAGCAAGCCTGTTTGGAGTCCATTGAAGAAATCCAACAATACTTGGCGGACAATACCAAGATGTTGTTTATTACCGCCGGAATGGGTGGTGGTACGGGTACCGGAGCCGCTCCTGTAATCGCCAAAATCGCCCAGGAAATGGACATTTTAACTGTCGGTATTGTGACGATTCCTTTCGGTTTTGAAGGGGGAAAACGTAAGAAATTTGCGTCTGAAGGCCTTCAAGAGTTGAGAGACAATGTGGATACTTTGGTCGTTATCTCTAACGATAAATTAATGGAAATTTATCCAGACTTAGGACTCAATGAAGCTTTTGCGAAAGCAGATAACATCTTGACCACTGCCGCTAAGGGTATCGCCGAAATTATCACTATTCCGGGATATGTCAACGTGGATTTTGAAGATGTGAATACCGTTATGCGCAATAGCGGTAAGGCAGTCATGGGTACCGGCAAAGCAGAAGGAGAAGATCGGGCTTTGTCCGCCATTGATGCGGCTTTAAATTCGCCTTTGTTGGAAGAAAATAACATCTCGGGAGCGACTAACATACTTATGCAGATTTCTTATGGACGTAAGGAAGCGACCATGATGGAAATCAAACAAATTACCGATTTTATCAATCAGGAAGTAGGCAATGATACCAATGTGATTTGGGGTAACTGCCATGATCCTAATATGCGTGATGAATTATCTATCACCATTATTGCGACTGGGTTTGAATATACCGGTGGGCATGGCAAGAAGTCCACACCTGCGCGTCGAGTCGTTAATCTGGATGAAGCGGCATCTTTAGAGAATGTCTTAAGCGTGGGCAAGGGAGAGCAGCGAATTGTCGAGTTTGATGCCAAACCATCGGAGTATTATACGTCCGAAGAGATGGTCTCTCGCAATGAGATGGAAATTGAAATGCGTCGTAAGCGCATGGAAGAAGAGCGATTGCGCAAAGCCGCTTTGTTGAAACAAAACAATCCGACTAAGTTGAATTCATCTCAGACCCTTTCGGAAATGGAGAATATGCCGGCCTTCAAAAGGAGACGTATCTTATTGGATGAAATTAGTTTGGATGATGAAATATCTGATTGGGGGGTGACACCTGATAGAAAATTAGATACACAATCAAATAACTCGTACATCCACAAGGAAGTGGATTAAGCGGTCTGCGCTATTGGTTTTTCATAGTCAACCAATAGGTAAGTCAGATAGAAGCCGATTACAGCTTCTGGAGTTCGTGAAAAGCAAGTTAAGTTAGTGAAGATAAATGGTTAGTGATTTGCGGATTCTGTAGGTCGGGCTTTTGCCCGACCTATTTTTTTTGGTAGAGAACCAAGCTGATTCCGGCAGTCAATGCTCCATTTTCGATGTGTAGATGCAGGATATTCATTGTATCTACTATACGTGAGAAAAGTCGGGCAAAATAGACCCCAAAAAGACATTTTTTATGGCAAAAAATTGCCCAATTTAAATAGTTACAAAAAAAAGAACTATATTTGCGGCATCATGCAGAGATTATTTAATATAACGTTCGTTTTGATTGCCGTTTTGGCCATCTTTCTCGAAGTCGAGAAGACGACGGTATATACTCTGTGGTATAGTTTGGACAATGATTCTTTTACTTCGACTTATTGCCTAAACTTGGATCGCCCGGAGTTGGATTGTCATGGTAGCTGTCGGTTGAACGCAGAAGTCCATAATTTGGATGATTCCCCCAGCAATCCGGTGACCATTTCTTCAGTACCACTCTTGGATGTTACCTATTATTTTTCTTCCGCAAAAGAAATTTTAGCCACTTCTTTCTTATCTGAAAAGGCTGATTATCAATGGGTGAGTAGGCATTATCATTTTCAATATCTCCGATCTGTTTTTCACCCGCCTACCGTTTAAATTTTGTTCCTTTTTTTATTTTCTTAGTTTGTGAATCATTTTCCCGGATTTCACCCGGGTGGTTGTTGGGTTTAGCACACCAATTTGAAGTGTGTAGCATGCCGCAGCTTGATTTCGAATAAAAAATTTACTCATTCATAATTTTCCCGCAAGCAAAATTAGCTATCCGGCAAAAAAATTGAAGGCCACGACCTGAATAAGACGGTTCTTGGTGGGCGCTGCTCCCAAAATAAGGGGGGTGTAAAAGAAGTGCCAACAAAAGCACCCCGAGCCATCAATGCTGAATAGTTCAACAAAATTTAAATCATGAAAAAATTATACACTCTTCTAATCGTACTGATCAGCTTAGGCATCCAAAACGGGATGGCACAGGTCAGTTTTTCCGGCTCTATTAAGGATGACTCGGGAGAGCCACTCGCCGGCGTAATTATTTCCGCAGTTGGAGAAAATGTTTATACCAGTTCTGATGATTCTGGACTTTTTACCCTGGAAGTGGCCCATTTGCCTGTTACTCTAAAATTTGAGTTTTTAGGATATGTTCCGATAGAGCGACAATTCACGGAAGTGTCACCGATTACCATCAAAATGGAAGAATCTCCAATCGTCATTAATGAAATTCTGGTGACCGAAAAGTTGGATGGTTCGTTTCCGGTGACACCTGCTAAGCAGGTCGAAAATGCGAAGACAATTAATGATTTATTTGGAGATATTGCCGGTGTCAATTTGGTAAAAAGAAGTAATTATGCCACCGAGCCGGTTTTGCGTGGTTTTAAGCACGAAAGATTGAATGTCCAGTACGATGGAGCGGCCAGAATCGTGCACGCCTGCCCAAATCATATGGATCCCATTACGTCGCATGTGATTCCGGAAGAAATTGAAAAAATCGAAATTATCAAAGGGCCTTTTGATGTACGTTATGGGGCGACCTATGGGGGGATTATTAACTTAGTGACGGCTAGCCCCAATCGCACGAATAAGGGCGTGCATGGCAATTTGTCAATGGGTTACGGCACCAATGGCGGTAATCTAAGTAGCACAGGGTCAATTAGTTATGTGCATGGGAATTATGACGTGATGTTAGATGCTTCCTATCGGGATTATGGTAATTATAAGGATGGAAATGGCCAAGAAGTGCCTTCTTCTTTTACGACCAAAGACATGGCGGTCAAGCTGGGTTTTAATCCGAGTGTCCATCAGCGGTTGCAGGCCAATTATAGATATTCCGGCACGAGCAATATTATGCACCCCGGATTGCCTATGGATAGCCCGTATGACAATGGTCAGATGCTCGGGTTGGATTATTCTTATCAGAATCTGGGCGAGACTTTTTCCAAATTGACCATGAAAGCTTACTATTCTCATGTAGATCATTTGATGACCAATGAAAATCGTCCAAATTATAAGGTTGTTTTTGCGAGTACTCCCGTGTTTTCTACGAGTTTTGGTGGTAAGGTAGAAGCTTTGCTTTCGCCAAATAATAAAACTTTTTTATATTTTGGAGCGGATCTAGCGAGTACTAATCGTACCGGAGAACGCACTCGAATTTTAAAAAGAAATCCCCAAAATCCGATGATAGTCTTTGATCCGGCCAAGGTGTTTGTGGATTCTGTGTGGGGCAATTCAACTATTTCGGACTTTGGGTTGTATGCTCAAGGCAAGTTTTTTGTCTCCAAAAAATTTAAGGTTAAATCCGGTTTAAGAGCCGATTTTGTCCAAGGTAATATTGCCGAGCCGGCTAAAGAACTGAAACAATATTACGGAGATTTGAAGCCGCAGAAAGATGTAAATATCAGCGGTCATATTTCCGGCGCTTATCAAGTGGCTCCCAATACGGAGATGAAGCTGTCTTTGGGGCGCGGTGTACGTAGTGGCAATATGATTGAGCGATACATCAATCATTTTGCAGTGGGATCAGATGCCTATGAATTGGTCGGAAATCCTAATCTCAAGCCGGAATCTAATCATCAGATAGAGCTATCCCTTGCGGGAAAAAGGATGGACTTTCGGTATGAAGTCAGTGGTTTTTATTCGCTTTTGGACAATTACATAATGGCTGTAGTGGATACGACGATTAAGCGAAAGTTTACACCCTGGGTGGAACCTAAATATGTAAAACGTTTTAGGAATATTGACCGGGCCACTAAATATGGATTGGAAGCTAGAGCCGGTTATACTTTCGCAAAATATTTGGTTATTGATGCAGATATCGCCTATACTTTTGGGGAAAATAACCAAAATGGCGAGCCACTTCCGCAAATTGCCCCACTGGAGTCTAATCTTTCCTTTGGATATAAGTCAAAGCAATATTGGGCTACGGCTAATTACCGAATGGTGAGTGCTCAAGATAGGGTATCCAATGCTTTTGGAGAAAAACCATCTCCTGCTTTTCAGTTATTGGATTTGAATTTGGGTGCGGTGGTTTTTGATTATTTGACCTTGGGATTATCTGTCAATAATGTTTTTGATACGGCCTATTATGAGCATTTGAATTTCAGATATAAGAATAGTCAGACCAATAATGGTTTTATCTTAGAACAAGGCCGCAATTTTGCGTTATTTGCAAAATATAATTTTTAGGGAACTATATGATTTAGGTATCCAAAGTTGAGTAAGCAGATGTGTTCAAAATACGGGCACTTGCTTATTTGAACCGGCACCGGAAGCCTAAACGTGATGATAGAAATTTAGAAATTAATTGAATTTTTTGAGAGGAGACGGCGGGTTAAAGTACTCGTCGTCTTTTTTTTAACTTAATATAATTCTACAAAACCTTTGTTTTCCTTGTCGCTGCGGCAGCACTTCAAAAATCTTATTTCGTATATCGTAAATCTCAAATCCATATCCACGATTACACAAAGCCAAGAAGAGCGACACCGCTACACCAAAGCACTTGTCTGTCTCCCCCTACAGCCCATGCTGCGCTAGGCAGCTCGAAACTAAAATTAACTTACCACCGCCTGAATTTCTTCAAAATTCTTTGCTTGAAAAGTAGGTTGGATGTCGGTCGCATTCACTTGACCATCGGGATTAAACCAACAAGTGTCTATTCCATAGTCCATTCCCCCTTTTATATCGGAATGGAGATTGTCGCCTATGACCAGCACTTTCTTTTTATCCGGGAATCGCATTTCCTGAAAAACATGGTCAAAATAATCCGGATGCGGCTTCGATTTACCTATTTCATCAGAGACGACAATGACATCAAAATATTGATCAATCCCGGTGTGTTTAAGTCTTGGTCTTTGTACTTCCTTCAAACCATTGGTAATTAATGCGAGTTTAGTTTTTCCATGCAAATGGTCAAGTAAGGGCCTGGCCCCATGCAATAACTCTGAATGTTGCACCAAATTGTCCAAATAGAGTTTGTTGAAAAGTACCGGGTCTCGGTCTATTTTGATGTCCTGAAGAAAAAGCTCAAATCGTTTTTTCCGCAAGGTAACAGCATCAATCTGTCCTTTTTCTAACTCTGTCCAGACTATATGGTTGACGCGTTTATAGCGTGCGAATAGGTCGGGATGATGGGGAATATGGAGTTCATTTATGGCTTGCGCAAAAGCTTTTCGAGAAGCTCCGGTAAAGTCGAGAAGGGTATTGTCGGCATCAAAAAGAATCCAATGATAAGGCATAAGGGTGTTGATTGTGATGCAAAAATACAAAAAGCCCCGACTACATGGCGTAATCGGGGCTTTTTTTATCGGTTCTTCTATTCTTAGTGCTTTATAGAAAGTGTGTAGTAATCTTCTAAATGGGTAGCACCGGCATGGATGGTGTCAAATCTGAAAAGTACATAGGTATCGTTTACTTTGGCAGCAAAAACAGTTCCTTCTGTAATTTCATTTGATTTTTCTCCTTGAGCAATCTCGGTACCACCGTCAAAAATGGTTTGGATATCTGCTTTGAAGGAAATACCATTAAATTCGTCGCTCGTGGTGGCCACACTTTTCAGTATTATTGTGTAGTTTGGAGACATAGTAGGAGTCGCAGGAGAAATTTTGTGATCCCATCCACCTACAGGTCCACGGTCATACACGTGTGGTTCATCTGTACTTGAAGTGGACGCAGATTGTGGAACTCCTGTCAACAAATCAATGCCACCTTTATTTGCGGTGCCATTATTGTACAGTTTGAATCCATCTTGATTAAAATCCAAATCGGATGTAATCGGTTGATTAACTACAATAACAATGGTGTCGTCTGCTTTCTTACCGTTCTCATCTTCAATCTCAACGGTATAAGTTTGTGTATCATAGGTATTTTGTGAGCGGATGTCCACATCCCAAGTAAACCCATTTTTTTCATTTGCATCAACGATTAGAATAGGGTTAGCCGCTGGGGAGTTACCATTTATTCTAAAATCATTAGTACTTAGTTTGACACCTTCTCTATATACCGTGAAAGTCTTTAAGGTGGTACTGCCTGTATCTGCTTTTACATGAAGCGTGAAAAGGGAACTTGTGTCCGTAGTGACAATCGTATCAACCCATCCGGTAGATAGGATTTCAATGGAAGGCGGGTTCTTGACGGGCTCCGGTTCTGGTAATGGGTCATCCGGATTACAACCGGTAGTAAAGATAGTAGCGCCAATCATAAATAGGAAGGCAAATTTTAGCAAGTTCTTAAACATCGCAATTAGTTTTTGTATTAAACCTAAGGAAAATCCCTCTAAGCTGTAAATAAGGAGATAGTATCCATAATTTATATAGTCATATTTATACTATCCCTGTTTGAACTTGCAAAACTACCTGTAATCTTTATTAAATACAAGGTGTAAATTGTTAATGTGATGATTTTATTTTTACGGACCAAGTAACTTTCATCTCGGATGCGATTTCGCCGGAAGGCAAGATTCCTTTGGAAATGGCCGTAAAAGTGACTCCTTCACCGGTATTGACGGCTTTTTCGATGGCTTGGATGATTTCCGGGCCTTGTTCACAGCGAAAAGTAAGTGTTTGGTCGGCTTTTTTGTAAAAGTTGGATTCAAACGCAATCACCAACATCGAAATACGGGGCGCCGACTCCATCGCCGTCAAAACCAATAATCCGGTGGATAACTCAGCGGCAGCGCATTGTGCGGCAAAATAGATGGAACGAAAAGGGTTTTGGGAGCGCCACTGATAGGGTAGGAGTACTTCCGCAAAATGGGGTGTGACCTTGCCTACACGCATCCCACTAAAGGCCGCCATCGGTAGTTTGAGCCACAGGTATAGACCCATCTTGAAGCCATTATTGAGCTTTTTAAGTATTGCTTGGACTTTGGGGTGGCTTTCTTCAAATTTGAATGCTTCCATCAGCTAATCTAATTTTGTAGGCTTCAATGTACAAATTATCCTTCAATCGGATATGTTTTTTTTCTGTTATCTCCATCTCTCGCTTAATCTTCCGTGCTTTTTTGGCTAAAATCCGTTATTTTTGAGAAAAAGTCCTTATGAAACCTTCTTTAATTATTTTCATAATTTATTTGAGTTTTTTTCTTATTTCTTGTTCGACTTCGACGAAGGTAACTCATTCTACCCACCATTTGTCAAAATCGGATAAGCGGTTTTTAGAAATAGACACCACTCCCGGTCAGCGGGATATCCAAATTGATTTTTTGGGTGATTCTCCTTGGCATTTAAGAGCCGTTTTTCCGCCGGCGGATAAGTATCCCAAAATATTGGTGATTGCCCTGCAATGGGCAGGAGGTGGTGATAACTACAAAGATTTTAGTGATTGCTTAGTCCAACCGGCTTTCGCCCAAAAAAATGCCATCCTTTTGGTACCGGACGCAGAAAATGAAGTCTGGTATTCGCCCAAAAATGAGAAAAGATTGGTCAAATTGATTCGACTAGCCCAAAAAAACTGGTCGATTACTCCCGAGCATACCATCATAATGGGTTACAGTAATGGAGGCAATGGAGCTTGGTATTATGCCGAAAAATATCCCCATTTATTTCATGCTGCGATTCCGATGGCCAGTGCTTACAAGCTTTCCGGCAGAAAAATCAGCTTGCCGATGTATGTCATCCATGGGGCTAATGACGAGTTATTTGACATCAATCAGACACGAGTTTGGGTAGAATCTGCCCAAGCCAATAATGATAAAATTGTTTTTAAGCGGGTAGCTAGTCTTTCCCACTATGAAGCCTGCCGGTATCTTCCGGCCTTAAAGCAGGCGGTGGATTGGTTGGATAAAGTCTTGTAAAATAAGCAGTATTGTTGTGTTGTTAAACCGTTAGACCGAAGTACTTAAATTTTCTTACCTTGTCGCCCAAACTAAACTGAAAATGGAAATATTAGACCTTAATTTTTTGGATCATACGGATACGATTGCTTCCTTTTTGCTAGAATCCAATGACGGATTAGTCTTAGTCGAATCCGGGCCTTACTCCACCTATACGCATTTGACGAAAGTCTTAAAAGATATGGGTGCTCAACCGAAGGATGTGCGGCACGTCTTGTTGACACATATTCACCTAGACCATGCGGGAGCTGCTTGGGCTTTCGCCAAAAACGGAGCAAATGTATATGTCCACCCGCGCGGATATAAGCACTTGGCTAATCCCGAACGACTTTGGGCTTCTGCCAAACGCATCTATCAAGATGACATGGAATATTTGTGGGGGGATATGCAGGCGATTGATGAAGATCGTTTGTTTGCGATTGATGATGCGGTAGATTTGAAGATTGGCGGATTGACCTTTACGGCTTGGCATACGCCGGGACATGCGGTACATCATATCGCTTGGCAACAGGAAGGTGGATTATTTACCGGTGATGTAGCCGGAGTGAAAATAGGACACAACTTAGTGGCACCACCTTGCCCTCCACCGGATATTAACATCGAAGATTGGAAAGAGTCCATCCGAAAAATCAAAAATCTAAATCCTACATCTCTCTATCTAACTCATTTTGGGCAAGTTAATCATATTACATCACACTTGGATGAGTTGGAAGCCAGATTGGATAAGTGGGCGGCGTGGATTTACCCTTATTTTGAAAAAGGGACACCTACCAAAGAAATCGTCCCCTTATTTCAGGCTTTCTCGATAGAAGAAATGAAAGAAGCCCAAGTGTCGGCGCCGGATATTGAGCGTTATTTGAAGGCCAACCCGCCTTGGATGAGTGTTTGGGGGCTGATGCGGTATTTTTCCGTAAAAACCAAGGCATCTTAATCGTAGATACAAGGCACGCCTTGTATCTACGGCATGTCTTGTATCTGCTGATTTCGTTATTTATTCCTTAATTACTCGGACAATGCCGGTGTGTTCCGCTGTGCGCAATTGAAGCATATACACGCCGTCCATGATGGAATTACTTGGCGTAATGACCATTTTGTCATGAATTCCGGAAGTCCGGATTGGAATCTCCCTCCCCAACATGTCATACAGTCTTACCTGAATGTTTTGGATCGGATATCCTTTGATGGCGACTTCAAACTCATCAGAAAATGGATTTGGATAAACCGTAAAAGCATTTTCACCGAAAGGTGTTGTTGTGCCGGAAACACATTCCGTTTTGAAGGTGTTGAAGGTCTTTATCCCTAAACCATTGGAACAAACCGCTCTGATTTGGGCTTCATATTCAGTACATTCGTCCAAGTTGTTTAATTCGTAACTATTGGATGTGGTGGTCGCTGCTTCCCAATCACCGTTTAGCTTTCGATGTTTTACAATGTAGCTGATACTACTGTCCACTACTGCCCAATTTAATACGGCAGAGTAATATTGAATGTCATCCACAAATAAGCTGTCCGGCCCTAGACAGTATCCATTCTCTTTAATATTGACGCAGTAATCTTCTACTTCCCCATAAGTGTAAGAACCGCATGGGTCATCGATAATGTTATAGTTTAATTGAATCCGCATTCGCGTCAGCCCCGGAATGGCATCTTCGGGGATATAGATGGGCAGTGTTGTTGCTTGGTCGATATTGTCAATGGTATTATAAACCTTCTCCTCTTCTTCAAATGATCCATTTTGGTTAAAATCAATCCAGGCCGCTACATATTCTCCATAAATGAAATTGCTGTAGCCCGGAGTAATCGTCATGTCATAGGTGCTGTCTTGAAAAAAGGTAATGTCCATATCACTAAAAAGTGCATAACCGTCTAAATCAGGGCCGGTTGGATTGATAAAAATGCCCTCTACTTCAACGGTGTCAATATATTCAGAAGTGTTGCCCCCTTGGCTCGGACAATAGGTCAAATCCAAGCAAGCACCGCAACCAAAAGTCTTGAAAGTAATCGTATCACTAAACGGTAATACTGTTCCCGAACAATGTGTGCGGATTCTAGCTGCATAGTCGGTACATTTTTGTAGTCCAGTCAGGTCAAGCGATAACTCGGTCGTGTTGATGGTATCCCAAGCCGTAAATGGCTCTTGCGCATAAATAATATCAAAAGAACTCGCAGCAAAAACCGGCTCCCATGATAAGGATGCCGCATTATTTGTAATGTTAGCTACATTAAAGCTGTCCGGCAAAACACAACAGCCGTCTGTCTTGAAAAAGTACGACTCACTCAAATTACTGACCGAATCCGCACAGACAGAACTCATCTTCAATTCGTAATTCGTGCAACCCATTAACCCGGTCAATTGATACGGACTATTGACATTTGTAATGGAATCCCATTCCGTGGAGCTGGTCGGGCGATAATATAGGTTGGCCGCATCATTAAGCGTGGAGAAGTTAACGACTGAAGTAACATCCGTGATGTCCGTAATTTCCACCCCGAATGGCGGCACACAGATGGAATCACCACTAATATTTACACAATAATCTTCCACTTCTCCATATTCGAATGTACCACAAGGCCCCGTAATGGAATAATAACTCAGCATGACCCGCATTCTTGTGAGTCCCGGAATAGCTGCCGGGTCAATAGTAAATGGGAAGGTGGTTGCTTCGGTGATTGTAAAATCCGGGTCGATTACTGCTTCCGCATCTTCAAAAATACCATTTTGATTAAAATCAATCCATACTTTGACATGTTCACTCCAAGTATCGGCTACATAGCCCGGTGTAATAATCATATTGTAGGATATGCTCGGAACAAATTCAATGTTTAAGTTAGAGAAAAAGTCATATGCATTGTCATTGGCTCCGGATGGATTCACAAAAACTCCTTCTACTTCTACACTATCAATAAATTCATCTGTAACTCCTCCGCTACTTTCGCAATAAACGGAGTCAATGCAAGCACCACACCCTGTGGTTGTGATGTCAATTGGATTACTATAATTAATGTCCTGTCCGCTAAATAGAGTGCGTATTTTTACTTGATAGGCGGTGCAGGCTGCCAGGTTAGAAATGGATAAGGATGTATTGGTCGTGGTCAATGTATCCCATGTCGCATACGGATCAGGGGCATAAATGACCTCGTAACCCGTCGCTGCCAAAACATTGTCCCATGCTAGAGATAGAGCACTGTCACTCGTATTGACGACATGAAAATTAGCCGGCAAATCGCAGCAACCATCCGTTTTAAAGGTATAAACCGGACTCCATTCACTTAAAGAATCCGCACAGACAGATTGCAAGGCCAATTCATAATCCATACAAGCCGTTAGATTGGTCATTGCATAAGGGCTGGAGACATTCATTACAGTGTCCCATTCCGTAGCGCCTACTTGTCGGTAATAAAGATGGGCTCCATCATTCAAAGCGGAGAAATTAAGCGTTGCCGAAACATCCAATAAATCGGTTACATTTATCGAAAATGGTGGGGTGCAAGCTCCGCAATTAGCCATTAGCAATGTCATGCTTTTGGCGGCATTGATACGGCCGCCGGTTTTAATTTCTGACATTAATTGCGAGGTCGTGTCCACACCATCAAATATATAATCTCTAACCAACAATGCCGCAGCACCCGGGTCAGAAAGCGCCAAGCCGGCCAAATCAGGGCAGGGTGCAGAGTAGAGTAGGGCAACCACTCCGGCTGTCAGGGGACTGGCAAAAGAAGTGCCACTGGTAAATCCATAACTTCCTCCGCCTTCAGATGTGTAGATATTGTCACCGGGAGCCCCTATGTCAATGGTATTGAGTCCCCAGGCCGAGAAATCTCTAAAGTCGTTTATGTCGGTAGCCGTTACCGAAATGAGATAGTCACTGGGACAGGCGGTCGGCAAATCACCGACAACATCAATATTTACCGCATTATTGGCTGTGGCGCCACAACTCAAAATACCTTGGACACCTAAAGAATCATAAAAAGCGCACCACAACGGGGCATCATTAGGGTCTCCACCATCTAATCCCCAAGAAGAGTTGGTGGCCACGACAAAAGCACCTTCTGCTCCGTTGGTTTCATTATATTTTTTACGAAAGTTCAAGGCATAAGAATAAGACTCAATAACTTCAGACTCTTCATTGGTCCCACCGACGATGGTCATCATCTTTACGTCCCAATTGACACCCACTCCTTGGTTGTTGTCATTACCGGAAGCACCAATCATCCCGGCTACGGAGATGCCATGTCCCCCGGTATTGACGTTGTTAGTGCCATTAATGACATTCCATCCATTAAAGTCGTCCACATATCCATTGCCATCATCGTCCACCCCATTATCCGGAATTTCCGCCCAATTGTGCCAGGTATTTGCCATTAAATCGGGGTGGTCTAATTGTGTGCCATCATCAATAATAGCGACAACGATGGTATCTCCATTATCTGTAACGCCCCCGGTGGTAATATCCCACGCTTGCTCTGCGGCGATATTCTGCCATTGCCATTGAGTGTCAAAAAAAGGATCATTAGGCGTACTTCGACTATATACTTTATGGTTGACTTGAGCGACGAGTACTTCACGCTTTTGCGAAAGCAAGTTGACCATTTCTCTGGCAGTTACGTTGCCGTCAAATAGCAGCTTCCATATATTCATATAAGGAGCAATCAACTTTTGGGAAACTAATTTGACGGGCTCTTGTCGGTGGGCATTGAGTTTTGCCCAAAATAAGTCCACATCTGTCCGGGGCTCAAAACGCACCAACACTTGATGGGGCACATAGTTGGTCTCTTTCGAGAAAAGAACCGTAGAAAATAAAAAGGTCAAGGCTAGAATAAAAAATCTCATTGAAATCATTTTTGCAAAAAGGAATAAAAGAACTCATCGGGTACCATATCCTTTCGGAAAATACCAAATACCACAAATGACAAAGGACTCGGTGGAAGATATTTTTTCGGAAGAAAATGTATCGACCCACAGATAAGGCTCAAATGTAATATTTTCTTACGAGAATTTGTAAAAAATGGTGTAAAATGCCCAAAAAATGACTTAATTTGCGCACAGATTAAAAAAAATGTGTCTTTTTTATACAATTTTGCCAAAATTGTAATTACTTTGTATCGATATTCGTTTTTGTGCAGATTTGAGTATTGATTTTGATATTCAATTAATTGTAAACGAACAAACTAACTCAATGAGAAAAATAATCGCCACCCTTTTTGTCCTTGGTTTTGCTAGTATGACTTTTGGGCAATCTCTATTAGAAAAAGCTAATAAGCAGTTTGAATTAAAAGCCTATCAACAAGCGGAAGTCTCTTACCGTAAGGTGTTAGCGGATGATGCCCAAAATGTGGCCGCTACGGCTCATTTGGCTGATTGCTACTACTACACAAACGATATGAAACAAGCGCTTGCTTGGTACAAAAAGGCCATCAATATGCCGGAAGTTGATCCTTCGGCAATCTTGCGGTATGGCAAGGCCTTTATGCGTAGCGGGGATTATTCTAATGCAGAAAAAATCTTCACCGCCTATGCAAAGATTGACCCTAAAGTCGGTCAACACTATGCGGATTATGCACGTCTAGCTGCCGAAACGGCCACCCTGCCGCCATTCTATAACGTGAAATGGGAGTATTTGAATACTAATATGGCGGACTTTGGAGCTACCTTTCTAGGCAAAAAAGTCGTTTACTCCTCTGCTCGCACAGACATTAAGCGAAAGCTCAACACTAAAGAAGCTAAAAATTGGGAAGGTAAAGCCTATAATCAACTTTTCATTACAGCCCGAGACAACAAAGGTTTTTTACAAAAACCAAAGCTATTGACCAATGATTTGGCTTTTAATTACAATGAAGGGCCGGTTACCTACAGTGAAAATACCGACAAACAAGTCGTTATTACCAAAAATCATTTTATTAATGGACATACCTTAGAAGCTAATCTAGCAAGCAATATGACCTTGCTGGGTGCCAATTATTTGGTCTCCGGAAGCTGGGGACATGCCAAAGCTTTACCTATCAACAAAGCTGACTATAGCTCCGGTTTCCCGAGTTTTGCCCCGGATGGTAAGACGCTTTATTTTTCTTCCAATCGGCCTGGTGGTAAAGGTGGATATGATATTTATGTCAGTCACTACGAGAATGATCAATGGTCTAGTCCGGTCAATCTCGGTGCACCTGTTAATACTCCCGGAGATGAAATTACCCCATTTAATGATGGCACTAATTTATTCTTTAGTTCCAATTGGTTGCCGGGCTTAGGAGGCTTTGATTTATATCGTGCAGAGCAAGGGGGCTTAGGTACCGATGCGGACTGGGTAAAGGTTTTTCATTTAGGCACAGGGGTCAATTCTTCTTACGATGACTATGGTTTTATCTTCGATAATTCTAATAATATCGGTTATTTTACTTCCAATCGCCGTGGAGTGAAGTCCGGAGATGATATTTATCAAGTGACCAAAGTAAGTGATAAAATTCAGATTGTTGTCTTGAATGCTTCCGATAATAATCCTTTGAATGGGGCCTCGATTGATTTTTCCGCCTGCGGAGAAGGCGTACTCAAAACAAATGCTAAAGGTAAATCTGTTTTTCAGGCTTTAGCCGGACTAAATTGCGATGCGACTATCCGAAAACCCGGATACAAATCCAAAAAACTAAAAGTCTCTTCTTCCGGAGAAATGAAGTCGAAAACTTTTGTTGTAAAACTGGTTCAATCAGATGAAGAATACATCGGCAAAGTGGTCAATAATGAAGATAATGAACCGATGGAGCAAGTGTTGGTGACTGCTTATCCGTCAAAAGGGGATGCTTTCAAGACTTTTACCAATAATATGGGAGAGTTTACGCTTCCGCTAAAAAGTAATGAAACTTATCAGGTGGTTTATTCTAAGGCTGGTTTTTCGGATGTGACTAAGACCGTAAAAACTGGAGATGGTAAAAATCGCACTATTCTAGGCATTCAAGCAATGATTAATGCCTATGCCGATGTTGCCTTTGCGGAAAAAGGTCCGAAAAAGACCAAAGGGGCTACCGGTTCCTTGAAAAAATCCGCCACGCCCGAAGTGGCTTCCACCGCCAAAAAATCAGAAGCTGTTTTAGTCGCCAAGGGGGCAGACTCGGAGGAGTTGAAAGAAATCAAAAAAGCAACTGCGGAAGCGGAAAAGGCTAGGGTAGCGGCCGAAAAAGCAGCGGCAGAAGCCAAGGAGTTGACTCAAAAATTAGCGGCTGAAGAAAAAAAATTGTCTAAGTCGAAAGCAAATTTGGCTCAAAAATATGCCGTGCAAGTAGCCGCTTATGAAATTGACGGCAAATCCATCAATATGTCTGAGTATAAGGATTTGTTTACCGAAGGAAATGTTTATTCAAGACCTTCCGGAAAACATATCAAAATTAGAGTCGGTGTCTATGATACTAAGGAAGATGCCGTTAAGCATATGCGGGCGATTAGAAAGGCCGGATTTAAGCAGGCATTCGTGACTAAGGAATATCTGGAGCCTACAAAGGCGGATAAGTCACTGATTATCAAAGGACAAAAAGAAAAGGCGGCGCCCAAAGAAAAAGTGATTAAAGCTAAAAAGCTAACTCCACTAAAATCTAAAACTACCAAGAAAAAATCGACTCCAAAAATAGAGTCTAAAAAGGCGATCACCAAGGCACCGGCACCCAAAGCTCCAGCGGCGAAAGTGTCCAGAAAGTATTATGTCCAGTTGGCTGCTTATCAAAACCTAAAATACTTCCCAAGAGCCAAAGTCGCTCCTTTAGGTAAAATTGTTAACACCAAAAATGGAAAATATACTACCATGTATGTAACCGGTTTTGAGTCCTTAGAAGAGGCGATAGACGCAAGAAATAAAGCCCGAGAAATAGGTTTTAGACGTCCTTACATCGTGTACAAACGCAATGGTAAGTTTGTTAGGATGAAGCTTTAGAACGGAGATGCCGAAAACGGTAAAACGGTGTAAAACGGTACAACGGTGTATCGGTCTAACGGCACAGCGGTAACGATATAACAGTGTCGCTCTTTCTTGACTTTGTGGTATTGGTTAAAGGAGAAGGGTTGCAGGTAGAGACAAGGTATGCCTTATCTTTACCTGCAACTTTTTACATCTACAACCGCTCAATAATCATCGCACCGGCACCACCGCCACCATTACAGATAGCTGCTAGACCATATTTGCCTTTTTTGTGGTGTAGGACGTTATTCAAAGTGGTCAAGATTCTAGCTCCGGAAGCGCCTAGCGGGTGACCCATGGCAACGGCTCCACCAAAAACATCCACTTTCTTAGGGTCTAAGTCGAATTTTTGCTGAAAAGCCAAAGTAACAACGGCAAAGGCTTCGTTTACTTCAAAATAGTCCATATCACTCATCTTGAGTCCGGCTCTTTTTAGCGCAAGCTGTGCCGCCACAGGTGGAGCAATGGTAAACCACTGGGGAGACATGGCGGCGTCCGCAAAAGAGACTATTCTAGCTACCGGCTTCAAATTATATTTTTTGACCGCTTCGGCACTCGCCAACACGAGGGCAGATGCGCCATCATTTATGGTGGAGGCATTCGCAGCGGTGACGGTACCGTCTTTGGTGAAAGCCGGACGCAATTTGGGGACTTTATCGAAGTTGACTCGAGTATATTCTTCATCTTCCGATATCATCTTGGGTTCGCCGCGTCTTTGTGGAACGGCTACGGGGACGATTTCATCTGCGATAAAGCCTTTTTTGGTGGCATTGGCGACCCTTTTGTAGGATTCGATGGCAAAGGCATCTTGGTTTTCTCTGGAAATTTTATATTTTTTGGCAGTTTTGTCTGCAAAGACACCCATGGCTTGCTGATTATAAACATCCAATAGACCGTCTTTCGACAAACCATCAACAAGTGTTGCATCTCCGTATTTGTATCCAAATCTGGCTTTGGGCACATAAAAAGGAATGCGTGACATATTTTCCATGCCACCGGTAACAATTATATCTTGAAGACCCAACATGATGCTCTGTGCACCCAAAGCGGTTGCTTTCATGCCGGATGCACAAACTTTATTGACAGTGGTGGCCGGTGTATCTTTATCTAATCCCGCGCCCAATGCAGCTTGACGAGCCGGTGCTTGACCGAGATTGGCGGAGACAACATTGCCCATAAAAACTTCTTGAACCGCCTTTGCAGGCAAATGGGCTTGGGTCAATGCTCCTTTAATGGCAGTAGCTCCTAATTGAGTGGCAGCGACGTTAGCGAAAGCACCACCAAAACTACCTAAAGGCGTGCGGACAGCGGAGACAATATATACTTCTTTCATTTTACTTTATTTGGTTTGCTGAATGGTGCAAATATAGGGAATGTTATGGAGAATAAAATTGGTCTAGGGATGTGTTTGGAAAAAATATAGATAGATGGACAAAAGGTAGAAATATTAAGGTCAATTTTCGGAAGAATGCCCGGAGTGACAAGTATTTAGAAAACAATAATATGTGCGTCGATGAGATTTTTTTG
>JANTGI010000029.1 GCA_024762995.1 Saprospiraceae bacterium | reverse complement strand
CGCAGCAAGCTGCTTGTGTTTTTTCTTCGCAGTAAGCTGCTCATCGTTTTTTTCGCAAGAAGCTGCATGTTATTAAAATAGACAGAGGTTAAAATTTATAATCTTTTAATTCCTGGCTGCAGCAGACAAACTTAACCCTTGCCTGCTGCAGGCAGGTGTTTTATCTTTGACCAATTCCGCAAAGTGAAGAAAGAGCGACACCGTTGTATCGTTACACCATCAGACCAAAGTACCTGTCTGCCTACCATCATAGCCTACGCTGCGCCAGGCAGGCCGAAACTTTAGTTAGTTTAATTCTTTTAGGATGCCGCGGATGAGTTTTATGAATCTGGGTTTGATTTCGTTGGCGACCTTGATGACTTCTTCGTGGGTGACGGGGATGTCCGGATTTATCATAGCCATATCTGTGATGGCGGAAACTCCGAGCACCTTTAATTGGGCGTGAGCAGCTACGATTACTTCCGGAATCGTGGACATGCCGATAGTGTCCGCACCGAGAATACTCAACATTTTTATTTCTGCAGCGGTCTCAAATGTAGGGCCCGTGACCGCGGAATGTACTCCGGTAAAAGTGCGTATGTCCAATTTTTTGGCTACGTTTTGCCCGAGCTTTAATAAACCTTTGTCGTAGGCGTGTAACATATCAGGGAAACGGGTGCCTAGACGTTCGTCATTGGGGCCTATTAAAGGGTTGTTTCCCATAAAGTTGATGTGATCCTTGATAAACATTAGGGCACCCGGATAAAGGAGTGGATTAATACCACCACTGGCATTCGTTACAATCAGTGTTTCCACACCTAACGCCTTGAAGACTCTGACCGGGAAGGTAATTTGCTTCATGGTGTAGCCTTCGTAATAATGTAACCGGCCTTGCATGGCGACCACTACTTGCCCATCTAATTCTCCAATCACTAATTGGCCGGCATGTCCTTTGACTGTTGATACCGGAAAGTCAGGGATTTCACTATATGGAAAAATATCCGCGTTTTGGATTTCATTTGCCAAAGATCCTAGTCCGGAGCCCAAGATTAGACCCACTTTAGGGATATGATTGGTTTTTGATTGAATGTATTGAGCGGAGTTTTGGATGGAGTCAAAATAGGTAGTCATGCTTTGATGTTTGTAGGTTAGAATGCTTGCGCAAAAGTGGGTATAATTCTGGCAAAAAGCTAGTTTTTTGTGAAAAAATAAAAGAACTTACTTGTCCGTGTGCCGGAGCGTTGAAGGGGGACTAACGGTTTTTCTATTTGAAGGGGATTATGCGTTGTGGTTTGGGAAAAAACACATTTGAATTTCATTTCTGTTCAAGTCTCTTAGGGACGACACCCTTAAATTATTGAGTTTTTAGGTGTTTTTGAGCTTAAACTCTAACCATTGATTCAATTGTGACCGTTAGAGACTAATTTTTTCGAAACGATACCCTTGTTTTTGAAAAAATTCTAGTGTTTCCGGAAGGGCCTTCTGCACACAATTTTTGGTTTTGATGCTATCATGTAGGACGATGATAGAGCCGGGAACCGCATGTTTTTTCATCCGGCCAAAACAATTTTTGGAAGTCACTTTTTTGTCAAAATCTCCACATAAAATGTCCCACATGACAATGGTGTATTGAGATTTGAGTGTGTTGGCTTGTTCTCTTGTTATTTTGCCGTAAGGCGGTCTGAAAAGTTTGGAATTAACTAATTTTTGGCATTTGGATACATTGTTGATATAGACATCTTTGGGTGTTTTCCATCCATTTAGGTGATTATGGGTATGATTGCCGACGGCATGATTTTCATCTAGAATTCTTTGGAAGATGTGGGGATGTTTTTCTATATTTTCTCCAACACAAAAGAAGGTGGCTTGGGCCGAATAATCTTTTAAAATATCTAACACCATAGGGGTAACTTCCGGGATAGGACCATCATCAAAGGTAAAATAAAGTACCTTCTCCTCGGTGGGTATATCCCAGAGATAGTCGCAAAAAATTTTTTTTGCTAGTGGCGGAGTTTTGACTAGATACATGGTAAAATAGCTGGTGTATGGTAATAAATGTATTTTTTATAGTTTTGTTCTTGATTGTGACAGGATATGGTTGATTTTTTATTATTTGACGGGTTTATGGGTAGGAATGGGTCAGTAATTAGCCGGCAAGCTCTTTTTTTAAGTCGGCGAGTACTTTTTTTGAACTTCCAACAAAGTATTTACCATCTACCACGATGACCGGCCGTTTCAAAAAAGTATATTCTTGTAAGATAAGATTTTTGTAGTCGTTTTCCGCAAGGGTCTTGTTTTTTAAGCCCATCGACTTATACTTCATGGCTCTACGGCTAAATAGCGCTTCATAGGAGCCTACGGCATTTTTCATTTCTTCCAATTGACTTGGGGTAATGGGCTCATTTTTTATGTCTTGATAGACAAAATTATCCTTGGTGATGTTGAATTCACGCATGATGCGTTGACAAGTCGAACAAGTACTCAGGTAGTATATTTTTCTCATTCCGCAAGAAGTTTTTGACCGATCGTATAAAATTCTTTCGCAAAAATGCCAATTCTTTCCTTCAAGTCCGGATTAGCAATGGCATCATTCACAAAGTCTTGACCGGTTGCGTAAATCACTCTAGGCAGCTGAATCATGCGCCATTCATTCATGCAGATTTGAGTCAAATGCATGGTCGAAAGATAAGATTTTTCTCCACCGGCGGCGCAAACAATTCCAAAGAATTTGTTGGTGGCATCTCCAAAACAAGTATCTAAAACGATTTTTAACCCATCGTTGATTGAGTAGCAATGTACGCCCATTCCGATGATGATATTGTCCGCTTCTTTTACTTTTTCCGTAAGGCGCTCCATGTCGGCGGTTTTGCTGCGATGGACAGGGGCCAAATCATAATCTCGTAAATCTACAAAATCAATTTGGATTGATTGGCCGGAAAGTGCTGCATTGACCGCCTGACACAGGAGGAAAGACCTGGATTTTGGCGAAAGCGAAGAAGAAAGGATTAAAGTTTTCATTTTGTTGGTATTTTTTTGATTGGAGAGAGTTAAAGTTTGCTAGCTGCTTCTTCCCAAGCATTCATTGCTTCTTGGAGTTGTTGCTTTAGTTGGCTGTGCTTTTCAATGGTTTTGGCGCTGTCGGCGCAATCATAGAAACCGGGGTCAGCCATTTTTATTTCGATATCGGATATTTTCAGTTCCAATTTTTCAATTTTAGATTCTTGACGTTGAATCTCTTTTTTAATTTCGTGTTTTTGATTGGGGGAGAGTTTTTTTTCTTCTTTTTTCTTTTTGGTGACTTTGGCGCGTTGTTCGATGGATCGAAAATCATCCACGGCTCTTTTTTCTAAGAAATAATTGATGTCTCCCAAATATTCTTTGAGTCTTCCGTCTCGAAATTCAATGGTTCTATCGGTGAGTCCATCCAAAAAATCACGGTCATGGGAAACCAAGATCAAGGTGCCCGGATAATCCAGCAGTGCCTGTTTTAAGATGTTTTTGGATGTCATGTCCAGATGGTTGGTCGGTTCATCCATGACCAATAGATTCATAGGTTTGAGCAGGAGGACGGCTAATGCAAGGCGCATTCTTTCGCCCCCGGAGAGCACCATGACTTTTTTGTCCACATCTTCTCCGGAGAACAAAAACGCACCTAAAATGGATCGTAACTTCGTGCGCATTTCGGGAGGGGAAGCATTCTCCATGGTTTGAAGCAGGGTGTTTTCACCGGTGAGTCTTTTGTCTTGGTCTTGAGCGAAGTATCCGATTTGGACATTATGACCAATTTTTAGGGTGCCGCCTGAATTTTCCAATTCGTTGACGATGATTTTGGCGAGGGTGGTTTTTCCTTGGCCGTTTTGGCCGACAAAGGCCAATTTTTCTCCCCTTTTGACGGACAGGTTAGCCCCTTGAAAAACCAATAAATCTTGATAAGATTTTGATAAGTCCTTGATTTTCAAGACATCATCACCGGAGCGCATGGGGTCAGGAAACTTGATACGCATGGATTTGACGTGGGCATCATCTAATTCGATTTTGTCCATGCGGTCGAGTTGTTTCATCATGGATTGCGCCATTTTTGCTTTATTGGCTTTTGCGCGAAAGCGCTCAATGACTCTTTCTTTTTCTTTGATGGTTTTTTGTTGATTTTCATATTGAGCTTGCAGTAAGGTGCGGCGTTCTTCTCTTTGCAGGAGATATTGGGAGTAGTTGGCTTTGTAGTCATAGATTTTGCCCAATTCGACTTCAATGGTCCTTGTGGTGACATTATCCAACAGGCGGACATCGTGGGAGATAAGAATCAATGTTCCCGAGTAGGATTTTAAATAATCTTCAAACCAGACGATGGATTCAATATCTAGGTGGTTGGTGGGCTCATCGAGAAGTAAGAGATCGACTTCACTTAAAAGGATTTTGGCGAGTTCAATTCTCATTTTCCATCCCCCCGAAAGCTGGGCGACGGGTTTGTTCATTTCTGAATGTTTGAAGCCTAGCCCTTTTAAGATTCTTTCCGTTTTGGCTTGTGCTTGGGACATGTCGCCCATGTGAGTCAGGTGATCGTTGAGTGTGGCGAGTTCTTCTAAGACCCGCATATAAGCGTCACTTTCGTAATCGGTACGGGTTTGGAGTTCTTTATCTATTTCTTCGAGTCTTGCTTCAATGGCGTTAAGCTGGTCAAAAGCGGTAAGGGCTTCTTCCAGTACGGTTTTGTCTTCTTTGATTTTGATGTCTTGGTGCAGGTAGCCGATGGAGTACCCATTGGGGAAGGAGATTTTTCCGGAGTCCGGGGTGATGTCTCCGGCAATGAGTTTAAGGATGGTGGATTTTCCGGCTCCATTGCGACCGGCAAGCCCTATTTTTTCATTGGGTTTTGCCGAGAAGCTAATATTATTGAGTAAGATACGGTCTCCGTATTGGATGTAGATATCGAGGAGATGAAGCATTTAGGTTATGTTTTTGGTGTTGGCTAACGGGAGATTTAGAAAAGCTCCCACCACACATCATTTTTCCAATTGGAATGCAAAGGTACTACCTTTTCCGTAATTACTGGATATTGAAAGGCTTTGATTGTGGGCTTCCAAGATATGTTTGACGATGGCGAGCCCAAGTCCGGTACCGCCTGCCGTTCTTGAACGACTAGTGCTGACGCGGTAAAATCTGTCACAAAGATGGCCTAAATGTTTCTCTTCGATTCCGATACCATTATCAGTGACTTGGATGATGGCATAAGTATTCATATCGAGTAGGTTGACGGTGGTTTTGCCTTTGGTTTTTCCATATTTGATGGAGTTGAGGAGTAAATTGCTCAATACTTGACGAATGGCCATTTTGTCCCCCTTGACAGTGAAGAAGTTATGACCATGGCTATCTAGTTTTAACTCGATTTCAAACTCTTCCGCTTTGAGCGCAAGCTCGTCAAAAATGTCATAAATGACGGGGATTAGGTCAAACTCGGTGATGTTCATGACCACTTGATTGTATTCTAACTTAGAAATGGTCGTCAAATCTTCCACGATGGAGATGAGTCTGGTGACATTTTTAGAAGCTTGATTAAGGTATTTTTCACGGACATTGTCGTCATCCATGGCTCCATCAATCAAGGTGTCGATATAGCCTTGAATGTTGAAGATGGGTGTTCTGATTTCGTGAGAGAAATTACCGATAAATAATCTTCGGTAGTTGGCTAATTGTGTTTGTGTTTGTACTTCTTCGTCTAATTCTTTGGCCCATTTAGAGACATCTTGCGAGGTTTGTTCAAAGACATTTTTAGACATAAGCATGTTTTTGGACTTTCCTTTATGTTGGATGGCTTTGTAAATTTGAATTAGTTTTTGGAGGATGTATTTTTTGATAATCAGGTAAGTTACGGTGTAGCTTGCGCCAAAAACCAATAGCGCGATTAAAAATATTTGCCAAGTATTTATTTGTGTTTTTCCCGCAAGAGAGAGTACCGCAATCACCAGCAATGTGATGAGCGTATTAGATATGGCAAGCATCACACAGACCTTAAGCGGAGTCACTTTTTTTTTCATGAAAAACCTTTATGCGGAATGAATTAGGGGTGAAAAAATAATTGGAGGCAATCGCTTACGCAAAATCATCCCATTCTTTGACTTTCGGGTCATGGAGTTTGTTTACACTTTTGGCGACCATCATCGAAACGGTGGCATCGCCCGTCACATTGGCAATGGTACGCATCATATCTAACGGACGGTCCACTGCAAAAATTAAGGCAAGACCGGCTTCGGGAATCCCTGCGGCATTCAGCACGATGACCAACATGACCATCCCGGCGCCCGGTACCGCCGCTGAGCCAATAGAGGCCAAGGTCGCCGTCAAAACAATGCTTAATTGGGCTTCCAATCCTAGATGAATACCCATGACTTGCGCAATAAATACCGCAGCAACGGCTTGATATAAGCTCGTGCCATCCATATTAATCGTGGCACCTACGGGAAGTACAAAGCTGGATACTTCTTTGTCCACGCCAAGGTGTTCTTCTACACGTTCCATCGTGACCGGTAGGGTGGCGGCACTTGACGAAGTGGAAAAAGCGAGCAATTGTGCGGGAGAAATGCCTTTGAAGAAGAACTTGGGGCTTTTACCCGTTGTCAGTTTTACTAAGGTCGGGTAAAAGAAAATAATCAAAATCGCTAGTCCCGCCACGACCGTCACACTATAACTTAGCAAGGCGAGAAATAAATCTGCACTTGGCGCTTCCACCACTAATCCTGCCAATAAGGCGAGCACTCCAATAGGTGCCATGAGCATGATGAGATCGACTAGTTTGAGCACGACTTCATTGAATCCATCAAAAAAATCTTTAAGGGGTTGGGCTTTTTCGGGCGGAATGAGAATGATGCCTATACCAAAAAATACGGCAAAAAAGATAACTTGGAGCATATTCCGATTGCTACTCGCAGCTTGGAAAAAATTATTGGGTACGATATCGACTAAGGCTTGCAAAGGGCCTTGTTTGGCTTGTTCATTGGCTGCTTCTATGCGCTTGGTGGCTTCTCCTGCATATTCGTGGATTAAGGAATCTCTGGTCTTTTCAGAAACACCTGCACCGGGCTTAAGGGTATTGACCAAAACCAAACCGATGGTCACCGCAATCACTGTCGTCAAAATGTATATCGCAATGGTTCTAAAACCCATTTTGGATAATTTAGAAATATCCTGTAGGTCGCTTACCCCTTTTATCAGGGAGGCGATAATCAAAGGCATGGCGATAAGTTTGAGCATATTGATGAATATGGTGCCGAATGGTTTCACCCAATCAGTCACTAATTGTTTGGCCATCGTGCCTGTTTCGCCGTCTATTTGGACGGCTACGATGCCGATGATTAATCCCAGTACCATACCAATCAAAATCTTCCAATGTAAGGCCAGTGTATTCTTTTTGTTGCTCATTTGTGATTGCTTTTCTAAATTGGGCGGTAAAATAGGGAAAAATGGAGAATTGGTTTGTATTTTTTGCTCGGAAGTGCAGTTGTGGGGGGCTTTATCTTTTTTGTGGGGTGATTTCTGTTGGATTATTTTCTTATCTTTGTGGCGGGAGGAGGTCTTTGGGGCGCTCCCTGCGGTCGCTGTTGGTCTTTGGGGCGCAGCAAGCTGCTTTTGGTGGGGGAGTGGGACTGTTTTAGCTTTTTGGTGAAGATGGTGACCTGTTGGATGAAAATACAAAGATTTGAGTGTGGGACAAATAATGGGGAACGTAATATGATTGACTCATTGACCGCATTGAACTTGCCCGCCGTTGCAGGCGGGCGCCCGAAGGCAAATAATAATAGAATGGTGGAGAATAAAGAAACAAATCAATCGGGACTCCTTTTTTCAAAGGGATTTATTAAGTTTTCAGCTATTTTTTTGGTTGTGATAATCCTTTTGATGGCTTTTTTGCATTGGAGAAAGGGGGATTATCGGATTCAAACGGATGCCGAAAAAGTGCCTGTTGAGCAAAATCAATAGGTTGTTCTCGCAGGAAAATGGCTTATTTGTAGCTCTATTTTCTGCATTGAAATGCGAGAACCGAATCAGTTACAAAAAAAGAAAAAAATATGTTTGGTAATTTATTTGGAGACTTTGAGAAAAAGCAAAATGAAATGCGGGCGAAATTGAAGGAAATCGTCTTTGATTACGATTTTTCTGACGGTGCCATCGTCGTGACCGCAAATGCTTCCAGAGAGATTTTAAATATCAATATCAATCCCGAAAAAGTGAATCTCGCTGATAAGGAAGAGGTGGAAGATATGGTTTTGGAGGCGGTTAATCGGGCTTTGGAAGAGGCGGCTATTCGTGAAGCTTCCGAAATGCAGCAGTCTATCAATGATATTTTGCCCGGCGGCATGGGTGGTTTAGGGGATCTTTTTAAGTAGTCCGGGCGTGGCGGCTTAGAGGTTGGTGCTGTTGGTTAGGCCATTTGTCGATTTTGCGTAAGCTTATCGAACAAAGCGTTTGATGATGATGTATAATAATTGGCGGGCGGTAGCGTTTTTGCTGTATCTTTGCGTTTTGTAGCTATTTCGATGGCCACAATTTTTGCCGGAGTTCTTGTTCCTTTTATTTCATTAAACATCTATAAATTGATGAATTTCAACGAGTTAAGGTTTGTTTTTGTGTTTGTTTTTTTGAGTTATGCGATTTTCGGCGTAAGCCAAACAACTCAAAATTTAGTGGGTTATTATTCATTTGATGACTGTACCACGGCGGATTCTTCCCCTTCGGGTCAACATGAAGCGAAATTTTTGCCGGATCCGGATGCTGTAATCTGCGAATGCGGGGTGCAGGGACAGGCATTATCTTTTGATGGTATTTCAAACCAATTGGTCTTTTTGGGTACGGTTAACAACCAGTTTAGTACCACGGATTTCACTTTAAGTTTTTATTTTAAGCCATATCCCAAGCCGGGCATTATGGATATTGTGACGAAGAAAAGCGATTGTACAGATGGGCCGGGGTTATCAATCCGTTATAAATCCAACTCGGGTGAATTGTTGGTGGAAGCGGTCCAGGATAGTTCTAAAAGGGCTGATTTTAAGGTGAAAATCGACCGAGATAATTGTTGGCAACATTTAGCGTTGGTTCGTGAAGGTAATCGAATGCGCCTGTACTATAATACGGATCTCGTGGGGACGGTAACGACACCTACTCGTATTAATATGAAAAATAACTCTACTTTAAACCTTTCCGGGGGGCCATGTCTAGGTATTACGGATACTCCTTTTAGAGGGTTGGTTGATGAGTTTAGGGTCTATAATCGAGCGTTAACGGAGAAGAGAATCAAGGAGTTGTATTTGGCTCCTGATAAGATAGTCAATAGAGATACCATTATCTATTTGGGTGAATCAGTGCCGTTATATACTAATTCGCCTTGCGGAATTACTTATCAATGGCTACCGGATGTAGGTTTAAGCGATGCTCAGATTGCCAATCCCGTTGCTATGCCTACGGAGACGACGACTTATTCCTATCAGGTCAATTCCGGACAGTGTATCGCATCTGATGAGATCACGATTACGGTGGTGGATCCAAGTCAGGTAGATTGCCAAAAATTGCTTTTCCCAAGTGCGTTTACACCCAATAACGATGGGTTAAATGAGACTTTTTCTTTTGATACTCCATTGGTCGTCTTGGATGAGTTTAAGGTGTTGGAGATATTTGATAGATGGGGTAATCGTGTTTTTCATACGACGGATCCAAGTGAGCGATGGGATGGGACTTTTGCCGGTCAGAAGGTGAATCCCGGTGTGTTTTTGTATCGGGCGCAGTTTATTTGTCACGGTGAAGAGCAAAATCAGGTGGGACAGGTTACTTTGATACGGTAGTCTCGGATTGCTGATATTGTTCTAGGTCATTTGCTCTATTTCATGGGTAGAATATTTTCATGAGGTAGCTTTCAAAAATTTTTTTATGAGACGTTTTTTCTTTTTTGTTGTTTTGACTGTTCTTGGTTTGTTTGCCGGAGAAGCTCAAACACCGGCGACAGCACCACCGGTAAAAGTCGCTGATAATCAGCCTTTTAAACCCTTGACTAAGGCCTTGCTTTGGCGTATTTCCGGCAACGGGCTATTGGTGCCGTCCTATCTGTACGGGACCATTCACATGATAGATAAAAATGCTTTTTTCTTGGATGAAGAGACCCGAAAAGCCATCGAAGATAGTAAGGAAGTGGTATTTGAAATTGATATCGAAGAGGAAATGAATCCTGTCGCCTTGTTTGCCTTGATTCCAAAGATGATGATGAAAGATAAAACGCTCAAAGATTTATTGAGTACGGAGGATTATCAATTGGTCTCTGCCAAGCTTAATGAAACGGGTTTGCCTTCTTTTCTCATGGATAAGTTAAAGCCGATGTTTGTCTCGATGATGTTAGAAAATCCCCAAGGAGATGGTGAGGATACCGTCAATATGGTTTCTTACGAGATGGAAATTATGGAGCTTGCCAAAAAACAGGATAAACCAATGAGTGGACTGGAAACGGCAATGTATCAAATGTCGATGTTCGATAGTATTCCCCTGGAACAACAGGCAGCGATGTTGATGCAATCTATCCGTGATACGACGGAGACAGGTGGGATGGATGGTCTGACCAAAATATATCAAGACCGAGATATCAATGCGATGGTGAGTATGATGGATGAAATGAGTGGTGATGAGTTTACGGATTATTTGTTGGTGGGTCGTAACCGTAATTGGATTCCGGTGATGAAAGGGAAGATGAAAAAAGGGCCTGTGTTTTTTGCGGTGGGTGCCGGTCATTTGGGGGCAAGATATGGCGTGATAAATCTTTTGCGCAAGGCAGGTTACAAGGTTGAACCCATAAAGTAATCTCCAAAATATCTAATTATGGCGCTAATAAAATCTGTTGGAGGTAAGTCTCCCCAATTTGGTAAAAATGTGTACCTTTCGGAAAATGCGACCGTTATTGGCGATGTCGTAATGGGTGATGATTGTAGTATTTGGTTTCAAGCGGTAGTTCGAGGTGATGTACATTGGATTAAGATGGGAGACAAGGTGAATGTCCAAGACGGAGCAATCATCCATTGTACCTACAAAAAAGCGCCCACAACGATAGGCAATAATGTATCTATCGGACACCGGGCAATCGTTCATGGTTGTACTATCGGTAATAATGTGCTCGTGGGTATGGGGGCTATCCTGATGGATCATGTAGTGGTCGGGGACAATGTATTGATAGCGGCCGGCGCGGTAGTCTTGGAAAATACGAAGATAGAGTCCGGTTGTATTTATGCCGGCGTTCCCGCCAAAAAGGTTAAAACTTTGAGTGAGGATACGTTTAAAGATACCGTCAAACGCATTGCAGATAATTATGTCTTTTATGCGGATTGGTACCGAGAATAGGATGATTTTTCAAAAGATCATCAGCGCTTTTTTTGCAGGATAGGGTAGTTGTCGGTGCATAGTCAAGAGACTATCTGACGGATTGCCGAATCCACTGTTCATAAGCTTCATTGGCTTCCACATCAATTTTCATAATACAAGGGATATCGTAGGGATGAATTTGAGATACTTTTTCTTTTAGACGTATCCAATTTGTTTTCGTAGTTTTTACCAGCGCCACCCATTCGTTTTCTTGAGCGATGTCACCCATCCAGTGATAAGAAGCCGAAATCGGGAAAATATTCGCACACGCAATCAGGCGATCCGCCAATAATGTATCGGCTAGGCGTTGAGCGGACTCTTTGGAGTCGTTGGTGATATAGACGGCTATGAAGCTCATAGTTTTTTAGTTATTACAAGATTTTACCAAAAAAATGTCTTTTTTTGCTTGAAAACAGGCCCACCTAAGCCCCTACATTTTTTTGATGTAATACTTCATTCCATGGTCGTTTTGTATTTTTTCTGCAAAGGCTTTGGCTTCATTGAAATCATCGAAGGTTTTGATGATGACCGAATGATAAGCAGGCGTGTCCGAAAAGGACGTAATGGTCGCTTCATCAAAACCCAAATTAATGGCTTGTTGGCGACGCTTTTGGGCATTGGCTTTCATTAAGAATGCCCCAATCACTACATGAAAGGTATTGTATTCATTAGATGAATCCGGCTTTTTATTGACGGAAGGGGGTGGGGTCTGGTCATCTGTGGGTGTAGCCTGTTCTTCCGGATAGGTCACTTTTACGGGGAGATTGGATTTAGTCACTTTGATTTCAATACGTCGATTGAATTGGTGCTCTTTGTCGGAGCATTTAACCCCATTTTTACAGCGGTTTCTGATTCCTGATTCACCATAACCGATGGCCAGTAATCTGTCGGGGTTAATTCCTTTGGAGATGAGGTATTCCATGGCTTTTTCCGCTCTTTTTTGGGAGATACCAAGGTTGTAGTCAGTGCTTCCGACCGCATCTGTGTAGGAGGCGATTTCAATTTCCATGTCCGGGTACTTGTTGAGGACATCGACCAATTCGTCCAAATCTTTTCGGGCACCTGCACGTATGGCTGCATCATTAAAGTTGAAGTAAATATTTTTTAATTCGATGATACTGCCTTCCTTGAGTGCGACGGCTTCGTCATTAATCGGGATAATAATGTTGTACGCATTGGCCTTGTCACAGGAAGTATTTTTGGTATCTAAGTCTGTACTTCCAACTTCTTGATTATCAATCTCCAAGATAAAATGGTACATCTTGCCACATTTTGCGCAAGCGTCAAAGGTTCCGTTTTCACTGGTCAATGTCTCCGTAATCACTTGGTTTTTTTCATCAACCAATTTGACGGTTACCTTGGGGACGCCTGTTTGTCCCCGGCTATTGACCACTTTGCCCAAAACCGGAGTGCAGCCCGGTGAATATTTAGGATTTAGGGAGATACTATGGTCGGAGGTGGAGACGACGGCGATTTTATCAACAAAGTCGTCTTTGTGGGCGATCATGGCATAATAGCCTTTCGGCAAAGCCATTTGGAGATAGCCTTGGGCATTGGTGTAGCCTACTTGGCCATTTTCTTCCATGGCTTTTTGGAGGATGGATAAGTTGTTTTTTGTCCCGTTTTGGGGAAGTAGAACTATTTTTCCGGCTCTATCGCGCCCTAACATGGTGCTGTCGATGAGCGGGCTGTTTAGGGGCAAAAAGGCAATTTTCATCTGCTCTATCGGCTCATTGGCATCCGCATCTGTGCAACTGACAGAAAGGTCTTCAACGACATCAGGGACTTTATGATTAAAGTAAAAATACTCATCGATATCCCCATGATTGACATTAAAACCATAGATGTCATCTTCTCCTTTACCCTGTTCTCTGTTAGAGGAAAAATAGCCATTTTTTTTGTCTCTGTCGAGAATGAAACCAAGATCGTCCTTGGGCGAATTGATTGGAGGGCCAAGGTTGACAGGGGTTGAATAATTATCATCTTTATCAAGTGTCGAGTAAAAAATATCCAGCCCCCCTTGTCCGAAATGTCCTTCTGACGAAAAGAATAAGCTATGATCAGCATGGATAAAAGGAAAGATGTCATTTTTTTCGGTGTTAATTTGGTTGCCCAAATTTACGGGGTCTGACCATATTCCGTCTTTTAGCTCTGTTTTATAAAGGTCCATCCCGCCCAATCCCCCGGGCCGGTTTGATGAAAAAATTAAAGTGTGTCCATCCGCCGAAATAGAAGGATGCGCCGTATCATAATCATCAAGATTAAAAGGTAATTCTTTGGGTTCACTCCATTTTCCGTCTTCGGATTTGATGGATTCATAGATTTTTAATTTGGCAGATTTTTTTCGTCTTTTTTTGAGATCATTTCGAGTAAAATAGACTTTTTCGGCATTCCGGTCAAAGGTTAAGGGGCCTTCGTGCATTTTGGAAGTCAACTCTAAGGCAAAAGGTTCCGGATGCTCCAGATTGCTGGTAATGTCATTCCTTTTGGACAAGAAAATAGACATCGTTGGTTTTTTGATTTTTTTGTCAAAGCCTTGATATTTTTTGCCGGGGGACATGTTCGAAACAAAAAGAATCCCATCTTCAAAAAAGGCCGGACTAAACTCCAATAATGGCGAGTTTATTTTTTCTTCATTAGTGACGGTGACCGAGGGATAAATGAATGGTTCTTGGGCATGGGTCGATAGACTCAGCCAGTTTGATAGAAGGATAAAAAAATAGGTAAGCTTTTTCATGGTTTGTGCTTATTTGCCGTCAGGCTTGGAAAGGATAAAAGGAGAAGGATATTAAAAGAAAAACCTAGGATTTGACATGTCTTCCGAGCCTTGATTATCTTTGGATTTTAGGTCATACTGTAGCAATAACTCAATGCTTCCTTTGGAAAAATCCTTGATAGGAGAAATCGGATTGTCATAGGCTAGTCCAACTCCCAGTCGATTTTTGATTAAATAATGTAACAGAAAGTCTATAGATTCTCCGTTGTCCCCGATACTGGCACGATAGGACGCACCAACTGTTAAGGATTGAAAAAACTCTATGCCTAAATTGGTGTCAAACCCAATCGGTGCATTTTTGACTCCTTTTAAGAGGGCCGCCGGTAGTAGCCGAACATTGGACCCTATCGGAATGGCCGCACCACCCATGATGTACAAGTGTTGGGCTTTTGTGGCTGTTTGGGTGCCAACGTCATTTACTCCGATGGTTGATTCTAAAATATTGGGCATGGAAATGCCGACATATACGTTGGAATGACCGACATAGAGACCGACACCGACATTGCCGGAAGTCGCTTGGGTATTTTCATCTCGAGTGGAAGGGTCGCCCGGCTCACGGATGATGTTGTCTTTGTTGGCAAAGTTTATGGAAAATTGCTCCAAAGAGGCCTGCAATCCAAGCTTTACAGAAATCATATCTGACTGAACTACTGAATAAGAATAGGAAAAGACCCCGGAAATATTTTGAGTAATACCGACGGATTGACGAAGGACGAGCAATCCAAGTCCTATTTTTTGTCCGGCTACCGGTGTGTTGAAGTTCACTTGCTGATTTTCCGGAGCACCTGTAAAGCCCAGCCACTGTTTTCGATAAATGGCTTGGAGGGTGGGGACTCCCCGCATCCCGCTATAAGCCGGATTGTAATATTGCTTATTGAACATAAATTGAGTAAACTGAGCTTCTTGCTGCGCTTCCAAACTCATGGTCAAAAACAGTAAAAGAACGATAAAGAAATGCTTCATTTTTAAGTAGATTTTTGCTTTTTAGGAAACTATTCAATTCATTTTAATGGTTTTTTATCGAAATAAAGTAATGAATCCTTTTTGGGGCGTTGACTCTTTGTCTTTCCAGAAAATATAGAAATAGGTGCCATCAGGTAAAGGCTTGTCTTGATTGCCTTCCAAATGTCCGGTCCAATCGTTGAGATAGGGCTCCGCTTTGAAGACAAGGCCGCCCCATTGATTATAGATAAGTATTTTGGAAGATTCGTTAGTTGATGTTAGACAATCAAGTATTAATCCGTCGTTTAAGTTGTCGTCATTTGGGGTAATCAGCGTCGGAATCAGGCACGTATCTGTATTGGCTACAAAATTGACATCAATATTGACTTGGGCCGTGGCGCAAATACTTGGGCAGTTGGCAACACAGACCTTATAAAAAATCTGATCGGCTCCCGAATAACCCATGTCCGGGGTATAGATTATAGTGGTACCACTCACTTCGGCCGTGCCGTTTAAAGGGTTTTGGTCGATAAATAGGGACGGCGGTTGGTTTTTCAGTTCGTCGTTTATAAGGACATCAAAGGTATCCTTAGAATTAAAGAGCAGAGAAACCGCATCATCGTTTGCAGCGATGTTTTGCGTCATGGTCAACAGAAAAGGGGCAACCGGTTCTAATTGACAGCCGCCATCGGTAATCGTCACGGAATATTCTCCGATATTTTGAAATCCAAAATTAGTAATGGTGGGCGTCGGAGAGTTACTGGTATAGCTGAATGGCCCTGACCACAAAAATTGGGCGGTCGGGGAAGTATTGGAAGTGCTGAGCATGACGTTGGTTCCCGGGCACACCGGATTTTGACTAGCGGATATAGTCGTTGTTTGCATGTGGGCTGTGACATCTACCTGAAAAGTACAGGCTTGCCCATTTCCGTAAGGATCACTATAGTTGTAAGTGTAAATCGTCGTTCCAATCGGAAAGGAAGCGGTTAGCACGGAGCTATCGGTAAGCATGACTTCGCAGTTGTCAACAATGGGCGGAAAATCAAATTCTACGATGGGCATATTACATCCCGCTGCCGTAATCTTGGAGATGATTTGATCCGGATCACTGATGATGGTTCCGTCGGCATTTATTTCGATGCTTTGGGGGCATGTCGTTGTAGGGGAAGCATGGTCTTCTGCCGTGATTGTAAAACTGCATGAAGTGCTATTGCCCCCCGCATCTGTCGCCGTGATCGTAATAGGGTGGATACCAACCCCAAAAACGGTGGTATTGGGAGTGGCAATCGGTGTGATGGTGCCGGAGCATAAGTCCGTCGCATCAGGTAGGGTATAGGCAAAAGAGGCTTGACAGTTGGCTAGGACTTGGATAGTCGCATCATTGGGGCAAGGAGTCATTTCGGGAGGTTGATTGTCTTTTACGGTCAACTGAAATTGGCAGTTTCCTATATTGCCGGAGCTATCCATCGCTTGATAGGCTATGGTATAAATTCCTGTCGTAAAACTTGAACCGGGACTGAAGTTCGCCGTCATCGTGAGCATCGTGTCACATCCATCCACAAATATGGGCTCATTCCAAGAAACCACCGTATCACATCCCGCCAGAATGGTGATGACGGTATCATTCGGACAATAATTAACAACGGGTGGAAAGCTATCCAAGACCGTTACATCGAAGGAACAATGACCGGTGTTGTTGCTGGCGTCTTTGGCTGTGTAAGTGACGGTGGTGGTACCTTGCGGAAAAGTATCATTACTTTGATAAAAAGAATCAGGGATTAAAATGGCATCGCAATTGTCTGTGGCCACAATGCCTAACGTGTCCCAACTGTAAATCGCAAAACATGTGTTTGAATAAATAGTCGTGTCTAAATCACATCCCGATAAGGTGGGTTTTATGGTGTCATTCACGATGACTTGAAACTTACAAGTATCTGAATTGCCCAACGAATTGGATAAGATATAGACCACATCAGTCGTGTCAAGCTCAAATAAGGAGCCACTGACATGACTGGAGTCCAAGGTCGGATTGGAGTTACAATGGTCCAAGATAGTCGGCGAAATCCAAGTGGCAGCGGCTTGACAGTTATTGTTGGCTTGTTTGATTACAGCACTCGGGCAGTTGGTTATTGCAAACTGAATGCCCGTCAAAGTGACCATAAAACTACAAGTCGTCGTCAATCCCACAGAATCCGTTGCCGTAATGACTACTAAATCAGAGTTATGAAAGGTGTCTCCTGACGCATAATTGGAGGTGAGTGTAGGCATCGGATCACAATTATCTGTGGCGATGATGGCCGGCCAAGATAAAACTGCTCCGCACAAGGAAGTGTCAAAGGCAATAACTGTATCACTTGGGCAGTTGGTGATGACCGGTGGTATTGTATCTACCGGGCAAGCTAATGATTCTGCGGTGTCATAAATATCATTCGCTGAAATGGAAGATAAAGGCAGCATCATCAAAAGGGACAGCACAAAGTAGGAAAGCGTCCAATGAGAAGTAAATGAATACAAAAAATTAATTTTTCTCGGATAAACCCAAGTCGTCAGTAAGTGTATGCCCATAGGTTTGCATCGGTTTAGATGGATTCTATGCGCAAAGGTAACCTATTTATGGTAGTTTATTGCGGATTAAGGGTTGTTTTTTTCTTTGTTTTCAGGCAACTGCTTACGCATTTCGGCTTTTTGACAGAAAATATGGGATTTTTGACTTATCGATTCAGGGAATGTCTTTAATCCACAACTGAAAAAATAGGCAAAATAGGCCGTCAAGGACAGGTTTTACCATTCACCAATTCCCAAAAGTCGAGAACGAGCGATGCCGTTATGCCGCTAAACCGTTAAACCGTATCTTCAGTCACTTCACTAAAGTAACGTCCCCGGAAAATTGAATGACAACATCATCAAGATAACGAACATTAGCGACCCAGATATAGACATCAGGATTTAGCTTTTTGCCTTTGTAAGTGCCATCCCAGCCTGTTGAAGGGTTATTGAGTGGAACGTTCCGGTCTCGATAGACCATATTGCCCCATCGATCAAATACCATGAGATCGTCAATGTCTATGGCAATATCGGTGCTGAATACACTAAACCAATCATTAACACCATCGCCATTAGGTGAAAAAGCATTGGGCGCATAAAAAGGACGGACGATATTCACTCCAATATGTACATCATCTTCAGAAGTACAGCCATTTTCGTTGGTGATGCGAAGCGTATAATCTGTGGTCTCAAAAGGACGTACCACGGGGATTAAGCATGAGTCACAGGGTAACCAGTCTGTGTTCCCTACCCATTCAATTTGTACAGGACCGGGCGGTGTGTAAAATCCATTAAGTATGGTAGAGTCACCCAAGGTCAAGTCTAAGTCAGGTCCGGCCGAAACAACTAAAGGCGGAGGATCAACCAAGCCCACGGAGGTAGAATCCAGACATCCCTTTATATCTTGAATATATACAACAAAGTCCCCTTCCGGTAAATTAGGAAACTGCGGATTGGGGCTAAAGTGTTCTCCGTCAAGACTATACGAATAGGCAGGATTACCATTGAAGCCTTGCGCCAATATTACTGCCGTGCTATCTCCCGCACATAAATTGTCTATTGTCGATGCAGATACATCCAAATCAGGAAAGTCTTCGCAACAAGACTCTACAAAGAAATCCACAATTTTGGTTACCCGGCAGCCTTGCTCATTTTCGATGGTCAAGGCGGCAATTTTGTCTCCAAAAGACTCATAGACCACGTCATGTGGTCCGGTGGTCGCTGCCGAAACAGGAGTGGCACCTGCTCCAAAATTCCAATTCCAAGAGACAATATTACCCACATCCGTATAAGAACTATCAATAAATGTGATGGTTTTATCACATTCAAATTCGGCAACGGCATCCACGGCAAAGTCCACTTTGGGGCCCAAAAAAGTACCGGATCCACCAAAGTCAATAGAAAAACCAAGTCCCGATTGAGAAAAATTGTTTACAATGAGTACATAGCTCTCTCCCGATACCATGTTGAGTGCAGCGACATAATTATCGGAATTATCGTTACATCCCGGATCTTCAGAAACATCTGTCGAGTTTTCGCTCAAACCTGTGGGTCCGTTGCATATCTTCCAGGCGGAGTAGGGTTTGTTAATGTTGGCTCCGGATGCCATACAGCGCACCAACTCCTTGTTGGCACAATCATCTAACCCACCCGGTAGCCTATAAATGGCGAAGTCAATATCATCATTTTCTTTGTTGGGGTCATAATTGTTGGGGGTGATGTCAAAGGTCAAGGTGCCGGATTGATCACATGTCCATTTGTACCACGAAGAAGCAAATTCTTCACCTACGCATGAGGAAGGGTCTAGTTCATTTTGGTCATTACCAATACCCACTAGACTTTCTACTTGAAATCCCGTCTTGTCACAAAGTATGATTCCTGCCGAGCAATCGGCTTGAGGAAAGGGTACGGGTATAAAATCATTGATACAAATTTGAAAACTCCCTACATTTCCATTCACACCATCCACCATCAGATAGTAGGTTTGCCCGATAATTAAATCCCCTACGGTTAACTCTGTAACCCCAAGACCGGAGCTGTTTCCGGTGCATCCGGCTTGTGTTAAATTGTCACAAGTTCCACCAAAAACCCCAATTAAGGGATCAACTAGCGTGCCTTCTCCGGCAGTACCGGTGACGCGGATGACCACCGCTGGTTCTAAAGGAACAAACGAAAACCAAACGGCATGGTCATAATTGAATTGACAGCTGTTCGCAGGTGGGTTAGGATCAACTTCGGCATTGACATTGGTGAATTCAGTTGGGCCGGAACAATAATGATCGACACTAGGAATAGGCGTGGCATACAGACAAATATCATTGGGTACTTGCGCAAATAGACCCGTGGAGAAACTCCAAAAAAACAAAATTCCTAATAGTGTGTACTTCATAGTTGACCAATGATTATTCACTCAATCATCGGTACAGCAGCCTGCCGGTCACCGAAATAAATCGGCATACAGATAAATCTGATTTTAGGAAACGAATGCAAAAAGCCAACAAATACGGACCTTGTAAACTTTTCCGTCGGATACAGACTGCTCTACCCAAACTTGAGTTAGTAACAAAATAACGCTTTATAACTTGAATTATAAAGGAAAATTTGATTTTTTAACAGAATTTTATGATAAAAAGGTCATTTTTTGGCAAAAAGCCTGCGGCTACCTAAACAGTTACCCTTTATTAAGTATCTACAAAAAAGCCCGCTAATTGGCTAGCGGGCTTTTATTGATGAACTATTGGAAAGATTATCAGACCACCAAGTCTAACTCATAGGATTCTCTTTCTCCATCTAAGATAGGGGCTCTATTCTTGTGAAACTCTTTATGAATAGGTAGTTCCTCGAATTTATCTCTAGCCTCCTTGCTGTCCCAGTATTCCAATAACCAATAGCGGTGCGGATTAGCGCGGTCTTGTAGGATATGAAAATGATCTAAACCATGGGGCTTAGCATCGTAATTTTCTTCAAATTTTTGCATCTCCAAAAAGGTGATATCCGCCCCTTCCTGAATGTTGAATAATGCTACGTGTACATACATAAAGACCAAATTTTAAGTGAACAATTAGTTTCTATCCCAAATAACTTGGATTTACTTCTATAAAAAAACGATAATTATCAAAAACTAAAATGACTTTTGTCAGAGACTCCTAGTTTTTTGAATAGCTGTATCGTCTCCATCACCGATTTTTGTGTCTGCTTCCACACCGAAAAGCATACCACCCAAATAAACTTTTGCCGGAAGGCAAAAAACAGCTACCTTTGCCCATCGTTTAGGTAGAAATTCTGACCGACCTACAAAATAAAACTTTTGAAAAGTAAAAAACTCGATATCATTTTTGAAGATCAAGACATTATCTTGGTCAATAAACCGGCGATGTTATTGACGGTGCCGGATAGGTATGCGGTAGAAAAACCCAATTTGTTGACAATGCTCAACAAAAAATACGGAAAAGTTTTCATTGTACATCGTCTGGATAAGGAAACTAGTGGAATCATTATTTTTGCAAAAAATGCGGAAGCGCATCGTACCTTGAGTATGGACTTTGAACACCGTCGGGTTCAGAAATCCTATTTGGCCTTAGTCGAAGGACGGATGGTTGAAAAAGAAGGAAGTATTGATAAACCATTGGCACCTTCTATGACCAAATACAATAAAATGGTCATTAACAAGCGCGGAAAACGCTCGTTGACAACGTATAAGGTCTTGGAATCGTTTAAGTACTATACTTTGGTGGAAGCCGATATACATTCCGGGCGGTTGCACCAAATAAGAGTGCATTTGGCTTCTATTGGTTATCCGTTGGCGATTGATTTCTTGTATGGCAATAAAGAAGAGTTTAGGCTTTCCTTTGTCAAGAAAAAGGGATTGAATCTTGGGAAATACGAAGAAGAAAAACCTATTATGACCCGGACGACACTTCATGCGTATTCTTTATCCATCCAACATCCGACCACCAAAGAAAAAATGACTTTTAAAGCTGAATTGCATAAGGATTTTCGCGCGGTTCTCAATCAATTGCGCAAGTGGAATAAATAATGACGCAGCCTGATGGCAAACTAAGCGTTACGATTCTTTCAATGATGGAAACAAAATTTTAAAAGAATGAAGTACCTATTTCTTTTTTTCGGATTGACGATGATTTTTGGTTGTCAGAATACAACAGCGGAAACGAAAGACGACACCTTCAAAGCCGTCAAAAAACCGGATGGAGATTACTCCGAGATTATCCGCATAGAAGACAGTGTTTTTGGTGACGAAAAAGATACGTCTTTGATGGCCAAGATGGATTTTGAAGCACCGGTATATGATTTTGGGACCGTCCATGAAGGGGATATTGTCAAGCACACTTTTTTATACAAAAATACCGGGAAACGACCCCTAATGCTTAAGGTCGCTCATTCCACTTGCGGTTGTACCGTGCCGCATTATAACACGAATACGCCTTTGCAACCCGGCGATACTGATTCTATAGTCGTGGTATTTAATACGACCAACAAGATAAAAAAACAAAATAAACCAATTACTGTTATCGCTAATAGCCATCCAAACAAAGTAAAGTTGTATCTTCGCGGCTACGTAGAACCAAAATAATTAATCTGCATGGGTGGTGTTTATGAAAATAACCCGTGATAGATGCTTACCAGCAAAAACAAAATAATATGGGAGACATTACCGGACTATTATTTCCACTAGCTATCATGGCTGTTTTTTACTTTTTTATTATTCGCCCGCAGCAAAAGAAGCAGAAGGATCAGAAAGCTTTTTCTGCCAACCTTAAGCGGGGGGATGAAGTGGTCACCAATAGTGGGATGATTGGCAAAATTTCTAAAGTGGAAGATAATGTCATTACGCTTCAAGTGGGTCAAAAGACTTTCTTGAGATTCTTGCGTGGGACTATTTCTAAAGAAATGACTGAATTGTTGCCAAAGATTAATACAGGCGAAGTGGTGGATACCAATGTCGATAAATAAACCAACTATTTTCACCAAAGAAAGAATTACAAGGCTGATTATTTTATTGATTGCCTTGGTCTTTTGGTTGTTTGTAAAACTGTCGAAGGAATACCGGACTTCGGAGACCTTTAGCGTCGTCTGTGATTTGCCGGATACCTTAGCGTGGAGCAATCCGCCCCCCAAATCGGTGCATGTGACATACTCGGGAGAAGGTTGGTCCTTGTTGCATTCTTACTCTAAAAAGCCCATTCATATCTCCTTGCCTAATTTGAAATTAGGGCAAAATAACCTTGAAAGACGGGAAATCGTCCCTTTCTTAGAAAAACGATTTTCTTCAGGAGTCCATATTATTGACTTTACTCCGGACAATTTTTCCTTTGCCGTAGATAAGAAATTGACCAAAACTCTACCGGTCAAAGTTTATTATAAGCCCACCTTTCGGCCGGGATATACCCAAAAAGGGCCTCTTTTTGTAGTGCCTGATTCGGTGGAGGTTTTGGGGCCCCGATCGACCTTAGAAGCCATGAATTCTGTGGGTACCGAGCTTTGGACACCACAAGACTGCAAATCTTCCATTATAGACCATCGCTTGAAACTGTTGGATGAAAACCATACGCTTACGCTAAAACCGGATGCCGTATTGGTGACTTTGAATGTGGAGCAGCTTACGGAAAAGTCTTTTTTCGTCCCCATTACCCTTTTGAATGCCCAAGATTCTATTCGGGTTTTTCCTGATAAGGTGAAAATCTTTTTTTCTATTCCCTTGAGTCAGTTTGATAAGGTAAATCCTAATGATTTTGAATTGGTGGCGGATTTTGCGGAAGTGAAGCCGGGTAGCTCCATGAATACCTTGCCTATTCAAGTCCGTAAGCAGCCTAACATCATCTCTAATCTTCGGTTTCGCTCCAAAGCCATTGAATTTTTTATTGAGAAGGAGTAGGGTATGACGTATCAACAAACAATGGATTTCCTGTTTCGACGCTTGCCCATGTATCAACGAGTCGGGCCCCAAGCATTCAAGAAAGATTTGGGGAATATCACTCAGATGATGGAATTTCTTGGGCATCCCCACCAAAAATATCCCACCATCCACATTGCCGGTACCAATGGCAAGGGCTCTGTGACTCATATCTTGGCCAATATGCTCCAAGCTCAAGGGCTTAAAGTAGGATATTATACATCTCCCCATTATCGAGATTTCCGAGAACGTATCAAAGTCAACGGGCAATTGATGGCCAAACGTTCGGTGACTTCATTTGTGCGCAAGCATCTGGAGTCCATTGAAAAATGGAATGCTTCTTTTTTTGAAGTATCCGTGGCGATGGCTTTTGATTATTTTGCGCAAGAACAGGTAGATATTGCGATTATCGAAACGGGTTTGGGCGGGCGCTTGGATTCTACGAATATCATCACGCCGATTTTGTCCATCATCACGAATATTAGTTGGGATCATCAGTCCATGTTAGGGGACACCTTGCCGAAAATAGCTCAAGAAAAAGCCGGAATTATCAAGAAAGGGGTGCCTGTGATTATCGGTGAAGCAGAGGCGAGCACTTTATCGGTTTTCGAGCAAAAGGCCAAAGAAATGGATGCGCCATTAATCCTTGCGGAAAATACGATTACCCTTCATATCGAAGAAAACAAAATGACCGGCATTAAAGGCACTTTGGAGTATGAAGATTCCGTATTCCCGTTGGAGACAGATATATCTGGTCCTTTTCAGGAAAATAACTTGCGAACGGCCATCAGTGCTTTTTTTACTTTGCGAAAGCTAAAGAAGATTTCGGGAGGCTTCCATAAGGATTGTTTGATGGATATTCGGCGTAAGACTCATTTTATTGGGCGTTGGACTATCCTTGCGGAAAAACCGTTGATAATCGCGGACAGTGCGCATAATCAGGCCGGATTGACCCTTTTTGCGCAAGCTATCCAAAAGATTCCGCATCAAAACATGTTTATCATTCTAGGTACGGTCAATGATAAAGACCCAAGTTATCTTTTTGACATCTTACCTAAATCTGCCTATTATCATTTTGCGAAAGCGAATATCCCGCGCGGTATGGATGCCCAAGAATTATGGCAAAAGGCCCAACAAAAAGGCATCCAAGGTCGTGCCTATTCTGGCGTAAGGCGGGCGTTGGCTGCGGCCAAGCGCAAGGCATCTCCGAAAGATTTGATTATTGTGACCGGGAGTATTTTTGTGGTGGCGGAAGTGGTTTGATGTGGTGATTTTTCTTTAGTTCCCTTTATATCCGGATTTTATATGGAGAATACCCAAAAATAATTAACTTTGTCACCACACCTTACTAAAAAAGATGACTCATGCGCTATTTATTACTTACTTTGGTCGTATTAGGTTTAATTTCTTGTGAATCGAAGCCTCCCGCAAATTCAAAGGCTTATGTCCATCCGTCTGTGAAAACAAAACGGGTACAAAAAGGGGGCGTCACCTGTGCCAATCCCTATGCCGCAGAAGCCGGAAATTCCATTTTGGAAGCCGGCGGTAATGCGGTGGACGCGGCCATTACGACTCAATTTGCCTTGGCGGTGACCTTTCCTTTGGGGGGCAATATTGGGGGCGGCGGATTTATGGTTATTCGATGGAATGACGGGCAAACAGCCTCTTTGGACTTTCGCGAAATGGCTCCGTCAAAGGCGACACGCGATATGTATTTGGACGAAAACGGGCAGTTTTTGGATTCGTTAAGTCGTTTTGGTGGGTTAGCGAGCGGGGTGCCCGGGTCCGTGGCGGGTATGGTGGAAGCACACAAGAAATATGGGACGAAGTCATTTAAGGAACTTTTGGCTCCGGCGATTCAATTAGCCCGACAAGGTTTTCCGATAACAGAATTGGAAGCCAATCGCCTTAATAAATATAAAAAGGATTTTTTGAAATTCAACCGGGCACCGAGTGCGTTTGTCAAAGAAGGTTTGTGGCAGGCCGGAGATACCTTGAAGCAGCCGGAATTGGCTCATACGCTTACGCAAATCGCTGAAAAGGGCTTTGAGGGGTTTTACAAAGGTGAAATTGCGCAAGCCATAGTGGATGAAATGAAGGCATCCAATGGGATTATTTCGTTGGAGGATTTGGCTAATTATCGGGCGATTTGGCGCAAGCCGGTGGAAGGATACTATCGAGATTACCAAGTGATTTCGATGCCGCCGCCTTCTTCGGGAGGCATTACCTTGATGCAATTGCTGGAAACTGTCGAAAATTTTAGGATGGATACCATGGCTTTTCATTCGGTGGAGGCCATGCACTTGATGGTTGAAGCAGAAAAGCGGGTCTATGCCGATCGAGCTACGCATTTGGGGGATATGGATTTTTATCCGGTGCCCATCCAAGGGCTTTTAGATTCGGCCTACATCCATAGCCGGATGCCGGTTATTCCCGAAAGGGCCACGCCTGCCGCTGACATCAAAGCAGGCAAATTGTTGCCCGAAGAGCATGAGCAAACAACCCATTTTAGTGTTGTTGATCCTTCCGGAAATGCAGTGGCCACGACAACGACCATCAATTCGGCTTATGGCTCCAAAGTCATTGTCAAAGGCGGTGGATTTTTTATGAATAATGAAATGGATGATTTTAGTGCGAAGCCCGGTGTGCCCAATCAATTTGGTTTGCTAGGCAATGAAGCCAACGCCATTGAGCCCGGCAAGCGGATGTTAAGTTCTATGACACCCACTATCGTCGCCAAGGACGGGCATTGGGAGATGGTGGTAGGTAGTCCCGGCGGTTCGACGATTATTACCTCTGTTTTTCAGACGATTGTCAATGTCACGGAGTTTGGGAAGACCGGTGCGGAAGCTGTTGCTGCGCCTAGGTTTCATCATCAATGGCGACCTGATACCATTTTCGTGGAGAAGGAGGGTTTCCCCGCTGACGTATTGGAAGGCTTGCGGAAGAAAGGACATACGGTGGTTAAACGTGGCTATATTGGTGCGGTCGATGCTATTTTTAGGACTAAAGACGGGGCTATTGAGTTGGTCGCTGACCCTAGATGGGATGATGGCGTGGCCGGTGAATGAAGAAGCGGATATCGGTTGTCGAATGCGGTGATGGACGGTGAAATTGTATTTGGATGGTATGATATCCGGTCAAAATCAAAGTAATTATACCATTCGGTATAATTATAGTTATTTTTTTATTTTGCCAATGTATTGATTGTCAACTAGTTACGGAGCTAGTAGGAGAAGAGTGCCATAAAGAATAGTGGGCTAGTTAGTAGAAAGTACAAACAAATTTGTAGCTTTGTGGTTTGGTCTCGAAAGAAACCGTCATATTTGTTAATTGTGTGCAATTACCTCGCTAAATCTGTATAGATGAAAAAGACTGTAATCATCGGGAGTGGGCATTATTTGCCGGAAGTGAAGAAGAAAAACACGGACTTTCTTCAAAGTAATTTTTTTGATGAAAATGGGAAGCCATATCCAAACTCCAATAAGGACATTATTGAGAAGTTTTATGCGATAACGAATATTGAAGAGAGACGTTATCTTCGTCCTGATCAAAACAACTCGGACATGGCGACGCTTGCCGCCGAGAAAGCCATCCAAGATGCCAATATAGATCCGGAAACCCTGGATTACCTTATTTGTGCGACCAATTTTGGCGAGGTGGTGCATGGTAATCCCCGCTCCAATTTCATGCCTAGTATCGCTTCCAGAGTAAAAAATAAGCTTCGTATCAAAAACCCGAATATGGTGGTATATGATATGATTTTTGGTTGCCCGGGCTGGGTGGAAGCGATGATTCAAGCCGATGCTTTTATTAAATCAGGCAAAGCAAAGAGAATTTTGGTGGTAGGTTCGGAAACCTTGTCGAGAGTAGTTGACCCTAACGATCGGGACTCTATGATATTTGCGGATGGAGCCGGTGCGGTGGTAGTGGAAGCCGCGGATTCGGATTCGCCGAAAGGAATTATTAGTCATAACACATTGAGTTATACTTACGATGAAGCTTATTATTTGTATAACGGCCCCACCTATAATCCTGAAAAAAAGAGCGACGATCTGTATATCAAGATGAAGGGTAGGAAAATTTATGAATTTGCCTTGTTAAATGTGCCTAAGGCCATCCAACAGACTATTGAAGATGCCGGTTTGGACATCACCGATATATCAAAGATATTGATTCACCAAGCCAACGAAAAAATGGATGCCGCCATAATCAAACGACTCTACAGATTGTATAAGCAAAAAGCCCCCGAAGGGGCTATGCCTATGACCATTGGTAAATTTGGGAATAGTTCGGTGGCTACGGTCCCGACGATGTTGGATTTAATCTTAAAAAAACAATTAGGTGATCACCAATTGAACGAAGGAGATACCATTGTGATGACTTCGGTAGGTGCCGGCATGCACATTAATGCCATTGTATATCGCTTTTAAGATGTATTTATTTACCTCGGAAAGATTAGGATTTAGGGCTTGGAAACAAGAGGACATTGGGGAGTTGAGTGCCATGAATAAAGACCCGGATGTGATGGAATTTTTTCCTAGTACCTTGTCCGTAGCCGATTCGCAAGATTTATTAAATCGACTGCAAGCGCAATACCAAGAGAATCATTTTACCTTCTATGCAGTGGAATTATTGCAAGATCAGTCCTTTATTGGATTTATTGGTTTGGCAAGAACAAGTTTTGAAGAGGATTTTACTCCTTGCGTCGAAATTGGTTGGCGGCTCAAAAAATCAGCATGGAATTGTGGGTATGCCACTGAAGGAGCCCTTCGTTGTTTGGATTTTGCGTCTCATGATTTGGGGATTGATGGCGTCTATTCTTTTACCCCTTGCGTCAACTTTCGTTCTGAAAAGGTAATGAAAAAAATCGGCATGAAAAAGGTGAAAGAGTTTAGGCATCCCAAAATCCCACCCCATCACCAACTATCTAATCACGTGTTGTATTTTGTAAGCCTTAAATAGCCATTAACTTATTGGCTGCTGTCTCATAGGTGCAAACAAGATTTTCCCCATCGCTGACCCTAAATCATTCTCATGGTACTTAAACTTATCTTTTGTACAGTGCCCGAATCAAAGAAGCCGGCTTTTACTTTGGCGCAAGCTCAGTGGGCTTCTATACAAGGAACTGAAGGTTTTGTGGCTCAATTTGGTGGCTGGAATCAAGCCAATAATCAAGAAGCTATTATCCTAGGGATATGGAAAAGTTGGGATTTTTTGGAAGCTTTTATGGACGAAGGCCATGATGACATTTTTGACAAGTCTAATCAAGAAAAAACGTATTCTTCCATTCATATTGAGCACTATCAAGTGCGGAGCAAAATAGATTGGACTTTATTTGCCGGTGATGGGGAGTTGAGCCTTGATTTACATCAAAATGCCACTTCCTACTTGAAAGGGGGTGGGACGTCACATCTACAAGTCCCCATGCTTAAGTCTGCCGGTCTCAAGCGGAGACGTTGGGCTAGCTCCCAAACAGTATCCGATGCGATGACTCAACAAGTCATTGATATCAGAAAACAGCCGGAATGGGATGTGTTTACTTGAAAAAGTAATTGGAAAACATCCATTTTTTTGCTATTTTTTATCGTAATCAAATTGTTATGTTAACAATTACCTAAAGTTTCCATAATTATACTACATTTGGCCCCA